>JAHEFH010000009.1:0-33565 GCA_024640245.1 Paracoccaceae bacterium | reverse complement strand
CGATCCGCTGACCGTGATGCCGAAGCGTGGTTCCTGCACGCCGAAGCAGCATCGCTGGTTTCAGAAAGACTGGAAGAGGTTAACAGGTCGTTTACCGAGATCGCCGTGATCGGCTGGAAGCCGGAAATATGGTCGCAGGTCATGGGGCCGGACGCCAGATACATCACGGATGACGAGGTGCTCGATCTGACCGAGGGATCCTGCGACCTGATCATCCACGCCATGTCGCTGCACTGGGCCAACGATCCTGTCGGGCAACTGGTGCAGATGCGCCGCGCTCTCAAACCGGATGGATTGATGATCGCGGTTTTTTTCGGCGGCCAGACGCTGCACCAGTTGCGCATCGCCATGGCCGAAGCCGAGAGCGAGATCGAGGGCGGCCTCAGCCCCCGCGTCGCGCCGATGGGCGATATCCGGGAACTTGGCGGCTTGCTGCAAAGGGCCGGGTTCGCCCTGCCGGTGGCCGATCATTTCGAATTCAACGTCTCCTATGAAACACCGCTTCACCTGATGCACGACCTGCGCGCCATGGGCGAAACCAATGCTCTGTCAGGCCGTCGCAGGACCGCGCTGCGCCGCGACACGCTGGCGCGTGCGCTGTCGGCTTATCAAACGCATTTCTCCGACGACGAGGGCCGCGTCACGGCGACCTTTGACCTGACGTTCCTGACCGGCTGGGCTCCCTCGCAAGGCCAGCAAAAGCCGTTGCGGCCCGGATCGGCGCAGACACGCCTGGCCGAGGCGCTGGGCACCGTGGAGAAAAACCCCGAAAAAGGCGGTGCTTGATTTCGGTGCCGCCTGCGTTAAGTGCCCCAGAACCGCAGAGACGAACCTCAAAGATGTTTGACATGAACCGACGCACGGATATGACAGCCAGATGAACATGTATTCCGAACCGACCCGCCCAACCCATGCGCCAGCCGACCATCCGAAAGTCCGCTTCGGCAAAGTTGGGGTGATTATTTCCAATCTCGGCACGCCGGATGCGACCGACTACTGGTCGATGCGCCGCTATCTGAACGAGTTCCTGTCGGACCGCCGCGTCATCGACTATTCTCCGTGGCTCTGGCAGCCGCTGCTGCAACTGATCATCCTGTCCAAGCGGCCGAAATCCTCGGGCGCGGCCTATCGCGGCATCTGGAACAATGAACTCGACGAGAGCCCGCTGCTGACCACCACGCGCGCGCAGGCGGAAAAGCTGGCGGCGGAAATCAAGGCCGCCTACGGCGACCGCGTCGAGGTCGATTTCTGCATGCGCTACGGCAACCCGTCGACCGACAGCGTGATCCGCGGGTTGAAAGACAAGGGCTGCGACCGGATCGTGTTCTTTCCGCTCTATCCGCAATATTCCGCACCGACGACGGCGACTGCCAATGACCATGCCTTCCGCACGCTGATGAAAATGAATTGGCAGCCGGCAATCCGCACGGTGCCGGCCTATTACGACCACCCGCTTTATATCGACGCATTGGCGAAATCGGTCGAGGCAGCCTACGCCAAGCTCGACAAAGAACCGGACATTCTGGTGACCAGCTTCCACGGCGTTCCGGTGCGCTATCTGAAAGAGGGCGACCCGTACCACTGCCAGTGCCAGAAGACCACGCGCCTGCTGAAAGAGCGCCTCGGCTGGGCCGACGACAAAATCAAGATCACCTTCCAGTCGAAATTCGGCCCGGAAGAGTGGTTGCAACCCTACACGGTGGAAGAGGTCGCGCGGCTGGCACAGGCCGACAAGAAAAGCATCGCCGTGATCGCGCCCGCGTTTTCATCGGACTGCGTCGAAACGCTGGAAGAGATCAACGAAGAGATCAAGGAAAGCTTCGAGCATGCCGGCGGGCAGGATTTTACCTATATTCCCTGCCTGAACGACGGCGACGATCATATCCGGATGATGGCGGCGATTTTACGCGGCGAGTTGTCGGGGTGGGTGGAGCCGGTTTAGGGGGTGCGAACCGAACGCCGAGCAATTTCTCCGATGACCTCACTGGGTCCAAAGCGGTGATCAGAATCGCGGATTACCAGGTGACCAATATCTTTGTTCAGCCGTGTTTTACTCCAGCGAACGATGGGCCTCGACACAGCTGTCGAAAGAAAAGCCTTTACTGGCCAGACGTGCGTTTTTCCAGGTATCGGCAGCATCAAGGACTTCCGTCAGGTGCGTTGAAACGAGGTCTTCGAACCCCCTCAAACAGGTTTTCAGATCGACCGCCTTTCCGACGATTGCTGTGATACAAACGGACATGCTGGCGGCGGCGCATCCAATCCGAGCGATGACCTGCCGGACCGAATCCTTCGCTCTTGACAGTGCCGGTCGGGCAGGCCATCCATCGGCGCCGACGGAAACCCTACAAAGATATTTCAGATCGTTCGAGACCCGACCAAGGATCAATTATTGCCATGCCCACACTTCTGCGCAACCGCCTTCGCTCGCTTGTCGACTCCCGCCTGTTCGAGCGCGCGATCATCGCGCTTATTATCGTCAACGCGATCACGCTCGGCCTCGAGACGAGCGAGACCGCGATGTCCGCAGCGGGTCCCCTGCTGATCATCCTTGACCGGACAATCCTTGCCATTTTCGTGCTGGAACTTTTGCTCCGTTTCTACGTCCGGCGGCTCGCCTTTTTCCGTGATCCCTGGCGGGTATTCGACCTGGCCGTGGTTGGCATCGCACTCCTGCCGACCACTGGGAACCTCTCGATTCTCCGTGCATTCCGCATCCTTCGGGTTCTGCGCCTTGTCAGCGTGGTCCCCTCCATGCGGCGCGTCGTAACGGGGCTGATGAACGCTCTGCCCGGCATGGGGTCGATCGCCCTGCTGCTGGGGCTGATTTTCTATGTCTTCGCGGTCATGGCGACAAAGCTTTTCGCGACGCAATTTCCGGATTGGTTCGGCACGATCGGGGCATCGGCCTACTCGCTGTTTCAGATCATGACTCTCGAAAGCTGGTCTATGGGGATCGTTCGACCGGTCATGGAAGAGTATCCCTACGCCTGGGCGTTTTTTGTTCCGTTCATTATTGTGAGCACATTCGCGATGCTCAACCTGTTCATAGGGGTGATCGTCGACGGAATGCAGAGCCAGCATCTGGACGAGGCCCACACTGAGCGCGAGACGATGATAAACGAGACCGGACATGTGCTGAGCGAAGTTCGTGCGCTTCGCTCGGAGCTCAACGAATTGCGTTCGGAGCTACACAGCCCAAAGGAGCGGCGGTAGCCTGGATGGCAAGCGCGGTCCGATTCCGTCCGGCGACCTCCGAAAGACTGAACAGTCCGCTGAGCGGATCGATACTACAAGCCAAATCCATACATTGGAACGCGGCGGATTAGGTAACTTCGTCTCCGCCCCTACACCCAGTCCCGCAAAATCGCCACCAGCGGCTTATCCGCCGGCGGCATCTCATAGTCGGTCAGGTTTGCGGACCGCACCCACGCCAGACGCTGGCCTTCCAGAGGCGTGACGATGCCCTGCCACTTGCGGCAGGCGAACAGCGGCATGATCAGGTGGAAATCCTCGTAGGAATGGCTGGCGAAGGTCAGGGGCGCGAGGCAGCTGGCCCATGTCTCGATGCCCAGTTCCTCGTGCAGTTCGCGGATCAGCGCGGCCTCGGGGGTTTCGCCAGCCTCAACCTTGCCGCCCGGAAACTCCCACAGGCCCGCCATCGACTTGCCCTCGGGGCGTTGCGCCAGCAGGATACGCCCGTCAGGATCGATCAGGGCGACCGCCGATACCAGAACTGTTTTCACGAGCGGTAGTCGGCGTTGATCGTGATGTACTGATGCGTCAGGTCACACGTCCAGACCGTCGCCGAGCCTTCGCCGACGCCCAGATCGACACTGACTTTCAGGTCTGCGTTCTTCATGTAGTTCGCACCCAGCTCCTCGTGGTAATCAGGCGAAACCCAGCCTTTTTCCGCCACCAGAATATCGCCGAAGTGGATGGTCAGGCTGTCACGGTCCGCGAACTCGCCGGATTTGCCCACCGCCATGACGATGCGGCCCCAGTTCGGATCCTCACCGGCAAAGGCGGTCTTGACCAGCGGCGAGTTGGCGATCGCCAGCCCGACGGTATGGGCGGCGGCATCGGATTCCGCGCCGGTGACGGCAACCTCGATGAACTTTGTCGCGCCTTCGCCGTCGCGGATGACCAAATGCGCGAGTTCCAGCATGACCTTGTGCAGGGCGTCGCGGAACGGTCCGGCCGCATCGACCGACGTGATCGGCGGATTTCCCGCCTTGCCGGTAGCGACCAGCAACAGTGCGTCGGAAGTGGAGGTGTCGCCGTCCACGGTGATCGCATTGAAAGTCGGGCCGGTCAGGTCGCTCAGAACCTCTTGCAGGACCGGCTGGTCAATGGCCGCGTCGGTGAAGATGTAAACCAGCATCGTCGCCATGTCGGGTGCGATCATGCCGGAGCCCTTGGCGAACCCGGCGATCTTGACTTTCTTGCCGCCAATCTCGCAGGTCGCGGATGCGCCTTTGGGAAAAGTGTCGGTCGTCATGATTGCACGCGCCGCCTCGTCCACCTTGTCGGCGGACAGGTCCTGAACCATCGTCTGCAGTCTGGTGATGATCCGGTCATGCGGCAGCGGCTGCCCGATTACGCCGGTCGAGGCGGAAAATACCAAATCAGGCGAAGTACCCAGAACATCGGCGGCGGCGGCGGTCACGGCAGCAACGGATTTCAGCCCGGCCTTGCCGGTAAAGGCATTCGCATTTCCGGAATTCACCACGATACCGACCTTGCCGGTTGCGGGTCCTTTCAGGCGCGCCAGTTTTGCCTGACAGTCCAGAACCGGCGCGGCACGGGTGGACGAGCGCGTGAACACGCCCGCGACCGTGCTACCGGCCGATGCCTCGGCCAGCATGACATCCTTGCGGTTGGCGTATTTCACGCCCGCGGAAGCGGCGCAAAACCGGACACCGGCGATCGTGGGCAGTTTCGGAAAACCGTCCTTGGGCGCCAGAGGAGACACGGCAGGCCCGCTGGCGGGTTTAACTGCCTCCGCCAGCTTGCGCTTCAGTTTCTTGACCTTCTTCCGAAGCCGTTTGATCTTGTCGTGTTCCGATTTCATATCCGCTCTTCCCGCGATCTAGTCCAGCAAGGTCGTTTTTCTGACGACCGATGGATCGATATTTTCGTTCATTCGCTTGATCTCGGCGCCCTCGTCCAGAATGCCGATGGCTTCCTCGATGGCAAGGTCGCTCAGTTCGCCTTCGATTTCCGCGCGAACATCTTCCAGTTTCGGCGGCTGGTGGTCACGCAACTCCTTCAGCTTGATCACATGCCAGCCGAATTGGGTTTCCGTGGGCGGCGACAGTTCGCCGGGCTTCAGCGCAAGCGCTGCCGCCTCGAACGGTGCAACCGTCTGGCCGGGCTCGATCCAGCCAAGCTCGCCGCCCTGAACATTCGACGGGCCGATGGACTTCGTCTTGGCCAGTTCCGCAAAGTCAGCGCCACCTTCCAGTTCTGCTACAACGGCTTTCGCCTCTTCTTCGGTCGCAACCAAAATGTGGCTGGCGAAGAAGTCCTGCGCTGTCTCGCCGCTCGTATAGCGGTCGGCATAGGCTTTTTGAACCGCTTCCTCGGTGACGGCGGCGCCGCCGATACGGTTGACGGCCTCGGTCGCCAGCAGCGCACGGCGTTCGTTTTCGATGGCGAATTTCATTGCGTTCGTGTCGCTGTCGACGCGTTGCGCCAGAAGTGACTGCTGGATCAGTTGTTCCAGAATGCCGTTGAAAAGCACGTCGTCAGCCAGCGTCTGGTATTGCTCCGGCAAGCGTGCGGCCAGCGAAACGATGTGACCAACCGTAATCTGGTCGCCGTTTACGTCGGCGACCACGGTATTCGGTGTGGCGACAATTCTGGCTGAAGCATCTGCTGCGGGCGCATCCGTTTTGGGGGCGTCTTGCGCCGAAACGGCACCGGTAAGGGACAGGGCAATACCGGCAGCAGCCAGCGTGGTACGGGCAAAAAACATAAATACCTCCGTTACGACAAGAAATTCTTGGGACATCAGCGATTTCTGACGCACCACGGTCCTGCCAAAGTTGACACCGCGCCTGCACCTGCTTACATGCCATTCTCGGCGCACAAGCGTTACTTTGGCGGTCTTTGAGTCTTCTTACGGTTTCCCCAATCCGTGAGCAAGACGGTTAGCCGCAGGTTCTGTAACAGTTGCGTCACTTTCTGCCGGTTTCCGGCCAAAAGAATGGATAGCTTATCGATGCTTGGCATAGGCACACTCGCCAAAAAGGTTTTTGGCACACCGAACGATCGCATTATCAAGGCCGCTCAACCCACAGTCGACCAGATAAATGCTCTTGAGCCCGAGTTTCAGGCGCTGACCGACGCCCAGATCATCGAGAAGACCGCAGAATTCAAGAAACGGCATGCCGAAGGCGAAACGTTGGACGCCCTGCTGCCCGAAGCCTTCGCCAATGCGCGTGAAGCAGCAAAACGGGCGCTGGGACTGCGCGCCTTCGATGTTCAGCTTATGGGCGGGCTGTTCCTGCACCAGGGCAACATCTCGGAAATGAAAACAGGCGAGGGCAAAACGCTGGTCGCGACTTTTCCGGCCTATCTGAATGCACTGACCGGCAAGGGCGTGCATATCGTCACGGTCAACGACTATCTGGCGCGCCGCGATGCGGAATGGATGGGCAAGGTCTACGCTGCGCTGGGCATGACAACCGGTGTTGTCGTTCCCGGCCTGCAGGACGCCAATGTTCATGCCGCCTACCGGTGCGATGTCGTCTATGCCACGAACAACGAGCTTGGCTTCGACTACCTGCGCGACAATATGAAGTCCGAAATTGCCGAGATGGTCCAGCGCGAGCACTATTTCGCGATCGTGGACGAGGTCGACTCGATCCTGATCGACGAGGCCCGGACGCCGCTGATCATTTCGGGCCCGTCCGACGACCGGTCGGAATTGTATATCAAGATCAATGCGACCATCCCGAAACTGACCGAAGAACACTTCACCATCGAGGAAAAGCAACGCTCCGCCACGCTGACCGAAGAAGGTAACGAATTCGTCGAAAAGATGTTCCTCGACATGGGTCTGCTCGAAGAGGGCAGCTCGCTCTACGATCCCGAAAGCACGACGCTGGTGCATCACGTCAACCTGGCGCTGCGCGCCAACAAGATGTTCCGCAAGGACAAGGACTATATCGTCCGGAACGACGAGGTCATCCTGATCGACGAGTTCACCGGACGCATGATGACCGGACGTCGCCTGTCCGAAGGCATGCATCAGGCGCTGGAGGCCAAGGAAGGCGTTGCCATCAAGCCGGAAAACGTGACGCTTGCGTCTGTTACTTTCCAGAACTATTTCCGCCTGTATGACAAACTGGCCGGCATGACCGGCACCGCGCTGACAGAGGCCGAGGAATTCGCCGAGATCTATGGCCTCGGCGTGGTCGAGGTTCCGACCAACCGTCCCATTATGCGAATTGACGAGCACGATGCGATCTATCGTACCGCTGCCGAGAAATACAAAGCCGTGGTCGAGGAAATCGCCCGCGCCCATGCCAGCGGCCAGCCGGTTCTGGTCGGAACGACCTCGATCGAGAAGTCGGAGCAGATCTCGAACATGCTACAGGACGCCAAATTCCTGCAGTCGATCGCCGATCACATGCGCACCCGCGCCGCCGACTTCAAGAACGAAGAGACCAAGACGAAATATTTGGCCGAGGCCGACGATGTCGAACGCCTTGCCAAGCAAAAGGGCGGCATTCCACATAATGTCCTGAACGCGCGTTTCCACGAACAGGAAGCCAGCATCGTCGGCGATGCCGGCGTCTATGGCGCGGTAACGATCGCAACGAACATGGCCGGTCGCGGTACCGACATCCAGCTTGGCGGTAACTTCGAAATGCGTCTTGCCAAGGCGCTCGAAGAAAAGTCCGAAAACGAGTCCGAAGAGCAGGTCCGCGAACGCGTGACAGCCGAAATCGCCGAGGGCCGCAAGCAGGCGCTCGAAGCGGGCGGGTTATACGTTCTGGCGACCGAGCGCCACGAAAGCCGCCGCATCGACAACCAGTTGCGTGGCCGTTCAGGGCGTCAGGGCGATCCGGGCAAATCGGCGTTCTTCCTGTCTCTGGAAGACGACCTGATGCGGATTTTCGGCTCGGGCCGTCTGGATAAGGTGCTCGGCACGCTCGGCATGAAAGAGGGCGAGGCGATCATCCATCCGTGGGTCAACAAATCGCTGGAAAAAGCGCAGGCAAAGGTCGAGGGACACAACTTCGATATCCGCAAACAGTTGCTGAAATTCGACGACGTGATGAACGATCAGCGTAAGGCGATCTTCGAACAGCGCCGAGAGATCATGGAAAGCCGCGACCTGTCGGAAATCGTCAAGGATATGCGCGACGAAACAATAGACGATCTGGTAGACGAGTTCATTCCCGCCAAGTCATACGCTGACCAGTGGGATGCAACGGGACTTTATGGCAAGATCATCCAGATGATCGGAATTGATGTTCCGGTGATGAAATGGGTCGAGGAAGAGGGGATCGACGAGAACGATATCCGCGAACGCCTCTATGCCGAAGCAGACAAGCATCTGGCCAAGAAGGCTGTCGATTTCGGCCCCGAGACTATGCGCTCGATCGAAAAACAGGTCCTGCTGGGCACTATCGACAAGAAATGGCGCGAGCATCTTCTAACTCTGGAACACCTTCGCTCTGTCGTCGGCTTCCGCGGTTACGCCCAGCGCGATCCGCTGAGTGAATACAAGACCGAAGCCTTCGGCCTGTTTGAAAACATGCTTGAAAGCCTGCGCGGCGAAGTGACCGGCCAGCTGGCCCATGTCCGCGTTCTAACAGAGCAGGAGCAGCAGGCCATGCTGGCAGCCCAAGCACGGCAAGACGCCGAGGTGACGGATGCCGCCACGCCGGCAAAGGACGAGGCGGCATCCGCCGAGGTTGCTGCCATGGTCTTTGACGAGAACGACTCCTCAACTTGGGGCAATCCGGGTCGCAACGACACCTGCCCTTGCGGATCGGGCAAGAAGTTCAAGCACTGTCACGGCAAGCTGGCCTAGGCCAGCTTGTCCCGAGCGGCTTTCCGTACGGACTGCACGGCAGACTATGCATGACCCGACCCGGACGCGTTATGAGACTGGTTCTGGATATCAGTCCGCCCACGAGTAGCACGAGCGCGTAATTAAATTTCCGGCGTGAACGAAGGCGGTTGGGAAGCCCTCGGAGGCCAAGAAATATGCCTCCAAACATCCACACAGCGGCCTGCTTCCGTCGATCTTGTCCGGCCACCATCTCAGATACATTGTCGCCTCTTTCCCTTACTTGAACGGGTGCGGCTGTTGCATCTGCGCGGGAAGCTGGTCTGTCTGAACACTGAAGCAAGTTCCAACCCGCCCCTGTCGCCCGATGACCGGCAAAAGCTGAAACAAGCGCTCGAGGCACAGTTTTTCCTGTGCCGGAGCCTGTGGTCTGTCTGTCTAGAGCAAGCCCAAGGAACGAAAGCTCGCATCCTCGGCTTTTCCGATGATGATATGGTCGTGAACCGAAACGCCGACCGCCTGTAGTGCCAACTCGACCTTTCCGGTCATCTGGATATCGGCCTGCGACGGCTCGGGGTCGCCGGACGGGTGGTTGTGCACCAGAATGACGGCTGAGGCATTCAGTTCCAGCGCCCGCTTGGCGACTTCGCGGGGATAGACCGGCACGTGGTCCACAGTTCCGCGCTGCTGCTCCTCGTCGGCGATCAGAGTGTTCTTGCGGTCGAGGAACAGGATGCGGAACTGCTCGATATCTCGGTGCGCCATGGCGGTCTTGCAATAGTCCATCAGAGCCGCCCAGGAAGAGATGATGTTGCGGTTCAGAACCCGCGCCCTGCCCAGCCGTTGCGCGGCCGCCTCGACGATTTTCAACTCCTGCACCACCGCTTCGCCAACACCGCTGATTTCCCGCAATCGCGCGGGCGGGGCAGAGATCACATGGTTGAAATCACCAAAGGCCGCCAGCAGGCGCTTGGCCAACGGTTTCACGTCCTGTCGCGGAATGGCGCGGAACAGCACCAGTTCAAGCAGTTCGTAATCCGGCATGGCATTGGCGCCGCCCAGCAGAAACCGCTCGCGCAACCGCTTCCGGTGGTCCTTGCGGAAATCTTCTTTAACCACGGCGGACTTTTTTGAGGCTGGCCGGAAAAATCCGGGCAGAGGCATTTCGTGAAACGCGTTCGGGTTTTTGTCATCGGCCATGTCAGCACTCTCGCGGAACATGGTTAACGGATCGCTAAATCTAACAGCGATCATCCCCAGGTCGGGTGGAACTTTCCGGTCGGCGACAGGGTGAAAATCTCGAACCCGTCTGCGGTGACGCCGATCGAATGTTCGAACTGCGCCGACAGGGATTTGTCCTTGGTAACGGCAGTCCAGTCATCGGCCAGCGTCTTGGTTTCGGGGCGGCCCAGATTGATCATCGGCTCGATGGTGAAGAACATGCCTTCTTCCAGAACGGGTCCGGTGCCGGGACGGCCATAGTGCAGCACATTGGGCGGCGCATGGAATACCTGTCCCAACCCGTGGCCGCAGAAGTCCCTCACGACGGAGCAGCGCTGCGATTCCGCGTAGGTCTGGATCGCGTTGCCGATGTCTCCGAAAGTATTGCCCGGCCTCACCTCATCGATCCCCATCATCAGCGAATCAAAGGTAATCTGGATCAGCCGTTCCGCCTTGCGGGACAACTTCCCCGCGACATACATGCGTGAGGTATCGCCGAACCAGCCGTCCAGAATACAGGTAACGTCGATGTTCAGAATGTCGCCGTCGCGCAGCTTCTTGTCGGACGGAATGCCGTGACAAACCACGTGGTTGATGGAGATACAGGAGGATTTGGGGTAGCCCTTGTAGCCGAGCGTCGCCGGAACTGCATTATTCGCCACCATATAGTCATGGCAAAGCTGGTCCAGATAGTCCGTCGTCACACCCGGCTCGACAAACCGTGCAACCATGTCCAGCACCTCGGCGGCCAGACGGCCGGCTTTTCGCATGCCCTCGAATTCCTCGGGGCTGTGGATGGTGATGCCATCCTGGTTCAGTCTGGGTTGCGTGATACCTTTCACGGGGTACTCCATCAAATTTTTCTGTCTTGTCTCGCGTCAATCAAAGATGAACGCCGACGTCAACCTCTATCGGTTTTGCGAGCGTCACCGAAGACGTTGACAGGGCCGCTTCATAGCAGAGCGTCTCGACGCCCGCCAGTTTTGCGGCGCGATAGGCCGCAGCATAATCGGGGTCGATATCCTCTGCCAGCGAAAACCGCCCGCAATCGCTGCGCTGAACCAGATAGAACATCACGGCCCGATAGCCCTGTGAGGCCATGGCCGCGAGGTCATGCAGGTGCTTGGTGCCGCGTTTTGTGACACTGTCGGGAAATTCGGCAAGGCCGGGCTGCCGCGAAAGTGTGACGTTCTTAACCTCGACATAGGCGTCCGGACGGGTGGCCGCCGACAACAGAAAATCGATGCGGCTGGCACTGCCATATCGCACCTCGGACCGCACCAGAGGATAGTCCGCCAGTTCCGGTATCAGCCCTTTCTGCAAGGCCTCGCCCACAATCCGGTTCGGCAGGCCGGTATCGATGCCTGCCAGATGGCCGCCGTCCAGTTCCACCAGTTTCCAGCTATAGTCCAGTTTCCGTTTCGGATCGTCGTTCGGCTCCAGCCAGATACGCGATCCCGTTTCCTGCAGGCCCATCATCGAGCCGGGATTGGCGCAATGCGCCGTCACTTCCCGCCCATCTTCGAGCGTGACGTCCGCGAGGAAACGTTTATATCTACGGATAAGACGCGCGGGGATCAGAGTTTGTTCGAAGTCCATGTCGTGAAATCTAGTGGTTCGAGTGCAAAAGGACAATGACGATGGAGCAGGGTAAGGCCAATCCGACCGCGGCAATGCTTGCCATCGGCGACGAGATCCTTTCAGGGCGCACCCGTGATTCCAACATCCACCATCTGGCGCAGCAACTGACCGCCGTCGGAATCGACCTGAAAGAGGTCCGTATAGTGGCCGACGATCCCGAGGCCATAGTCGGGTCGGTAAACGACCTGCGCGCGCGGCATACACAGGTCTTTACCAGCGGCGGCATCGGTCCGACGCATGACGATATCACCGCCGACAACATCGCGCGCGCCTTTGGCGTTTCAATCGACATCCGGGCCGACGCCCGCGCCACGCTGTGCAAACACTATCCGAACGGCGAAGCCGATCTGAACCCCGCGCGCCTGCGCATGGCGCGCATTCCCGACGGCGCGACACTTATCGACAATCCGATATCGGGGGCGCCCGGCTTTTCCATCGGCAACGTTCATGTCATGGCCGGCGTGCCGAAAGTGTTCGAAGCCATGGTTGCGGGGCTGTTGCCGACGCTGGAAACCGGAATGGCGGTCACGTCGGCCACTGTCCGGGTCGAGCGGCCGGAAAGCGTTGTTGCGCCGGCGCTCGGCGAACTGGCAAAGCGGTATTCGGACCTCTCTATCGGCTCCTACCCCTATTACGGCAGCGGCGGATACGGCACGAACCTTGTGGTCCGCGGCACGGATCCGGCGCGCGTGGCAGAGGCAGAAGCCGACCTGATCCGGGCCTTCTGCGATATATGACCGGCTGGCGAAAACCTGACGCGGACAGCCTTTTCCGGTCCGTCGACGCGACATGGCCGCCGCACCGGATATGGCAGCAAGACGGCTGGACCTTTCGTGACGGGCGTGGCGGCGGCAAGCGGGTGTCTGCGGCTACGCTCGCCACAGCGCCCGATAGGGCAGATACCGAAGTCGCGGTGCGCATCATGGCCGAAATGGATCAGCCGGACCTTTTCATGATCCGGCCTCAGGACGTAGCTCTGGACCGCCAGCTTTCAGAAACGGGATACACGGTAATTGATCCGGTCACGGTTCTTGTCGCGCCGCTTTCCGCAATGACAAGGGAAGCCCCCACACGGGTGCCCCTGTTCGTGCAGGAACCGACCCGCGACATGGCGGAGGTCTGGCGCGCGGGCGGTATCGGGCCGGCACGGCTCGACATCATGCGCCGGTGTACCCTGACGAAAACCTGCGTCGCCCTGAAAGAGGACGGGCACACCGCCGCCGTGGCCTTTACCGCCTGCGACGATGGTCTGGTGATGTGCCACGCCGTCGAGGTTCTGGCGGGCTTTCGCCGTCGCGGTCTGGGCCGCGATATCATGCTGGCGATCCTGGACTGGGCGCGCGG
The DNA here is from genome assembly GCA_024640245.1 of Paracoccaceae bacterium. GTDB lineage: Bacteria > Pseudomonadota > Alphaproteobacteria > Rhodobacterales > Rhodobacteraceae > Amylibacter. The sequence continues at coordinate 20,328 of JAHEFH010000009.1, read as the reverse complement.
CCAGCAGGCGCACAGCATCAGCGTGCTGACGACGCGCGCGAATACGGCGGCGCTGACGCTCTACGACGGGATGGGAATGGGCGAGATTACCGGCTATCACTACCGGATCAGAAGCAACTGATACCTAGGATTTCAAACCTACCAGACTTCATTGCCCTTGTTGCGGAAATATTCCACCAGATAGTCTATGAATACCCGCAGTTTCGGCTGGATGAACTGGCCCGGCTGATAGACAACCTGGACGTTGCGCTCGTCCACCGGCAAGTCCGGTAGCACCTTGACCAGACGGCCTTCGGCCACCGACTTGTAATAAAGGAAACACGGCAGGTAGGCGATACCGAGTCCGACCTCGGCGGATCGCACCAGCGACAAGCCGTCGTTCACCGTCAGGCGGCCTCCAACGCGGATCTGGCGATCCTCTCCCGTCGGGGATTTTATGCGCCAGAACGTATCCGATGGCTCGGTGGAATAATGCAGCAGGTTGTGATGCGTCAGGTCCTCGATCCGTGTCGGCGTGCCGTGCTCGGCCAGATACTCCGGCGCCGCCACCATCGCCATCTGGATCGTTGTCAACTTGCGTGCGCGGAGCGAACTGTCCGACAGGTTGCCGATGCGCAGCGCCGCGTCGAACCGGTCCGACAGAAGGTCAACGGGGCGGTTGTCCAGCACCATGTGGATTCGCATGTCGGGAAATTTCTTCAGGAATCCGGACAGCGCGTCGGGCAGGTGCTGCGCGCCAAAATCTATAGATGCCGACAGCCGCAGTGTGCCCGTCGGTTCCGATTGCAGGGACGTGACCATGTCATCGGCCGCAGCCGCCTCATCCAGCACCTGCGTCGCGCGATCATAATAGGCCAGCCCGATCTCGGTCGGGCTTACGCGGCGCGTGGTGCGGTCCAGCAGGCGTGCACCCAATCGCGCTTCCAGCGCCGCAACGTGTTTGGAAATCGCTGATTTGGAGACGCCAAGCTTGCGCGCCGCCTCGGTAAAGCCGCCATTGTCGACGACGCTGGCAAAGGCTTCCATTTCGGTCAGACGGTCCATGAATGCCCCATTTTCGACTTTGACCGGACTGGTCCGGAAAGCGGTCCTAGCGCTCCGGCAACAGGCCTCGCGGGCTGAACCGCAAAACCAGTAGCAGGATAGCACCCATTGTCATCAGCCGCATATGCGCCGCCGAATCAACCAGATGCGCTCTCAGACTACTGTCTTCCGGCATCGCCGATGTCAGCGTTTCCATCAGCCAAAGGCCGATCGGCTCCGCCTCGATCCAGAAAAACCATATCACGAAACCGCCCAGCACCGCGCCCCAATTGTTGCCGGACCCGCCGACAATCACCATGACCCATATCAGAAAGGTAAAGCGCAGCGGTTGGTAGGAGGCGGGAGTCATCTGGCCATCAAGCGTGGTCAACATCGCCCCAGCGATACCGACGACGATCGAGCCGAGTACAAAAACCTGCAAATGCCGCGCTGTAACATTCTTTCCCATCGCGGCGGCCGAAACCTCGTTGTCGCGAATTGCCCGCATCATCCGGCCCCACGGCGAGTGCAGGGCGCGTTCCGACAGCCAGAGAATGCCCAGCAGAACCACCGTGAACAGCAAGACGTAGCAAAGTTTAACGAAGATGCTGGAAAAGGTCACCGGATCCTGACCGAGCTTGGCGGCGAGCTCCAGAAACCATTCTGCTTGTTGCAGGTTGATCTCGTAAGGGACAGGACGCGGCAGGCCGTTGACGTTCTTCACGCCGCGCGCCAACCAGTCCTCGTGTTTCATGACGGCGACGATGATCTCGGATATACCAAGCGTGGCGATCGCCAGATAGTCGGACCGGAGGCCAAGGGATATTTTGCCCACAACCCAGGCCGCCAGACCGGCGAACAGGCCGCCGACCGGCCAGGCCAGAAGAACAGGCAAGCCAAGGCCGCCGAGATAGCCGGTCAGGGCCGGATCGACGCTTTCGACCGCGTCAGTAGAAATCCCGAAATAATGGCGCGTGACGAAATACCCGCCAAGGCAGACCGCCAGCAGCGCAAATCCCCGCAACCTTCCCTTGGGCATTTTCCTGTAAATAAAGATCGCTCCGCAGATTGTGATCGCGCCCATCGCCAGCGACGCCAGAACGCCGGGGCCGCCAGCGGCCCAGGCTGCGGGTACCGGCGGCATCGACACCAGAACCGTCGCCAGTCCGCCCAGCGCGGCGAAGCCCATGACGCCGACATTGAACAGGCCGGCGTAACCCCACTGGATATTGACGCCCAGCGCCATAATGGAAGAGATCAGGCACAGGCTGAGGATCGACAAGGCGACATTCCAGCTCTGGAACTGGCCGACGATGACAATCAGCACTGCCATGATGGCGAAATAAAGCAGGCCGCGGCCCTTGGGTGTTTCCGCTGCGCGGGTGGATGTCTGGTTGCCGCTCATACCGATTTCCCCGCAAACAGTCCGGTGGGCCGGAACAACAGCACCAGCACCAGAATGATGAAGCTGACCGCGAATTTGTAGTCGGTGGCCAGCAACTGCATCAGGCTGTCGGGGGCCCACCAGTCGGCGGGCACCAGATAGGCCAGAAATTTCTTGTAGGCATAGGTAACCATGACCTCGGAAAACGCGATCACGAAGCCGCCCGCGATGGCACCCAGCGGGCTGCCCAGTCCGCCGACGATGGCTGATGCAAAGATCGGCAGCAGTAATTGGAAATAGGTGAAGGGCTTGAAGCTCTTGTCCAGCCCGTAGAGCGTACCGGCAATGGTCGCCATCGTGGCGGCCAGAATCCACGTCACCGCAACAACCCTGTCGGGGTTGATGCCGGACAACAGCGCCAGATCCTCGTTATCGGAATAGGCGCGCATGGATTTTCCGGTCCGGGTGCGGTTCAGGAACCAGAACAGTGCGGCCACGACGAGCACGGCGGTCACAACCGTCAGGGCCTGGCTTGCCTTGATGGCCAGACCCTCGTCCAACCCGGTCATCCGCTTGAATTCGCCCGCCTTGACTATGAAGCGCGCTCCGTCGGCGAACTGCTGGTCCTCGGTGCCGATGGCAAAGCGTACGATACCGTTCAGGATGAACATCACGCCGACAGAGGCGATCACATAGATCACCGGTGCTGTCTTTTGCTGCCGGTAAAAGCGGTAGACGAGGCGGTCCGTTCCCAGCACGAAGACAGCGCAGGCCGCAATACCGAAGGGCAAGGCCAGCAGCGCTGTTGGCAAGGGACCGAGGTGCAGACCCATCGACTGGAACCACCAAGTAAACAGGATCACTACCATCGTGCCGAATGCCATGGTGTCGCCGTGCGCGAAATTCGAAAACCTCAGGATTCCGTAGATCAGCGTCACGCCCAGCGCACCCAGCGCCAGTTGACTGCCATAGGCGATGGCCGGCACCAGAACGAAGTTGGCGAGCAGGACGAATGCGTTCAGGATTTCCATGTTCTCAGCCCCCCAAAAAACTGCGGCGGACGTCAGGGTTGTTCAGCAACGCCTCGCCCGTGTCGGTATACCGGTTTGCGCCTTGCACCAGAACATAGCCCTTGTCGGCGATGTTCAGGGCCTGACGCGCGTTCTGCTCCACCATCAGGATGGTAATGCCGGTGCGCGCGACTTCGATGATGCGGTCGAACAGTTCATCCATGACGATCGGCGATACCCCTGCCGTCGGCTCGTCCAGCATCAGAAGCTTTGGTTTTGTCATCAGCGCGCGACCCACGGCCACCTGCTGGCGCTGGCCGCCGGAAAGTTCGCCCGCATTCTGGCGACGTTTGTCGCGCAGGATCGGGAACAGGTCGTAGACCTGCTCCATGGTCACCGAGATGTCGTCGCGACGCAGAAAGGCGCCCATTTCGAGGTTTTCCTCGACCGACATCGACGGGAATACATTGTTGGTCTGCGGCACAAAGGCCATGCCCTTGGCCACGCGGTCCTGCGGCGACAGGTTTGTAATGTCTTCGCCATCCAGCATCACACGGCCGGAGCGCAGCTTCAGCATGCCGAACACTGCCTTCATCGCGGTGGACTTGCCAGCGCCGTTCGGCCCGACAATAACGGCAATCTCGCCGAGATCCGCGGCAATGGTGCAGTCGAACAGGATATCCACGCTGCCATAGCCACCGGTCATGTTTTCTGCGGTCAGGAAACTCATGCCTTGGCTTCCTTGTTTTTCAGACCGGTGCCCAGATAGGCCTCGATCACATGTTCGTTCGCCTTGATCTCGTCGATGGCGCCTTCGGCTAAAACGGTGCCCTCTGCCATGACGATCACCGGATCGCACAGGCGGGCGATAAAATCCATGTCGTGCTCGATGACGCAGAATGTATACCCGCGCTCCTTGTTGAGCCGGATGATCGCATCGCCGATGGTGTTCAGCAGGGTTCGGTTTACGCCTGCGCCGACCTCGTCCAGAAAAACGACCTTGGCATCCACCATCATGGTGCGGCCAAGCTCCAGCAGTTTCTTCTGGCCGCCGGACAGGTTTCCGGCCAACTCGTCGGCAACGTGGGGGATTTCCAGAAACTCGATGACTTCGTCGGCCTTGCGGCGCAATTCCGCCTCGTCCGCGCGGACCTGCGCGCTTTTGAACCACGCGCCCCAGATATGTTCGCCGGTCTGGTCGGGCGGAACCATCATAAGGTTTTCACGCACCGTCATGGTCGGAAATTCATGCGCGATCTGGAAGGTCCGCAACAAGCCCTTGTGGAACAGCACATGCGGCGGCAGGCCGGTGATGTCCTCGCCGTCCAGCGTGACCCGTCCATGGGTCGGGGCGTGAACGCCTGCGATTACGTTGAACAATGTTGTCTTGCCTGCGCCGTTCGGACCGATAAGACCGGTGATCGAGCCTTTTGCGATTTCCAGAGAGGCGTCGTTGACGGCATAGAACCCGCCGAACCGTTTGCAGAGGTTTTCGACTTTGATCATGGCGTCCCTTATAAAAAAGACAGCCCGCTTGAGCAGGCTGTCTTCTTCTTATTAAGTCAGGTTTTAGCGATAGCCAACCGTTTTCAGCCCACCGTCCGCAATTTCGATTTCGCGGTAGTTCCCGGCGCTTTCGCCCGCACCGATGAGCTCTACGTTCGAGGCGCCGACGTAGTCGATGTCACCACCTGCGGCGAGAATTTCAAGCGCCTTGCCCAGTTCGCCCGGCAGAATTTTTTCGCCCGGAGCATTGGCCACGTCCAGAACTTTGCCTTTGTAGTCGCTCGGGTTTGTTGATCCGGCCGCCTGCATCGCAAGCATGATCAGCGCAGCTGCATCATAGGATTCAGCGGAGAACGGCGAAGTAGCGTCAAATGCGCCCGCTGCCATTTCAACAAGCTTGCCAGCGCCTTGGCTGTCCGTGCCCGGCGCCTGGCCGAAAGAGCCGTTCAGATCTGCGCCAATCGCTTTCGGCAGTGCATCGCCAACCATGCCGTCCGGCAGGACGAAAGTGTCAAACGCTCCGGTATCCAGAGACGCCTGAATGATACCTTTGCCACCTTGGTCCAGATATCCGGCTACAACCAGAGCCTCGCCGCCAGCGGCAGCCAGGGCGCCGACCTCGGCAGAGTAGTCAGCCTTGCCGTCTTCGTGGGATGTGTTGATTGTTACTTTTCCGCCAGCGGCCTCAAATGCGGTCGCGAATGCATCCGCCAGACCTTTGCCGTAGTCGTTATTGGTATAGGTCACGGCCACTTCTTTAATACCGCGGTCCATGATGACATCAGTCATCACCACACCCTGACGCGCATCAGATGGAGCTGTGCGGAAAAACAGGCCGTTGTCTTCCACAGTGGAAAGCGCTGGCGAGGTGGCGGATGGCGATATCATGACCATACCGTTGGGAACCGCAACATTGGTAAGCGCTGCGGTTGTAACACCGGAACAATCGCCACCAACAATACCGGAAACCTTGTCTGATGTGATCAGACGCTCTGCCGCGGCTGTCGCCGCTGCGGCGTCAACGCACGTTGTATCGGCGCGAACTGACACGACGTTTACTCCGCCCAGCAATTTTCCGGATTCTGACACTTCAGTGATGGCTTTTTCCGCTCCGGGTGCCATCTGTGCAACCAGCGATTCAATCGGGCCGGTAAAACCCAGAAAAACACCGATCTTTACGTCATCCGCTTGTGCGGCACCCATTCCGGCGGCCAATCCGGCAAGTGCCGTTGTTGTGATAAGTAGCTTCTTCATTCATTTTCTCCCTTAGGAACTATGTCCATTACTTTACCGACGAGTCCTTCGTCGGACACTCTTGTTTTCCGGGGCTGGGACCTGATATTCCGCTCTGCACCGCATTATTGCGGCGGACTTTGCCGTCGCCCGGACCAAATTGTCCAGTGACAATTTATTTTACCTTACGATGCAATTGCAATTTCCTGCCAATCGGCCCACAGTCATGCAGATTCTGCTGCGAAGATCGGCCCGTTATCGGTCGTGCGGCCGAATCGCCCAGTGAATCACTCTTCGCTTGCGTAATCTGAATAACATGACTATATGAGCGTCAACAGCGGTAAGACTGGCTTCCACCCCCAGACTTCCATCGAAGATTTGCGACGGGCTGCGGCCCGTTTTTTTGTTTCCGGAGTATGAATGTCCGACCTCATCGCCAAAACAGCGATCGATAAACGACTTGCTGATATCGTCCAGCCCGTGATCGAGGATCTAGGGTTCGAACTGGTGCGCCTGCGCCTGATGTCGGGCAAAACTCAAACGTTGCAGATCATGGCGGACCGCCCGGACGGCGGGATCGACGTGGACGATTGCGCACTGATCTCGACCACTGTGTCCGCGACGCTGGACGTCGAGGATCCGGTGGACGGAGAGTATGCGCTTGAGGTTTCCAGCCCCGGCATCGATCGGCCGCTGACGCGGCTGAAGGATTTCGATGCTTTCGAGGGTCACGAGGCCAAGATCGAGACCACCGAACTGATCGATGGCCAGCGGCGCTTCAAGGGCGCGTTGCGCGGCACCGAGGGTGACGAAGTGCTGATCGAAATCCCGCAAGGGGTGATCGGTCTGAAATTTGACTGGCTTGATGATGCCAAGCTGGTGCTGACAGATGAACTGATTGCCGAGATGTTGAAGGGCCGCAAGGACTTTGACGAGAATTCTTTCGACGAGATTGAAACCGAAGAGGACGTACAATGAGTATTACCAGCGCAAACCGGCTTGAATTGCTGCAAATCGCAGACGCCGTCGCCCGTGAAAAGCTGATCGACCCGGATCTGGTAATCCAGGCAATGGAAGAGAGCATGGCCAAGGCCGCCAAGTCGCGTTATGGCGCAGAGCTGGACATCCGCGCCCATATCGACCGAAAGTCGGGCGAACTGACCATGACCCGCGTGCGGACCGTGGTGGAAGAGGTCGAGGATTTCTCGACCGAAATGACCGTTGCCGAAGCCAAGGCGTATCTGGATGAACCTAAAGTCGGCGACCAGATCATCGACCAACTGCCGCCGATGGATTTCGGCCGGATCGCGGCGCAATCCGCCAAGCAGGTCATCCTGCAAAAGGTCCGTGAAGCCGAGCGTGAGCGTCAGTACGAGGAATTCAAGGACCGTCAGGGCGAGATCATCAACGGTCTGGTCAAGCGGACGGAATACGGCAACGTCATCGTCGACGTGGGCCGGGGCGAAGCCGTTCTGCGCCGCGACCAGCTAATCAACCGCGAGATGTTCCGCAACGGCGACCGCGTCCGCGCCTACATCAAAGAAGTCCGCTCCGAACCGCGCGGCCCGCAGATTTTCCTGTCGCGCACCGCGCCGGAATTCCTCGCTGCCCTGTTCGAAATGGAAGTGCCGGAAATCTATGACGGTATCATCGAGATCAAGGCGGTTGCCCGCGACCCGGGTTCCCGCGCCAAGATCGGCGTTATTTCCTATGACAGCTCGATCGATCCTGTCGGCGCCTGCGTCGGTATGCGCGGCAGCCGCGTTCAGGCCGTCGTCAACGAGCTTCAGGGCGAGAAAATCGACATCATCCCTTGGAACGAAGACGCGCCGACCTTCCTGGTCAATGCCCTTCAGCCGGCGGAAGTGACCAAGGTTGTTCTGGACGAGGATGCGGACCGCATCGCGGTCGTCGTCCCCGACGAGCAGCTGTCTTTGGCCATCGGGCGACGCGGCCAGAACGTGCGTCTGGCCTCGCAGCTGACCGGTCTGGATATCGACATCATGACCGAAGCCGAGGAATCCGAGCGCCGTCAAGCCGAATTCGAAGAGCGTTCCAAACTGTTCATGGACACCATGAACGTCGACGAAGTCGTGGCCCAACTGCTGGTATCCGAGGGATTTGCGACACTGGAAGAGGTTGCCTATATCGACATCGAGGAACTGTTGTCGATCGACGGGTTTGATCAGGACACGGCCGAAGAGCTTCAGGCCCGCGCCCGCGAGTCGCTAGACGAAATCAACTCCAAGGCGCTGGCCGAGGCAAAGGAACTCGGCGTCGAGCAGAGCCTGATCGATTTTGAGGGCCTGACCCCGCAGATGCTGGTTGCGCTGGCTCAGGATGGCGTCAAAACCATAGAGGATTTTGCGACCTGCGCCGACTGGGAGCTGGCCGGTGGCTATACCACCGTGAATGGCGAGCGTGTCAAGGATACAGGTATTCTGGAATCGTTCGACGTTTCGCTGGCCGAGGCACAGGAGATGGTCATGACCGCACGCCTGCAGCTTGGCTGGATCACCGAGGCCGATCTGCACCCCGAGGAAGAAGAAGCGGGTGACGACGGCGACAGCGCAACCGAGGAGGCCGAGGCCTGATTTCAGGCCTCGGAGCTTACCCGTGACGCGGGGCGGTCGACACTCAGATGCGGAAGGTTCCGAACGTCGCTGTATAGCGCGGATGGAAAGCCTGCCCAAAGACCAGATGATACGGTTCGTGGTGTCGCCTGACAACATCGTGACGCCTGATATTGCCGGACGGCTTCCGGGCCGCGGCATCTGGGTGGCCGCAGAGAAAAAGGCATTGAAAAAGGCGATCGCGCGCAACCTTTTCGCGCGCGCCGCCAAGGCGCCCGCCAAGGTGCCCGAGGGCTTGCTGGAACTTGTGGAATCCCTGCTGGTTTCGCACCTGATCTCGCTGATTTCGCTGGCCCGCAAGGGCGGCAGCGCAATCGCGGGTTTTGACAAGGTCAAAAGCTCTCTGGTATCCGAGCAGGCACTGGCCCTGATACAGGCAAGTGACGGGTCCGAGGGGCAAAAGCGCAAATTGCGGCCGCCAGAAGGCAAAAATACCTATATTTCATGCCTGAAAGGCGACGAATTGGGTTTGGCTTTTGGTCGGGAACATGTGATACATGCGGCGCTGCTAAGGGGGGGACTCAGTAAACGGGTTCTGCTTGAGGCAAACCGCCTTGCCGGAGTACGCGGCAAGGTCGCCGCACCAGAGGCGAATTAGGCCGGTAAGACCGGCGTTGAAAGGACGATGATACGTATGAGTGATGAAAACAACGGCGACAAGAAAACCGGCAAGCCCTTGACCCTGCGTGGCGGGACCGAGACCAGCCGCGTGCGCCAAAGTTTCTCTCATGGGCGCACGAAATCTGTTGTCGTCGAAAAGAAACGCAAGCGCGTTGTCGTGCCCGGCAAGGCCGGCACGCCCGGCGCCACCACACCCAGCGGCGTGAAGAACGCTCCGCGTCCGGTTGGTATTTCCGACGCGGAAATGGACCGGCGCATCAAGGCGCTTGAAGCCGCCGCCGCACAAGAGAGCGAACGCCAGGCCCGCGAAGCTGCAGAGGCCAAGGAGCGCGAAGAAGAGCGCGAACAGCGCCGCACCGAATTGCAGGAACGCGAGCGCGAAGAGCAAGAGCACCAAGAGGCTCTCGCTGCGCGCGAACAGGAAAAACTGGAAGAAGAAGCCGCAGCCAAGAAGTCGGCCGCGAAAGCTGCAAAGCCGGCTAAAACCGAGGCGCCCGAGGAAGACACTGCGGCGGCACAGGTTGCCGGCGCGAAAGCTGCCTCCGGCAAGCCGGTTATCCGTCGCGAAAAAGAACCGGAAGAGCCCCGCAAGGCCGTACGCCCGACCAAGGGCGCGGGACCGGGCGACCGCCGCAGTTCCGGCAAGCTGACCATCACGCAAGCCCTGACCGGCGGCGAAGGCGGCCGGCAACGCTCCATGGCGTCGATGAAACGCAAGCAGGAACGCGAGCGCCGCAAGATGATGGGCGACTCGCTTGACCGCGAAAAGGTTGTGCGCGACGTGCAGGTGCCAGAGGCGATTACGGTGCAGGAACTTGCCAACCGGATGGCCGAACGGTCCGCCGCGGTGGTCAAGGCGCTGATGACGAACGGCATCATGGCGACGCAGAACCAAACGATCGACGCCGACACGGCGGAACTGATCGTCGAGGAATTCGGCCACCGCGTTGTCCGCGTTTCCGACGCGGATGTCGAGGATGCGATCTCGACCATCGAGGACAAGGACGAAGACCTGCAACCACGTGCGCCCGTGATCACCATCATGGGACACGTCGACCACGGCAAGACATCTGTTCTGGACGCGATCCGCAAGACCAACGTGGTCTCTGGCGAAGCTGGCGGCATTACGCAGCATATCGGCGCCTACCAGATCACGACGGACGGCGGTCATGTGCTGACCTTCCTCGACACTCCGGGCCACGCTGCCTTCACCTCCATGCGCGCACGTGGCGCGCAGGTGACGGACATCGTGGTTCTGGTTGTTGCGGCGGACGACAGCGTGATGCCCCAGACCGTCGAGGCGATCAACCACGCGAAAGCGGCCGGCGTGCCGATGATTGTTGCCATCAACAAGATCGACAAACCCGGCGCCGATACAACCCGCGTACGCACTCAACTTCTACAACACGAAGTCGTTGTCGAAGAAATGTCCGGCGACGTGCTGGATGTTGAAGTTTCCGCAAAAACCGGCGAAGGCCTCGACAAGCTGATCGATGCGATTGTCCTGCAATCGGAACTCCTGGAGCTCAAGGCCAACCCGGACCGCCCTGCACAGGGTGCCGTGATCGAGGCCAAGCTGGACACCGGCCGCGGTCCTGTCGCGACCGTTCTGGTCCAGACCGGTACACTGAAAAAAGGCGACATCTTTGTCGTCGGCGAGCAGTTCGGCAGGGTCCGTGCGCTGATCGACGATCAGGGCAAACAAGTTCTGGAAGCCGGTCCATCGGTTCCGGTCGAGGTTCTGGGCCTGAACGGCACACCCGAAGCCGGCGATATCCTGAACGTAGTCGCCAGCGAGGCGGAGGCCCGCGAAATCGCCGATTACCGCGCACAGGCCGCCAAGGACAAGAAAGCCGCCGTCGGCGCGGGCACCACGCTCGACCAGTTGCTGGCCAAGGCCAAGGCGGACAAGAGCGTCAGCGAGCTGCCTATCGTGGTCAAGGCCGACGTACAGGGCTCTACCGAGGCGATCATCCAGGCCATGGAAAAGATCGGCAACGAAGAGGTCCGCGTTCGCGTCCTGCATGCCGGCGTCGGCGCCATCACCGAGAGCGACGTGACGCTGGCGGAAGCCTCCGGCGCGCCAATCATCGGCTTCAACGTGCGGGCCAATGCGCCGGCGCGGAACGCTGCCAACCAGAAGGGTGTCGAGATCCGCTATTACTCGATCATCTACGATCTGGTGGATGACGTTAAAGCCGCGGCCTCCGGCTTGCTGTCGGCCGAGATCAAGGAAAAGTTCATCGGCTACGCCAAGATCAAGGAAGTGTTCAAAATCACCGGCGTTGGCAAAATCGGCGGCTGCGAAGTCACCGAAGGCGTTGCCCGCCGCGACGCCGGCGTACGCCTGCTGCGCGACGATGTGGTGATCCACGAGGGCAAGCTGAAGACCCTCAAACGCTTCAAGGACGAAGTCAAAGAGGTTCTGGCCGGTCAGGAATGCGGCATGGCGTTCGAAAACTACGAAGATATCCGCGAAGGCGATGTCATCGAGATTTTCGAAACCGAGGAAATCGAACGCTCGCTGTAACCACACAGTGCGACACGGAAACGAAAGGGCGGTTTTAACCGCCCTTTTCTTTTTCCCGTCCAGCTATGGAATCCTGACCCGAAACCCATATATTGAGTCGACAGAATCGAGGTATCGCATGTCCGAGAAACAGAAATTCCCCGGCTGGCACGGCACCACCATCATCGGCGTCAAAAAGGGCGGCATGGTGGTTGTTGCGGGCGATGGCCAGGTCAGCCTGGGCCAGACAGTGATCAAGGGCTCCGCGCGCAAGGTGCGCCGCATCTCGCCCGGCGGCCATGACGTGGTCTGCGGCTTTGCCGGATCGACGGCGGACGCATTCACCCTGCTGGAGCGGCTCGAGGCGAAATTGCAGGCCTCGCCCGGACAGCTGGCCAAGGCATCGGTCGAACTGGCCAAGGATTGGCGCACCGACAAATACCTGCGCAATCTCGAAGCCATGCTGATCGTCACTGATGGTCGCGACCTGTTCGTGATCACCGGTGCCGGCGATGTTCTGGAGCCTGAAAACGATATTGCCGCCATCGGCTCGGGGGGCAACTACGCGCTCGCCGCAGCCCGCGCGCTGATTGACAGCGATGGCGACGCCGAAGGGATCGCTCGCAGGGCGCTCGCCATCGCGGCGGAAATCTGCGTCTACACCAACGGCAACCTGACGGTAGAAACCATTAAAGGCTAGGGCGCTTCGACCATCGGCCGCGCACCCTTGCCTTACCGAACACAAGGCCAAACCCATGACCAATCTGACCCCCCGCGAAATCGTCTCGGAACTCGACCGCTTTATCATCGGCCAGAAGGACGCCAAGCGCGCTGTCGCCGTGGCGCTGCGCAACCGCTGGCGGCGCAAGCAGCTTGGCGATGACCTACGCGACGAGGTCTATCCCAAGAACATCCTGATGATCGGCCCGACCGGCGTCGGTAAAACCGAGATTTCGCGACGCTTGGCGAAACTCGCCAAGGCTCCGTTCCTGAAGGTGGAGGCAACCAAGTTCACAGAGGTCGGATATGTCGGGCGCGACGTGGAACAGATCGTCCGTGATCTCGTGGACAGCGCCATCGTCATGATCCGCGAACAGATGCGCGAAGACGTGAAGGCGAATGCGCACGGCTCTGCCGAAGAGCGCGTTCTGGATGCGCTGTGCGGCGAGGACTCAAGGTCGCAAACCCGCGAAATGTTCCGCAAGAAACTGCGCGACGGCATTCTCGACGACAAAGAGATCGAACTGGACCTCGCCGACACGTCGAACCCCATGCAGATGATGGACATCCCCGGCCAGCCCGGCGGCGGCATGGGCATGATGAATCTCGGCGACCTTTTCGGCAAGGCATTTGCAGGGCGGACCACGCGGCGCAAGATGACGGTCAAGGATTCCTATCAGGTGCTGATCAACGAAGAGGCCGACAAGCTGGTCGATCAGGAGGCCGTGACCAAGGAAGCCATTTCCTCCGTCGAGGAAAATGGCATCGTGTTTCTGGACGAGATCGACAAGGTCTGTGCCCGCGCCGACGCGCGTGGCGCCGACGTTTCCCGCGAGGGCGTACAGCGCGACCTGCTGCCGCTGATCGAGGGCACGACCGTTTCCACCAAATACGGTCCGGTCAAGACCGACCACATCCTGTTCATCGCTTCGGGAGCCTTCCACATCGCCAAGCCGTCGGATCTGCTGCCCGAGTTGCAAGGCCGCCTGCCGATCCGCGTCGAACTTCGGCCGCTGACAGAGGCCGATTTTGTCCGCATCCTGACCGAAACCGACAACGCCCTGACGCGGCAGTACATCGCACTGATGAACACCGAAGAGGTAGAGGTCGAATTCACCGAAAACGGCATATCGCAGATTGCCAAGATCGCGGCAGAGGTCAACGAAACCATCGAGAATATCGGCGCGAGGCGTCTTCACACGGTAATGGAGCGCGTCTTCGAGGAGCTTAGCTTCACCGCGCCGGACCGCGGAGGCGACAAGGTCACCATCGACAGCGCCTTTGTCGAGGAACACCTCGGCGAGTTGGCGCGGTCGCCTGATATCAGCCGCTACGTTTTGTAGGCCGAAGGCGACCGAATACCGATCCGCAACTTGGTGCGGCACCCGCGCTTTGCTAGTGACAGTTCCCCCGACTTCGGTTTACTTGGCCGGATGAGCCTGACGGATTTCCTCAAAACAAACGCCCGCTGGCTGTCTGCCGGCAGTCTGCTGAACTTTTCCACGAGTTTCGGCCAGACGTTCTTCATCTCGATTTTCGCCGGCCAGATCATGGCGGACTATGGGTTGAGCAACGGCGATTGGGGCCGGATTTACGGTGCCGGAACGCTGGCGTCCGGCCTGCTGATAATCTGGGCGGGGTCTTACACCGACCTGTATCGCGCCAGATCGCTGTCGGTCGCCATGTTCTGCATGATGGGCGGCTTCTGTTTGGCGATGGCCTTCAACACCAGCGCGGCGATGTTGATACTCATTGTTTTCGGACTGCGTTTCAGCGGGCAGGGCATGCTCAGCCATATCGCCATGGTGGCGATGGCGCGCTGGTTCGTCGCCGGTCGCGGCAAGGCGGCGGCGATTTCCAGGCTCGGATTCTCTTTCGGAGAGGCATTGCTTCCGGTGTTGTTCGTGGCCCTGATGGCCTATACGTCGTGGCGGTCACTCTGGATTCTGGCTGCGGTCGTTACGCTTCTGTTCATTCTGCCTTTGCGGCACCTTTTGTCGGAAGAACGTACCCCGCAGTCCATCGCGGAGGAAAGCCATGCGGTCGGAATGTCCGGCCGGCACTGGTCACGGTCGCTGGTATTGCGCCACTGGCTGTTCTGGCTCGTGTTGCCTGCCATTGCCGCGCCGCCAATGATGGGAACGGCTTTTTTCTTTCAGCAGGTGCATTTCGCTTCGATTAAGGGTTGGGAACATGTCAGTCTGGTCGCGCTCTTTCCCTTTTACACGCTGACAACGGTCATATCGCTTTTGCTGGCCGGTGTCGCCATAGACCGCTGGGGCAGTTCCGTCATGATGCCGCTGATCCAGTTACCGATGGCGGCGGCTTTCGTGGTTTTCAGCCAGGCAACAAGTCTGGGATACGCAATGGTAGGGCTGGTACTGCTGGCCTTGATGCAAGGCGCATTCAGCGTGGTGCCGCTGGCCTTCTGGTCGGAGTACTACGGCACCCGCCACATCGGTTCCATCAAGGCCTTGGCGGCGGCGGTGATGGTGGTGGCATCTGCCATCGGGCCGGCGCTGACCGGTGCGCTGATCGATCTCGGCGTCAGTTTCACCGAGCAGATGCTCTGGATCGCGGCTTATGTGGTATTCGCGTCAGCGCTCGTCCTGGTCGGAGTGTTGCGCGCCAGGCCGGCCATGAAGCACTCTAGCGTCTCCGCCTGAGGTAAACGTAGAACGCGCCTTTGCCGCCGTGTTTCGGATGTGCTTGCGTCACCTGCAATACGATCCCCGACAGCGCGCCGGACCGCAACCAGTCCGGCAGGGATTCCCGAAGCACGCCAGAGCGCGGCCGGTTGAATTCGTCGATATGGGTGCGCTTGCCTTTGCCGGTAATTACAAGCACCAGCCTCGCATCCCGCGCGTGGGCCTGATGCAGCGACAATATCAGGCGCTGTCGAGCCTGTTCCGCCGTCATGCCGTGCAGATCCAGCGTCACGTCGATTTCCTTCCGGCCTTTCAGCAGGCGCTGAAAATTGCGCTTGTCCATATTGGGCGAAACTTTAGCGGCGGTATCGTCGACGGAAGGCTGCGGCCTTGGGGGTGCGGTTTGGGTTTTCTCGCCAATCCGGAACGGCTTTATCGGCGCGGGCGGCTCGCTTTTCGGAGCAGTTTTCTTCGGCGGAAAAATCGCCGGGGCAAGTTTCTTACGCTCCGGATGAAGGGGGTCGACACGCTCGGTCAGGCGTTGCCAGAGCCGGCGGTCGTCATCGCTCAGCGGTCGTTTCCTGCGCGCCATTGCTTCAGCCCCTCGGGGCGAATGTGCCCACCGCGGCCTTCGGCAGCAGAATATAGATTGCGCCCGGACTTTTGGTGCGACCGGCTATACGCTCCGCGTCGCGGCCCGAGCCATAGAAAATATCGCCGCGATGCGGCCCCTTGATCGCCGCGCCGACGTCCTGTGCAATCAGTAGGCGACGCAACGAATCCTTGCCTTTCTTGTCAATCCAGACCGGACTGCCGAGCGGTATGTAATCCGGATCGACGGCCATGCTGCGTAGCGCGGACAGCGGTACGCTCATCGCTCCGATGGGTCCGGCGTTCTCTGGCAGGTCGGTGACCTCCCTGAAGAAAATATAACGCGGATTGTGGTTCAGCAACTGCCTGCCGGCATCAGGGTTTTCGCGAACCCATGCCTTGATATTTGCGGCGGTGATGTTGCGGTCGCCAAGCGCACCGCGACGCAACAACTCTTTACCGATCGAGCGGTATCTGTGCCCGTTGGACGCAGAAAACCCCGCCCTCATGACAGCGCCATCCTCAAGGCGGATGCGACCCGAACCTTGAATATGAAGAAAATAAGCCTCGACGGGATCAGTCAGCCAGGCCAGCTCCAATCCGCGGTCCTTGATAGCGCCGGACTCAATCTCGGCCCTCGATTTCCACTTTCCGCCGCCCATCCAGTCGCGCGGCTTGCGATAGATAGGATACTGGAACTTGCCGCCTCGCTGTCGTGCGCCCTGCAATTCGGGTTCGTAATAGCCTGTGTACAGGACCGGCTTGTCGGCGATCACCTGCACCGGTTGGAAATGGGCCTCGAAAAACGCGCGGGGATCGTCGGCCCGTTTTGCGGCGGCGCAGATCACCGACCATTTCGCCGCTGACAGTCGCGGGTCTTTCGCGCGCCGGCACGAGGTCCGGAAGGCAATCAGCGAGTCTGCCAGATCATCCTTTTGCCATCCGGGAAGATCGGCAAACGTCACCGGCTTGATGCGCATCCCTTCTGCGGACGCGGCGCCGGTCATCAGCAGGACCGCCGCCGCAAGAAACCACAAAATACGATACGATCCCGCAATCATCACCCGCCTGTCGCCACCAGTTCCCAGTTCGGGTTTTCCTGCCCCATGCTGCGGGCAAAGGTCCAGATATCTGTTTGACGTTTGATCTTGTTGAGGTCGCCTTCGATCACTTCTCCCTCAGCATTGCGCACCACGGATGTCAGTTCGGCGACAAACCGCAGCGTGACCTCCGCCTCTTTGGAGCGTTGATCGAAAGTGGCGCTGGTGATCTTCATCTCGCTCACGCCGACGAACTGCGCATCGACGCTCAGGCCCTTCGCCAAGCGCTCGTTGATCACCGTTTCAAAAGTTTCGTAGACATCTGCCGACAGAAACTTGTCGAGAGTTTCAAGATCGCCGCTCTCGAAGGCCATCAGGATCATCTCGTATGCCTGGCGCGCGCCGCCCTGGAATTCCGTAACCGAGAAGTCCGGCTCTACGGCCTTCATCGCGGCAAAGGCCTTGCCCGCATCACTTCTAATATCGACATGGTCTGCGATATCGCGGTCAGGACCGCCCTCGATCACCTCGAATCCGCGCGGCAATCCCTTGCTCGCGGGCTTTGCATCGGCTTTCGGCTCGAACCCGTCGCGCGTGCCAAGTACATTGCGCAGGCGCAGGAACAGGACGACAGCGATGACGCCCATAATAATAAGCTGAAAAACAGCGGAGCTCATTCATTACCCTTTCACAATTTGGCAACAACTGTGGCATTGTCACCTGTCACTACCTATTTAGGTCAGTGGAAAGGGCAAGTCTACTGATAGCACGCTCTGTTGATGAAGGGATTGCCATATGTGGCTCTTTGTAATTTTCGTGATCGTTCCGATCATAGAGATCGCTCTGTTTATAAAGGTTGGCGGGTTTATCGGCTTGTGGCCTACGCTTGCAATTGTTTTCCTGACGGCGCTGGCCGGTTCCACGCTTCTGCGCTCGCAGGGCTTGGCGACCCTGACAACTCTGCAGAACAACCTGCGCACAGGCGGAGACCCGGTCAATCCCATCGCTCATGGAGCTCTGATCCTTGTGGCGGGCGTCCTGCTATTGACGCCGGGGTTCTTTACCGACTTCCTCGGCCTGTCCCTGATGGTCCCCAAAGTGCGGGTCTGGGTCATCAAGTGGATTGGCCGCCGTATTGCGGAAGGCAGCATCCGGGTCTATTCCAACACCAACGCGCCCCCGCGCGGCCGTTACGACGACACAACTCTGGATGGCGACTTTACGGTAATCGATGACGATCCGCCGAAAAAAGGCGGTTCCGGATGGACAAAGCCCTGAGGTCGGCTTTCTGTGATTGTTCCCCGTAGGAAACCTTGTTAGGACACGTCAGGAATTCAATATGGAGTTGATTTATGGCCAATAAGGAAAACGGCGCCGCCGACGCAGCAGCAGCAGCGGCCCAACCTAAAATGCCGACAGTGCGTGTTGTGAACCAGTACATCCGCGATCTGTCTTTCGAGAATATTGCCGCGCAGAAGGGCATTGGCGCCAATGTGCAGCCCGAGATCAACGTTCAGGTAAACCTTGATGCGAAAAAGGGCAGTGATGGCCAATATGAGGTCATCCAGAAGCTGACCGTGTCCGCAAAGGCCGGAGAGCAAATGGTGTTCCTGCTGGAGATCGACTATGCAGGCCTGTTCAAGATCGAGAACGTTTCCGATGAACAGCTGCACCCGTTTCTGATGATCGAGTGTCCGCGCCTGACGTTCCCGTTCGTGCGTCGTATCGTCCGCGATATCACAGCCGATGGCGGGTTCCCGCCGCTGAATGTCGATAGCATCGACTTCATAGCTCTCTATCGCAACGAACTGGCCCGCCGGGCGGCAGAGACCGCCACCAAGAACTAGGACGGCAATTTTCGGATACTATTTGAAGGCGGTCATTTGGCCGCCTTTATTTGTTACGGAGCCAGAGAGCATCGTTGACCAGCGACCGGACGAATTCCGAATGCGCCTGTTGTTCGGCTTCGGTCAGGCGTGACGGCAGGGCCGCGGGGCGCTGAGGCAATGCGGCGTCGGCCGAAACGGTCCGGCCACGGTTCATGTCGGTACCGCCGACGACGTTCAGCGCGAAATCGGGCTGACGGCCACCGATCAGTTCCAGATAGACTTCCGCCAGGATTTCCGAGTCGAGCAGCGCCCCGTGTTTTTCGCGGGCCGAATTGTCGACGCCGAACCGACGGCACAGTGCATCGAGCGAATTCTGCGCACCCGGAAATTTCCGCCGCGCGATTTCCAGCGTATCGACCGCCTGAGCATAGGGCAGCGGCTGGTTGCCGATCCATTTCAGCTCGGCATTGAGGAATTTCATGTCGAAACTGGCATTGTGAATCACTAACTTGGCGTCGCCGACAAACTCCAGAAAAGCGTCCGCGATGGCCTTGAAAACCGGCTTGTCGGACAGGAATTGCGAGCTCAGTCCATGAACGGCAAAAGCGCCTTCAGGCATGTCGCGTTCCGGGTTGATATACTGGTGATAGACGCGCCCCGTCGGCATGTGATTGTGCAGCTCCACACCGCCGATCTCGACAATCCGGTCGCCGGTCGCCGGATCGAGGCCGGTCGTTTCCGTATCCAGAACCACTTCACGCATCTTGTCCGCTGTCCCCTGTAAGTTCCGCAATCAGATCATGGACCGCTTTGCGCGCGGATTCCAGCGATTTGCTTTCGATCACGAAATCGGCCCTTGCGGCTTTTTCAGTCAGCGGCATCTGTTTCGCGAGGATCATATCAAGCGTTTCGGGTGTCATGCTACCGCGTTCCAAAACGCGACGGCGCTGTTCCTGCGGCGTTGTCGTCACCACCAGAGTGCCGTCGCAGATCGCATCGGCGCCGACCTCGAACAACAATGGGATGTCCAGGACGACCAGTGGCCCTGCCTGTTTCGCCAGAAATTCCTCGCGGTGTCTCTGAACGCGTGGATGAACCGCCGCTTCGATCCGTTTAAGCAGGGCAGGATCAGCCTTTATCCGGTCTTTCAGCCTTTGCCGGTCAACGACACCATCAACGACCGATCCCGGCGCAAGCGTTCCGATTTCACCAATCAGCGCCTTGTCCTGCGCATATAGCAGGTGAACTACCGCATCCGCATCCCAGACCGGAACGCCGGCATCGGAAAACATCTTCGCGGTCGTCGATTTTCCGCTGCCGATAGAGCCGGTCAGGCCCAGAATATAGGGGCGGTCCGTCATTTCTGCGCCAGTACCAGTTCGCGCAGCGCGTCATCCACGACGGGGCGCTCTCCGAACCAGGCTTCGAACCCGGGAACCGCCTGATGCAACAGCATGCCCAGACCGTCCACCACGGGGTTGCCGCGCTGCTGGGCAGCAATCAGAAAATCCGTCATCAGCGGATTGTAGACCAGATCCGTCACCAGCGCATCAACGGGCAGGCCGCGCAGGGACACATTCA
>JAHEFH010000110.1 GCA_024640245.1 Paracoccaceae bacterium | reverse complement strand
TCAACGTTGAACTGATCGCCCCGATCGCGATGGAAGAGAAACTGCGCTTCGCGATCCGCGAAGGTGGCCGCACCGTCGGCGCCGGCGTCGTCTCCAAAATCATCGAATAAGGCGAAAGCCGAGTAATAGCGGGGCCGGCCAAGGTCGGCCCCAGAGTTCCAACCTGCAGCCCGAAAGAGGCAAATCATGCAGAGCCAAAACATAAGAATTCGGCTGAAGGCCTTCGATTACCGCGTGCTGGATGCGTCCACTCTGGAAATCGTGAATACAGCCAAGCGGACCGGCGCGCGCGTGCGTGGCCCGATCCCGTTGCCGAACAAAATCGAAAAATTCACGGTTCTTCGGAGCCCTCACGTGAACAAGAAATCACGTGAGCAATTCGAAATCCGGACGCATAAGCGTCTTTTGGACATTGTTGATCCGACACCACAAACAGTGGACGCGCTGATGAAGCTCGATCTTGCCGCTGGCGTGGATGTCGAGATCAAACTTTAAGGGGGCAAAGATGCGCTCTGGTGTAATAGCTAAGAAACTGGGCATGACCCGGGTATTCATGGAAGATGGTCGTCAGATCCCTGTGACCGTTTTGCAAATGGATAACCTGCAGGTTGTCGCACAGCGCACAAGCGAGAAAGACGGCTACACAGCAGTCCAACTCGGTGCGGGAACAGCCAAGGCAAAACGCACATCCGCAGCGATGCGCGGCCATTTTGCAAAGGCAAGTGTCGAACCGAAACGGAAAATCGCGGAATTCCGCGTTTCTGCAGACAACCTGATCGAAGTGGGCGAGGAAATCATCGCTGATCACTTCTTTGAAGGTCAGTATGTGGACATTTCCGGTGTTTCGATCGGTAAAGGTTTTGCCGGTGCCATGAAACGTCACAACTTCGGCGGTCTACGGGCTTCGCACGGTGTGTCGGTTTCGCACCGTTCGCACGGCTCTACAGGCCAGTGTCAGGAACCGGGCCGCGTTTTCAAAGGCAAGAAAATGGCCGGTCACATGGGTTCCGCCCGTGTCACGACACAGAACCTGCAAATTGTCCGTACCGATGCGGATCGTGGCCTGCTTCTGATCAAGGGCGCTGTGCCCGGATCCAAAGGCGGCTGGGTAACGATCAAGGACGCGGTCAAGAAAGCGGCTCCTGAAAACCTGCCTTTGCCGGCCGGTCTGCGGTCTGCGGCGAAAGCGGCAGCGGCAGCAGCTGAACTGGCGGCCAAAGCGGCTGAAGAAGAAGCAGCGGCAGCAGCGGCAGCAGCAGCCGAACAGGCAGCTGCGGAACAAGAGGCTGCTTTGAAAGACGCCGAAAAGGGAGGCGATGAGCAATGAAAGCCGACGTAATCAAGCTGGATGCAGGCAAAGCGGGCACGATTGATCTGTCCGACGCCATTTTCGGCCTGGACCCGCGTGCGGACATCCTGCACCGCGTCGTGCGCTATCAGCTGGCAAAACGCCAAGCCGGTACGCACAAGGTGAAGACCCGGTCCGAGACCAGCTATTCGACCAAGAAGATCGTCCGCCAGAAAGGTTCCGGCGGCGCGCGTCACGGTGACCGTAACGCTCCGATTTTCCGCGGTGGTGGTGTCTACAAGGGCCCGGTCGTGCGCAGCCATGCCCACGATCTGACTAAGAAGTTCCGCAAACTGGGTCTGAAGCACGCCCTGTCCGCCAAAGCCGGCGCAGGCGAGCTGATCATTCTGGACGTGGCAGAACTGTCGTCTTCCAAAACCAAGGATCTCGCCAAGGCGATCAAGAACCTCGGCTGGAAAAAGGCGCTGATCATCGACGGTGAGGCCGTGAACGAAAACTTCGCGCTGGCCGCACGCAATATCGAGGGTCTCGATGTGCTGCCGAGCCAGGGTGCGAACGTCTATGATATCCTGAAGTCTAACACTCTGGTGTTGACCAAGGCGGGTGCAGAAGCATTGGAGGCTCGACTGAAATGAGCAGCAAAGCAGAACTCTACGATGTGATCCGCAAGCCGATCATCACCGAGAAGGCAACCATGGCTTCCGAAGCCAATGCAGTTGTGTTCGAAGTGTCGATCGACTCGAACAAACCGCAGATCAAGGAAGCTGTTGAAACCCTGTTCAACGTTAAGGTGAAGGCTGTCAACACAACCATCACCAAGGGCAAGGTCAAACGCTTCAAAGGTCAACTCGGCAAGCGGAAAGACGTTAAAAAAGCATATGTGACGTTGGAAGAGGGTAATACTATCGACGTCGCAACCGGTCTTTGATAGAAGGCCAGAGAATCGCGGCCCCTAAGGGGGCCGCATTTGATTTTAAACCTTCGGCCCGGTTGGGTCGAAAGCAAACGGAAGACAGTAAGAATGGCACTAAAGTCGTATAAACCAACGACGCCAGGCCAGCGCGGGCTGGTACTGATCGACCGTTCGGAGCTTTGGAAAGGTCGTCCGGTCAAGTCCCTCACCGAGGGTTTGACCAAGAATGGCGGCCGGAACAACACCGGGCGGATCACAATGCGTCGCAAGGGCGGTGGGGCGAAACGCCTATACCGCATCGTTGATTTCAAACGCAACAAGATGGATGTTTCGGCAACCGTCGAGCGGATCGAATACGATCCGAACCGGACCGCGTTCATCGCTCTGGTCAAATACGAAGACGGCGAGCAGGCCTATATCCTGGCTCCGCAGCGTCTGGCCGTTGGCGACCAGATCATCGCAGGTGCGAAGGTTGACGTGAAACCTGGCAACGCAATGCCGTTTTCCGGCATGCCGATCGGCACAATCATCCACAATATCGAGCTGAAGCCCGGCAAGGGCGGCCAGATCGCACGCGCTGCCGGAACCTACGGCCAGTTTGTTGGTCGTGATGGTGGCTATGCACAGATTCGCCTGTCCTCGGGTGAGCTGCGTCTGGTCCGTCAGGAATGCCTGGCAACCATCGGTGCGGTTTCCAACCCCGACAACTCGAACCAGAACATCGGTAAAGCCGGCCGCAACCGTCACAAGGGCATCCGCCCGTCGGTACGCGGTGTGGTCATGAACCCGGTCGATCACCCACACGGCGGCGGCGAAGGCCGTACCTCCGGCGGTCGTCACCCGGTTACCCCATGGGGCAAGCCGACCAAAGGTGCGCGCACCCGTTCTAACAAGGCCACGGATAAATTTATCATCCGTTCGCGTCACGCCAAGAAGAAGGGCCGCTAAGATATGCCACGTTCAGTATGGAAAGGCCCTTTTGTTGATTCCTATGTTCTCAAGAAAGCTGAGAAATCCCGGGAATCCGGCCGCAATGAAGTTATCAAGATCTGGTCCCGTCGTTCGACGATCCTGCCACAGTTCGTGGGTCTGACTTTTGGCGTTTACAACGGCAAAAAGCACATCCCCGTAAACGTGTCCGAGGATATGATTGGCCAGAAATTCGGCGAATACAGCCCGACGCGCACCTATTACGGTCACGCGGCTGACAAAAAAGCGAAGCGGAAGTAAGCCATGAGCAAAGCTAAAAATCCTCGTCGCGTAGCGGACAACGAAGCGTATGCCGTTTCCCGCATGCTGAAAACCAGCCCGCAAAAACTGAACCTTGTTGCAGCAATGATCCGCAACAAGCCGGTTGAAAAGGCGCTGGCCGATCTGACGTTTTCCAAGAAACGGATCGCGCAGGACGTCAAGAAGACCCTGCAGTCCGCGATTGCGAACGCCGAGAACAACCACAACCTCGACGTTGACGAGCTGATCGTCGCTGAGGCCTATGTTGGCAAGAACCTGACCATGAAACGTGGTCGCCCCCGGGCGCGTGGCCGTTACGGCAAGATCCTGAAGCCATTCGCTCAGGTGACTATCAAAGTGCGTCAGCCAGAGGAGCAAGCATAATGGGTCAGAAGATCAATCCAATCGGCTTTCGCCTGCAGGTAAACCGTACATGGGACAGCCGCTGGTACGCTAATAACCGCGATTTCGGCGGCCTTCTTCTTGAAGACCTGAAAATCAGGGAATTCATCAAGAAGGAATGTCTGCAGGCTGGTGTTGCCCGCGTCATCATCGAGCGTCCGCACAAGAAATGCCGCGTCACGATTCACTCGGCACGTCCAGGCGTGATCATCGGCAAAAAAGGCGCCGATATCGAAGGTCTGCGTCGCAAGCTGATGAAGCTGACCGACAGCGAATTGCATCTGAACATCGTCGAAGTTCGCAAGCCGGAAATGGATGCGCAACTGGTCGCCGAAAGCGTGGCTCAGCAACTGGAGCGTCGTGTTTCGTTCCGTCGTGCCATGAAGCGCGCTGTTCAGAACGCGATGCGCATGGGTGCACTGGGTATCCGGATCAACGTATCCGGTCGTCTGGGCGGTGCCGAGATCGCGCGGACCGAATGGTATCGCGAAGGCCGGGTTCCGCTGCACACGCTGCGCGCCGACATCGATTATGCCCGTGCCGAAGGCCTGACAGCCTATGGTATCATCGGCATCAAGGTCTGGATTTTCAAAGGCGAGATCATGGAACATGATCCCCAAGCCCGCGATCGCAAGGCCCAGGAACTGCAAGAAGGCGGCGGTCCCCGCCCACAGCGTCGCTAAGACGCGGCCTTCTAGAGGAGAAGAGAGATGCTTTCACCAAAGCGTACAAAATACCGCAAGCAGCACAAGGGCCGGATCCACGGCCTCGCCAAGGGCGGTTCTGACTTGAACTTCGGGTCCCACGGCCTGAAAGCGATTGAGCCGGAGCGTATCACAGCGCGCCAGATCGAAGCAGCACGTCGTGCCATGACGCGTCATATGAAACGTCAAGGCCGCGTCTGGATCCGGATTTTCCCGGATGTTCCAGTTACCAAGAAACCAACCGAGGTTCGGATGGGTAAAGGTAAGGGTTCGGTCGAATACTGGGCAGCCCGGGTAAAACCAGGTCGCATCATGTTTGAGATTGACGGCGTCACAGATTCTGTGGCACAGGAGGCTCTCCGCCTCGCAGCTATGAAGTTGCCCGTGAAAACACGTGTCGTTGTCCGCGAGGATTGGTAAAAAGGAAGCCTCTGGCAACAGGGGCCTCTTTTGTTGGAAAAGCACCGACGGGTTCGGTGACTTCTGAGAAAAAAGGAAAGTAGCGATGAGCGCTGCAGAGCTGAAGAACAAGACACCTGACCAGCTTCGTGAAGAGCTGGCGAACCTGAAAAAAGAGCAGTTCAACCTGCGTTTTCAGGCGGCCACCGGTCAGCTGGAAAACACCGCGCGCATGAAAGCGGCCCGCCGCGAAGCTGCGCGTGTGAAAACGATTTTGAATCAAAAAGCTGCTGAAGCAGCAGCTGAATAGGGGAAGTGTGACATGCCAAAGCGCATTCTACAGGGCACTGTGACCGGCGACCAGAACGAACAGACCGTAACGGTTTCGGTCGAGCGTCGTTTTACGCACCCTGTTCTGAAAAAGACGATCAGAAAGTCCAAAAAATACCGGGCTCATGATCCGAACAACCAATTCAAGGTCGGGGATTCCGTACGTATCCAGGAATGTGCCCCGATTTCGAAGACCAAACGCTGGGAGGTTCTGACCGAAGCCAAATAGGCTGGTTAGAAACCCGGTTTAACGAAACCGTGGGACGGGTTCCCACAGGTCGGAGGACACCTAATGATCCAGATGCAAACCAATCTGGATGTCGCTGACAATTCCGGCGCTCGCCGTGTTCAGTGCATCAAGGTTCTGGGCGGTTCCAAACGGAAATATGCTTCCGTTGGCGACATCATCGTAGTTTCTGTGAAAGAAGCCATTCCACGCGGTCGCGTGAAAAAAGGCGACGTTCGCAAAGCTGTTGTCGTACGCACAGCCAAAGAAGTCCGTCGTGAAGACGGCACAGCTATCCGGTTCGACCGGAATGCTGCTGTTATCCTTAACAATGCTGGCGAGCCAGTGGGCACACGTATTTTTGGCCCCGTCGTCCGTGAACTGCGCGCGAAGAACTTCATGAAGATCATCTCGCTTGCGCCGGAGGTGTTGTAAGATGGCTGCAAAACTCAAAAAGGGTGACAAGGTCATCGTTCTGAGCGGCAAAGACAAGGGCCGTGAAGGACAGATCGAGACGATCATGCCGCAGGATGGCAAGGCCGTCGTAACCGGTATCAACACCGCGATCCGCCACACCCGCCAATCGCAAAACTCTCAGGGTGGTCGCGTTCCTGTCGATATGCCGATCCAGCTGAGCAATCTGGCACTGGTCGACCCGAAAGAGGGTGGAGCAACACGTGTCGGTTTCAAAATGGATGGCGACAAGAAGGTTCGCTACGCCAAAAAATCGGGAGCCGTGATCGATGGCTGATTATACTCCACGCCTGAAAGCTCACTACAAAGAAACTGCTCGCGCAGCTTTGAAGGAAGAGTTCGGCTATAAAAACGACATGCAGATTCCACGGCTCGACAAGATCGTGCTGAACATGGGTGTCGGAGAAGCTGTTTCCGACAGCAAAAAGATCCGCTCTGCCGTGGCCGATATGGCCCTGATCGCGGGTCAGCAACCGGTTATCACGAAAGCCAAGAAATCGATCGCCGGTTTCCGCGTCCGTGAAGACATGCCACTGGGTGTCAAAGTGACCCTGCGCGGCAACCGCATGTACGAGTTCCTTGACCGGCTGGTCACCGTTGCTATGCCCCGTATCCGCGACTTTCGCGGCGTGTCGGGCAAAAGCTTCGATGGCAATGGCAACTATGCCCTGGGCCTGAAAGAGCACATCGTGTTTCCAGAGATCGCTTTTGATAAAATCGATCAGATGTGGGGCATGGATATCGCAATCTGCACGACCGCGACTTCAGATGCAGAAGCAAAGAGCCTGTTGAAACAATTCAACATGCCGTTCACCAGCTGATCGCGGAAGGAGAAAGATTATGGCAAAAGCTGCAATGGTCCAACGCGAAGTGAAGCGTCAAGCACTGGTGGAGAAATTCGCCGCTAAACGTGCCGCGCTGAAACTGATCGCAAATAACCAGGACCTTCCGATGGAAGAGCGTTTCAAGGCCCGCCTGAAGCTGGCGAAACTGCCGCGCAATTCCTCACCGAGCCGCCTGCACAACCGGTGCCAGATTTCCGGTCGTCCGAAGGCCTATTATCGCAAGTTCAATATTTCGCGGATCGCGCTGCGCGATCTGGCCTCCGATGGCCAGATTCCCGGCATGGTCAAGTCGAGCTGGTAGAGGAGACAGATAGATGAACGATCCTCTCGGTGATATGCTCACACGGATCCGCAACGCACAACTGCGCGGTAAGTCCACAGTCAAAACACCTGCGTCGAAACTGCGCGCCTGGGTTCTGGATGTTCTCCAGAGCGAAGGTTATATCCGCGGTTACGAAGCGAAGACCGGTGAAAACGGTCACCCTGAACTGGAAATCAGCCTGAAGTACTTCGACGGCGTTCCGGTGATCAAGGAACTCAAGCGGGTTTCCAAGCCCGGTCGCCGCGTTTATTCCGGCGTCAAGGGTATCCCTTCGGTCCGTCAGGGTCTGGGTGTTGCAATCGTATCGACGCCACATGGTGTCATGTCTGATGCACAAGCACGTGCCGCCAATATCGGTGGTGAAGTGCTGTGCACAATCTTCTAGGAGGGCCCGATGTCTCGTATTGGTAAAAGACCGGTCGGACTTCCAAGCGGTGTAACAGCATCCGTTTCGGGCCAGACCGTAGAAGTCAAAGGGCCGAAGGGCGTACGTACCTTCACTGCCTCTGATGATGTGACACTGAAAGTGGAAGAAAACGCTGTGTCTGTGACACCGCGCGGTTCTTCCAAACGTGCCCGTCAGCAGTGGGGCATGTCCCGCACCCAGATCGCCAACCTGGTGACCGGGGTGACGGACGGCTTCAAGAAAGAACTGGAAATCAACGGCGTTGGTTACCGCGCGACCATGCAGGGCAATACCCTGAAACTGGCGCTCGGTTTGTCCCATGACGTGGAATACAACATTCCCGAAGGTGTGACTGTTACCGCGCCCAAGGTTACTGAAATCATCGTCGAAGGTATCGACCAGCAGGTCGTCGGCCAGGTTGCCGCGAACATCCGCGAATTCCGCCGTCCGGAGCCCTATAAGGGCAAAGGTATCAAGTACAAAGACGAATATATCTTCCGCAAGGAAGGTAAGAAGAAATAAGGAGCGCAGGTTATGGCTATTTCTAAGAGAACTCTGTTCCTTAAGCGCCGCATGCGCAACCGGAACAAAATCAAGAAGGTGGCCAACGGCCGCCTTCGGATGAGCGTCCACCGTTCGTCCAAAAACATCTCGGTTCAAGTGATCGACGATGTGAACGGCGTAACGCTGGCGTCGGCGTCTTCCCTCGAGAAGGCACTCGGCGTAGTGGGCAAGAACAACCTGGAAGCTTCTGCCAAAGTGGGCGCTGCAATTGCAGAGCGCGCGAAAAAGGCAGGGGTCGAGGAGTGCTACTTTGATCGTGGCGGCTTCCTGTTCCACGGCAAGGTAAAAGCACTTGCAGACGCTGCCCGCGAGGGTGGTCTGAAGTTCTAATAACGGCAGGCGGGCCTGGTGCCCGCCTCGATGATCCGGGAGGTTCCGTACCTCACCAGGATTGGAATAATGGGTTTAGGCCCGAGATCTAGGAGGCCAACGATGGCTAGAGAAGATAACCGCCGGGGTCGCGATCGCGAAGAAACTCCGGAATTTGCAGACCGTCTGGTTGCGATCAACCGCGTGTCGAAAACTGTTAAAGGCGGTAAACGCTTTGGCTTCGCCGCACTGGTTGTTGTTGGCGACCAAAAGGGCCGCGTAGGTTTTGGCAAGGGCAAGGCGAAAGAAGTGCCCGAGGCGATCCGCAAGGCGACCGAACAGGCAAAACGCAAAATGATCCGCGTTCCTCTGCGTGAAGGCCGCACCCTGCACCACGATATCGAAGGCCGTCACGGCGCCGGTAAAGTGATCATGCGGACGGCTCCACAAGGTACCGGCATCATCGCCGGCGGTCCAATGCGCGCCGTATTCGAAATGCTGGGCGTTCAGGACGTTGTCGCGAAATCGCAAGGGTCGCAAAACCCTTACAACATGATCCGCGCAACCATTGACGGCCTGACCAAGGAAGCGTCGCCACGTCTGGTAGCCCAGCGTCGCGGCAAGAAGGTTTCCGACATTCTGCCGAAAACCGATGCAGCACCTGCTGCTGAAGCTGCGGAGGCCTGAGACCAATGGCAAAGACTATCGTTGTAAAACAGATCGGTTCTCCGATCCGTCGCCCGGAAAAACAGCGCCAGACGCTGATCGGTCTGGGCCTGAACAAGATGCACAAGACCCGCGAACTGGAAGACACGCCTTCCGTACGCGGCATGGTCGCCAAGATCCCGCATCTGGTAGAGATCATCGAAGAAAAGGGCTAACGGTCCGATCTTCGTAAGCGTATTCAAAGCGCCCTCGGGAAACCGGGGGCGTTTTTCTTTGCGCGGCACAAGTTTTAAAAACTGTCGGGCGGCCCGAACGCACGGCTCTTGGGAAAGTTCTGCCCGGAACCGGGCGTTGTTGCGCGCCGTTGTGATGATTGGATGCGCTGCACCAATTCAGCTCGTCTGTGTGGACAGTCGTACCCAGCGGAAAATCATCATGAGTGCGAACATGCTTACAACCAACCCAATTAGGTCGCCGATCGCATAGGTCGCAAAGACCAAGAGTGCGTGGTCTGGTAATATATAACCCGAAAATACAATTGTTTGGCCGATCGAATTCAAAACCGATGCCATGGCTCCGACGAATAGAAGGCATGTCCAGTTCATCTCGCGGTTCTCACGCGCATAAACGTTGCGTCCGGATAGCCGCATTAGTTCGAAAGCCAGAAGCGCCGAAGCGGCTCCGATTCCGATAGAATAGAACACATCTTGTTCGAACATTTCCTGTAGATGAACCGGCGTAAATATAACGTCAGATAGGAAAGAACCCAAATAAAGGGGGAAAAAAGCCTTCCACCCCCACAACCATGTGGCCAGTATGCGGACCCCGTGCGGCAGATACACGAGGCTTGCAAACATCGTGATGTCCGTCATGAAAATTTCCTGTACCGGCGTCACAACCAAAGCCGTGATGCCGTGAAACAGAATATATGAGAAAGTGATAGTGAGAAAATACTGAGTACTGTTCACTTGTTGTCCGTCCCTGTTTATCTC
>JAHEFH010000109.1 GCA_024640245.1 Paracoccaceae bacterium | reverse complement strand
AGTTCAGGAACGCCAGCTCACGCAGGCGGTTCTCCAGTATCTTGAAAGAATAGTCGCGATTGGAAAAAGTCGAGAGCGAGGCCAGAAACCGGACCTCGGTGCCGGTTTCGCCACCCGCCTCGCCGATCTCTTCCAGATGCCTGACGGTATTGCCGCCCTCGAACCGGGCGCTGTAGACTTTTTTGTCGCGCCAGATTTTCAGCTCCAACCAGTCCGAAAGAGCGTTGACCACGGAAACGCCCACGCCGTGCAGACCGCCGGACACCTTGTAGGAGTTACTGTCGAACTTTCCTCCCGCATGCAACTGGGTCATGATTACCTCGGCGGCAGAAACGCCCTCACCTTCGTGAATGCCCACCGGAATGCCGCGGCCGTTGTCGCGAACGGAAACGCTCTCGTCCGAATGGATCGTCACCGAAACGAAATCCGCATGCTTGGCAAGCGCCTCGTCGATGCCGTTGTCCACGACCTCATAGACCATGTGGTGCAGGCCCGAACCGTCGTCAGTATCGCCGATATACATTCCGGGGCGCTTACGTACAGCCTCTAACCCCTTGAGAACCTTGATAGAATCCGCGCCATATTCTTCGGATTTCTTCTGCTCGTCCGCCATTGTTTTTTTCCCGTTTTATCTGCGGCAAATATAGGGGTTTTAGCGGGCAATGTCACGCGATTGACACAAGATTTTGTGTCAGGTCAAGGCAATGACCAGACCGACCAGGATCAGCGCGACACCGGCGCCGGTATTCATTTTGCGGATCGCGCCGGGAGTGGTCAGAAGCACCCTGACCTTATCGACAAAAAACGCGAAAATCACATTGCCGAGCAAGGGAACGGCCAGCGACGTGACGCAGATCGCGACCACATCAAGCCGGTTCAGACCACCGAAATCAAAAAAACCGGGTAGCACGCCAAGATAAAACAGGATCGCCTTGGGATTGCCTATGATGACCATAAGACCGGCCAGGAATCCCGCAGAGACGCCGGGCGCGGTCAATCGGCTGTCGGCGCGCAGGGTCCTGACCGGCATCCAGATCAGCATCGCCCCCATGAACAGGAAGATCAGCGCCCCGAAATAGCGAAGGACAATCAGGAAATCGGCGTACAGTGCCACCAGATAGCTGACCCCGAAAATCGCCACCAGCGGCCACATCGCGTCGCCCACCGCCACGCCCAGCGCCAGCGGCCATGCGGAGTGGAAACCGCCGGAAATAGACCGTGCGATCAGCGCCACCCAGACTGGTCCCGGCGTCAGGAACAGGATCAGAAGGGCGCTGGCATAGAGCAACAATTGTGTGAAGGTGACCGTCATTCAACGGCCTTAGCCGAAACATGTGATCGTGGCAATATGCCCGGTCCTAGCCCGCCAAGATACCGCTGGACTCCAGAGGCCAGAACGGGTTGCAGGCCACTTCCCACAGGTGGCCGTCAGGGTCGGTATAGCTGCCGGAATAACCGCCCCACTCGGTTTTCGCGGGTGTGACCATAAGCACCGCGCCGGCCTTCTCTGCCTCGGAATAGGCGGCGTCGACCTCTGCCTCGGTCGGATAATTGGTCGATAGGGAAATCGCGCCCGTCGCCCGTTGTTTGATGGGAATACCGAGGTCGGCGACCAGAGAACGGCGATCATAGAGAGCCATATACTGGCCGTTCAACCAGTAGAAGGCGATCTTGTCATTGCCGCCATCGGCTTCTTTCCATCCCAGTTTCGCATAGAAACGCCGGGATTTTTCAATGTTGGCGACCGACAGGGTAATCAGTGTAACCCGTTGCGAATCCATGAGCTCTCCTTGACGAATCAAAGCTGACACGATTCCCGACCCACGACAAGAAGGTTTATAAAGTGCACCATTCTTTGGCTTCGGCGGTCTTCGCTTTCAGCCACAAAACGTCAAAGCCGGCGATAACCCGGTAACCGCGCGCGAACAGGGCCTCCGCCTGCGCCCCGGCCAGCGCCGCGTTGCCAAGCGGTATTCCGGCGGCATTGGCGGCATCCTCGATAGTTCTGACCGCCTCCTGAAAGCGCGGGTTGGCGAAGTCTCCGGGAATGCCCAGTGATGTGCTCAGGTCGAACTGGGCCGGAACAATCAGGTCTATGCCCGGCACGGCACAAATCTCGGTGATATTCTCCACCGCCGTCACCGTTTCGGCCAGCAGGCAGCAAAACAGGGTGTCGTCGACTTCCCGTGCGTAATCCAGCAGCGGCACGTCGGCATGGGAATGCGCGATGAAAGGACCGAAGCTGCGCGTTCCGTTCGGCGGGTAACGCAAAGAGGCAACCGCGCGCCTGGCGTCGTCCGCCGTCTCGACCAGCGGAAACATGATGCCCTGCGCCCCCAGATCCAGCGCACGCTTCACATCCGTCGCGTCATTGTTGGCCACCCGCACCAGCGGCGCGCAGTCGAAGCCCTTGGTCGCGGCGATCATCGCATGCGCGGACGGATAATCAATCGCCCCGTGCTCAAGGTCGATGACCACACCGTCGGCACCGGATGCGGCCATGGCCTGCGTGACCGCCGCAGAGGGAATTGTGCAGATGTGAACGGCCAGACGGTCCTTTGTATTTCGGATTTTCTCTTTCAACGTCGCCATATCGCTACCCCCGTTAAACCCCTGTAATCGCCGAAATCCCGTCCGCCTCTGACACCTCGAGCCGGTTCGCGCGGTCGCCCAGTTCCTCGAACAACTCGGCGCCGGTGCCGGTCATCCAGGCCTGTGCGCCCAACCCGCAGATCTCGTCATAAAGCGCGGCGCGGCGCTCGGCGTCCAGATGGGCGGATACCTCGTCCAGCAAGAGAATAGGCGGTGCTCCGAAATCCTGCGCTACGGCGCGTGAATTTGCAAGGATCAGAGAAATCAGCAGGGCCTTCTGCTCGCCGGTCGAACACTGCCGCGCATCGACACCCTTGGCCCGATAGATTGCCCGCAGGTCGTCGCGGTGCGGTCCGAACAGCGTCCGGCCGGCCGCCATGTCGCGGCGTCTGCCGTCGCGGAAAGCATCCTGCAAATCCTGCCTATCGAGGATCACCTCCGCGCCCTCCGCGCCGCACAGGGACAGGTCGCCGGCCGGAAAGGACGAACTGCCTTCGCTTTGCGCCGCCTCCAGCCTGTCGAGCGTGGACAGCCGGTTGCTCTCGACCTCGGCTCCGGCCTCCGCCATCTGTGCTTCGACCGCTTCGTACCAAGCCTGATCGGCAATGCCGTCCTTCAGCATCCGGTTGCGTTCGCGCATGGTCTTTTCATATGTCAGCGAGGCTTCGGCATGCGCGGGAAAAAAGCTCATCGCCATGCGGTCAAGAAACCGGCGGCGGCCCTCGGCGCCCTCGACCCACAGCCGGTCCATAACCGGCACCAGCCAGACCATCCGCGCCAGCCGTCCAAGCGCGATCTGCGGCGCCGCCTTGCCGTCGATCAGGACGCTGCGCGATCCGCTGCCGGTATAGGCGGTTTCGACCTCGTGCAACTGGCCGAGGCTTTGCAGTTCTGCCGTCACCTTCCAGCCGAGCGCTTCCGGCGCACGCGTGATTTCGTCTATCTGCGCCCGCCGCAATCCGCGCCCGGGCGACAACATGGAAATCGCTTCGAGGATATTTGTCTTGCCCGCCCCGTTTGGACCGAATATGGCCACGGGTCGACCGTCCGTTTCCAGACGTGCGAGCTTGTAAGACCGGAAATGCGAAAGTGTCAGCTTGCGGAGCGCGAGCGCGGACAAATTACACCCGCATCGGCATCACGACATAAACCGCTGTCTCGTCGTTGCCTTCGCGCATCAGCGTCGGATCGCCGGAAGAGTTGAACAGGAAAACGGCATTTTCACGATCCACCTGTCCGGCGATTTCCAGCAGGTATTTCGCGTTGAACCCGATCTCCAGCCGTTCGTCGGAATAGGCTACGGCCAGTTCCTCGTCAGCGGCGCCGCTTTCGGGCGCGTTGACCGACAGGATCAGACGGTCGTCCTCCATGCTCAGCTTCACGGCGCGCGAGCGTTCGGACGACACAGTGGAAACACGGTCGACGGCTTGTGCGAATTCGGCGGCGTCCACTTCCAGACGGCGGGTGTTGCCGGTGGGAATGACGCGCGTGTAATCGGGAAACGATCCGTCGATTACTTTGGAGGTCAGCGTGATTTCGGGTGTTGCGAAACGGATCTTTGTCTCGGATACAGAAACCGCGATCTTGGCCTCGTCGTCTTCCAGCAGCTTGCGCAATTCGCCGACGGTCTTGCGCGGCACGATCACGCCGGGCAGGTCCTCGGCGCCTGCGGGCAACGGCGCGTCGATACGGGCCAGACGATGGCCGTCCGTGGCGACACAGCGCAGCACCTTGCCGCTTTCGGCATCGGCAGCGTGCATGTAGACGCCGTTCAGGTAGTATCTCGTTTCCTCGGTGGAAATCGCGAACTTCGACTTGTCGAACAGGCGGCGCAGAACCGGCGCGTCGGCGGTGAAGTTGCAGTCGTATTCGGAACTGGCCATGACCGGGAAATCCTCGCGCGGCAGCGTCGCCAGCGAGAAGTTGGAGCGGCCCGCCTTGACGTCCAGCCGTCCGGAGGTACCGTCATCCGAAAGTTCAACCATGGAGCCGTCTGGCAGTTTGCGGACGATCTCGTGCAGGGTATGCGCGCCAACCGTGGTGGCGCCGGCGCGCTCGACCATGCCGCCGACCTTGTCCACGACCTCGATATCCAGATCGGTGGCGCGGAAACTGATGTCGGAGCCTTCGGCCTCGATCAGGACGTTGGCGAGTATGGGAATGGTGTTCCGGCGCTCGACGACAGACTGCGCCTGTGACATTGCCTTCAAAAGGGCACTTCTTTCGATGCTTACCTTCATGGTCCTGTTCCTTCGTTCGCGTGGACGCTTACCCTAAGGGATTTCCCTGCAGTTGCAACGCAAAATACATGGAAAAGCGCGCCCCAAAGGGGGCAGCGCGGTGCAGTCGGGGATGCTCTTTCGGGAACGGGCGGAAGATCAGGCTTCCAGCATCCGGCGCAGTAGTTCCACATCCTCGGCGATCTGGTTGTCATGGGTGCGCAATTCCTCGATTCTGCGCACCGCGTGGATGACCGTAGTGTGGTCGCGGCCACCGAATCTGCGGCCGATTTCGGGCAGGGATTTCGTGGTCAGCGTCTTGGCCAGGAACATCGCCACCTGACGCGGGCGCGCCACAGATCGGGCACGGCGCGGGCTGAGGATATCGGTCATGCGCAGGTTGTAATGATCAGCTACCTTGCGGATGATCTCGTCGATCGTCACCTTGCGGTCAGAGGCCCGCAGGATATCGGCAAGGCATTCCTGCGCCACATCCAGCGTCACTTCGCGCCCGACCAGCGATGCAAAGGCATAGAGGCGGGTCAGCGCGCCTTCCAGCACACGGACGTTGTTGGAAATCCTGTGCGCCAGAAACTCCAGCACGCCGCTTGCGATCTTCACGTCCGGATAAAGCACGCCCTGTGTCTCGGCCTTGGACTGCATGATGCCAAGCCGCAATTCATAGTCGGTCGGGTGCAGGTCCACCACCAGACCCCATTGCAGACGGGATTTGATGCGGTCTTCCAGACCGTCGATTTCGCCGGGCGCGCGGTCGGCCGAAATGATGATCTGCTTGTTCTGGTCCACAAGCGCGTTGAAGGTGTGGAAAAACTCGTCCTGCGTGCTGTCCTTGCCGGCGATGAACTGAACGTCGTCGACCATCAGAACGTCGACAGAGCGGAACAGTTCCTTGAAGCTCATGGTGTCCTTGAAACGCAGCGCCTGCACGAAACGGTACATGAATTGCTCCGCCGAAAGGTACAGAACCCGCGCTTCCGGCGTGTGGGCTTGGATTTCCCAGGCGATGGCATGCATCAGGTGGGTCTTGCCGAGGCCGACGCCGCCATAAAGGAACAAGGGATTGAACGTCACCGGCCCGCCCTTGGCGACGCGTCGCGACGCGGCATGGGCCAGTTCGTTCGGCTTGCCGACCACGAAACTGTCAAAGGTAAAGCGTTTGTCGAGCGGTGCGGCTGGCAGATCAGCCCCGTCCGGAACCGACCGCATCGCGGAATGTATCGGTTTTTTTGCCGGTTTCTGCTCTTCGTTGCGGGCCTGCTGTTTCGGCGCGGCGCTGGTGACAAATTCCAGACGCTCCACGGAAACGCCTTCCGACGCGAAATGCGACCGTATCGAATCGCCATAGTTACGTGAAACCCAGTTGCCGAAAAAGCTGGTAGGCGCGCCGAATTGCGCCACGCCGTCGCGCAGACCAACCAGGTCCAGAGGCTCTATCCAGTTTTTATAGGCGGCCTGGCCGACTTCGCTTAACAATTCCTGTCGGACCTTGGCCCAGCATTCGGTATTCATTTTAGCCCTACGTTCGTTTATGTCTGGCGCCACGCCAGCCCGCGCACTTTCCATCCGTTAACCCGGCCGCGATGGCGATCCGAATCAAGATCGCCCTCGAAGCCTTCGAGGATATTGACGCATTCTGTTTGAAAGCCTTGCGCGCCGAAAACCTCGGCGACGTTATAAGCTGCTGCCAGCGATCTGACGCCGGACCTGCATAAAAAATAGATTTTCGGTGGAACCTCACCCTGCACTTGTTCAATAAGTTCGGTCGCAAAAGTCGGGTTTACCGACATATCCGGATATCGCAGCCATTCGATCAGAATGGGTTTGCGTTCCACCGCGTCCAGATTGACCGTCCCGATATAAGCCCATTCGGGCCGTGTCCGGACGTCGACGAGCACCGCATCCGGCGTGACTTGCAATGCTTCCCAGGTATCCAGTGGCCCCGCCTCGGTGACTTTATTAGTTACTGGCGGCACCACGTTTCTCCCTCTTTGATTGAATCACCTGCCGACATTAGCAAACACGTTTTTGCCACATCAACATATCTTCACTGTTGACTCGGATTTAGTTCGTCCGAATCTCTGCTGTTGCATAAATGTCTGAAAATACACAATAAAAGCAAAAAATGCAGTCGCACACGCCAATCTCTGTAGGCGTGTCTTACCAATTGCTTAACTGTGAAGTGCCGCGGGTGCAGAGGTTCCCGCTGCGAACCCGACCTTGTTAGTCAGCCAAAGTGAGTCGGGCAACCCGACCAAAAACAGAACATTCATTTTTCTGCGGTGAAGTCTTTAAAATCCGCGCAAATAGAAAACGAGGCCCGATGGACCTCGTTCAATTACGCGATTCTAAAGCTTGGGCTTGTTCAGCCGGCCATGCTTTTGATGCGGGCGCTCAGGCGCGAAATTTTGCGGCTGGCTGTATTCTTGTGCAGAATGCCTTTTGTGACGCCGCGCTGAATTTCGGGCTGCGCGTCTTTGAAGGCGCTCGCAGCGACGGACTGGTCGCCGCCTGTGATCGCGTCCTCGACCTTACGCAGGAAGGTCCGGATGCGCGAACGGCGTGCGCGGTTTACTTCGGTGCGGCGTTCGATCTGACGCGCGCGTTTCTTTGCCTGTGGCGAGTTAGCCATGATAAATCCTTGATCTTCGATTTCCGAAAGATGAGCGCGCTGTCTAGGACTCGTTTGATCGTAAGTCAACGGGGCAAAGCAATCTTTTACGGATTTCTTGCCCGAAACCCTCGCCAAAACGGGCTGATTGCCGCCTGACCGGCGCATCCTTTCGTTCAGAACCCGTCAAAACGCCGGAATCACCCTATTTCTGGCACTTTGGGCAATAGAAACTCGACCGTCCCGACTGCACCACCCGGGCGATGATTCCATTGCACTCCGGCTTGCGGCAAGGTTCGCCTTCGCGGCCATAGGCGGCAAAGCTGTGCTGGAAATAGCCCAGTTCGCCGTCCGCCTGCCGATAGTCGCGCAAAGATGAACCGCCTGCCTCGATCGCGTCGCCCAGCACTTCGCGAATCGCGGGAACCAGCGAGGCCACCCGCACCCGCGACAAGCTTCCGGCCTTGCGCAGGGGCGAGATCGCCGTCCGCCAAAGCGCCTCGCAGACATAGATATTGCCGAGTCCCGCCACGATCCGCTGATCCAGAAGCGCCGACTTCACCGGAGTATTACGCCCTTTGAACCGCGCAACCAGATAGGCTTCGTCGAAGGCATTGCCCATCGGCTCCGGTCCCAGTCCGGCCAAAAAGCGGTGCTCCTCCACCGTCGCGGTCGGCGCCAGATCCATCGCCCCGAACCGCCGCGCGTCGTTGAAGGTGATCCGCGCACCGTTTTCCATGTCCAGCACTACGTGGTCATGCTTTTCCGGCGCCGGATGCAAGTGATGGAAATCGCCCAGCATATCGCCGCGCGCCTGCGGTACACCCGACACCATCATCCGCCCCGACATGCCCAGATGGATCAGCAGCGTCTCGCCGCCCGACAGATCAACGAGTATGTATTTCGACCTCCGCCGCAAACGCTCGACCCTTTGCCCCGCCAACCGTTCCGCCATATTCGGCGGAAACGGCCAGCGCAGGTCAGGCCGCCGCACTTCGGCGCGCGCGATCACCTTTCCCGCCATCGCGGGTTCCAGCCCGCGGCGTACGGTTTCGACCTCTGGCAGTTCGGGCATCAGGGCGCCTCTGGCGGCTGTCGGTGTATGGATATTATGATACGCATTGTCGCCTCGGTGACGGTTGCAATTGTCTTTCCCGTCCTCCCTACTATAGAAGGCTTTGAACGTTAACGGTGAATCCCATGTCCGCAGAGAAAACACGTACGACGCATTTCGGCTTCAAGACAGTCGAGGAAGACGCCAAGGCCGGCATGGTCCATGGCGTGTTCTCAAATGTCGCCTCGAAATACGATGTGATGAACGATGCCATGTCTTTCGGCATCCACCGTCTGTGGAAAGACGCGATGATGGACTGGTTAGCGCCGCGCAACGGTCAGCGGCTGCTGGATGTGGCCGGCGGCACGGGCGATATCTCTTTCCGGTTCCTGAAACGCGCGCCTCAAGCCCATGCGACGGTGTTCGACATGACGCAATCCATGCTGGACGCAGGCCGCAAGCGTGCCGAGGCGACGGATATGGCCGACCGCCTCGAGTGGGTCTGCGGCGACGCCATGGCCCTGCCGTTCGAGGACAACAGCTTCGACGTCTATACGATCAGCTTCGGCATCCGGAACGTCACCCGCCCGCAAGAGGCGCTGAACGAGGCCTACCGCGTCCTGAAACCGGGCGGCCGCATCATGGTTCTGGAGTTCAGCCAGATCCCGAACCCCGCCATGCAATGGGCCTATGACCGCTATTCTTTCAACATCATTCCGCCCATGGGCAAGCTGATCGCCAACGACGCCGACAGCTATCAGTACCTGGTGGAGAGCATCCGCAAGTTTCCCGATCAGGACACTTTCCTGCAAATGATCCGCGACGCGGGTTTCGGGAACGCCAAATACCGCAACCTGTCGATGGGCATCGCCTGTCTGCACTCCGGATGGAAGATCTGACCCTTGCGCGGACCCCATAACATCTGGCGGCTGGTCCGCACCGGCGCCACCTTCGAGCGCACGGGCGCCATGGGCGTCGCGCTGACCGCGCTGAACACGCCGCCCAGCATCCGCATCGCGGCCCGCGTTCTCGGCTGGCCGTTCAAATGGCTCGGTCTGAGGGGCGATCCGACGCAGCCGCCGATGCTGCGTGCGCTAACCGCGCTCGGCCCCGCCTATATCAAGTTCGGCCAGCTGATGTCGACGCGTCCCGATGTTGTTGGTCCCGAAATGGCGCATCAGCTGCGCGTTCTGCGCGACCGCTTACCTCCGTTTTCCATGGCCGAGGCCCGCGCCACGATAAAATCGGAACTGGGCGCCGCGGCCGAGGATATATTCTCGGATTTCAGCGAACCCGTGGCCGCCGCCTCGATCGCGCAGGTCCACAAGGCCCGACTGAAATCCAGCGGCAAGCAGGTTGCCGTGAAAATTCTGCGCCCACACATCGAGAAAGACTTCCGCAGGGACGTCGACGCCTTCTATTTCGCGGCGACGATGATAGAACTGCTGTCGCCAGCCTCGCGCCGGCTGCGCCCCACCGACGTGATCGAGCATTTCGAGAGCGTGGTGAATGGCGAGTTGGACCTTCGGATGGAGGCCTCCGCCGCCTCTGAATTCGGCGACAACACCAAGGATGACAACGGCTTCGTGGTTCCGGCGATCAACTGGGAGCAATCCTCGCGCCGCATCATGACCATGGAATGGGAAGACGGCCTGCCTCTGGGCGATGTGGAGGCGCTACGCGCGTCGGGTATCGACATGAAGGATATGGGCGCACGCATCATCAAAATGTTCCTGCGCCACGCCCTGCGCGACGGGTT
>JAHEFH010000008.1 GCA_024640245.1 Paracoccaceae bacterium | reverse complement strand
ATAAAAGGATCGCGTCAGTACATGATCCGGCGGGACCTGCTCCAGCGGCGGCACGTTCAATCGCCGGGCAATCTGCTGCAGCTTGCGACTATTGGCAGTGCTGCTGCCGCCAAGATTGGCGTCGCGAGTATCGAACATGATCATCCCGCCTGTGCCCAGATAGGTGTTGATCCGTTCGATTGCCGCATCCGATGGCACTTTCGAGCTTTCAGATATCGGCCAGTAGATAAACGGATAGAGTGCCAGTTCTGCGGTTTCCAGATCGATCCCGACGGGCTCGATCGGTTCGATGGAGGTCCGCCGGAACAGCTCTGTCGACAGGCCAAGCAGGCCGGCGCGTGATGTGTCGTCCATCCGCGCATCACCGGTCAGCACATAGGCCAGAACCGTATTGTTCGCCGCCAGCAAGGCGGCCTCGTCATCGGCTGATGCGGGATCACCGGCCAGACCCGACAGCGCGACAGCCAGCGCCAGAACTACTGCACGCACCGTACCGGCGGGCCTGAGACGTCCGGCAACCCAGAGCGTTCCCAGAACGTCGAGGCCCAGCAAAACGATGGCAGCCGCCAGAAACCAATGCTTCAAAGGCGTTTCCTCGACCCGTACAAGAGGTTGCAATTCGGTACCGGCTGACCAGGACGCCACGATCAGTTCCTCATCCGGCTCAATCACATTCAATGCGATGCGCCTGTCCTTGTTCGAATAGATGCCTGGACGCGCGGCGGGGCCAACCTTGCCTGCCGCCAGCACCGCGCCGTCAATTCCGCCCAGCGCCTTGCCGTCCCGCAGAGCGCCAAACCCGTCCATCACCTGTCCCGGCACCCAGACCAGCCCCTGCAGATCCGCCGCATCGGGCCGCGCGGTCTCGGTCGAGACCGCCAGTCGTTCCAGCATCTGCACGAAGAGGCCCGACAGCGGCAGGTTAGTCCAGTCGGCATTCGCCGTCGTCTGGAACAGAACCACCCGTCCCAGGCCGAGGTCCTTGGCCGTCACAAGAGGCGTTCCATCCTCTAACATCGCCAGAACGCGGTCGCTCAAATTCGGGTCGGGCTGCGCCATGACCTGGCTTTCGACGGTAACATCGTCGGGAATCTTAAGGCCGAAGAACGGGCTGTCGCGATCAAACTCGCGAAGGCTTTTCGGCGAACCCCAAGACATTGCCCCACCGACGCTACGCCCTCCCGCGCGCAGACGCGTCGGCAACAATGGATGTTCTTCACGCAATCCGATCTCACTGGCGGCCAGATGCGGTCCGGCAAAGCGCAGCAGCATGCCGCCGCTTTCCACCCAGTCGACGACCGCCTCGGTCTCGATATCGTTCAGGATGCCGATATCGGCAAACACCAGAACATCCGGCGAAGCGTCGAGCAGGTCGCCGAGCGGTGCCTCGATTACGTCCGCAGTCGGCACCAGCGCCTTGCGCAGAAAGTGCAGGGGCGACACAAGATCGACCGTTTCCTGTTGCTGGCCCGAGGCCAGCAAAGCCACCTTGCGCCGTTGCAGGCTGTCGTCGGTGACCAGAATACTGCCAGCCGAACGGACGCCCTCAACCTCGACAATGCGCACGCGGTTCCGCAATTCCGACGGCAAATCAAATCTTACCGACGCCTCCCTGTCGCGGGACCCGAACTTGCCCTCGCTGCTGCTCAGCACACGCGAAATTCCCGCCGGGTCCGGCCCGATCAGATTTATGCGAAACGTCGCCTCGCCATTGCCGCTCGGCCGGATAACGGTCGTGACCAGATCCCCGTCCTCGACCGTGGCAGGGCGTAACGCCATGATGTCCCCATCACCTCGCAGAACTGTCACATCGCCGATTGAAGACAGCACGGCATTGAGCGCCTCGCGGCCAGGATGGTCCAGCCCGTCGGACAACCAGACGGTCTCGAACACGTCGTTTTCCGCCGATGACATCGCTGTTGCCCAAGCTTGGTACTGCGGCTCCCAGGCATTCGGTACCAGCGCCTCGATCCTGTTCTCCCAGACATCGGCGGCAGAGAAGTCCAACCGGCCCTGATCCCTCGGCAGGTCAGACAGCAGGATCAGCGACGTGGGGCGCCCGTCAAGCCGGGCCTCACGCAAAATCGAGGCCAGTCGCTCTTGCCGGTCATTCCAGTCCTGCGCACCGGCCCAGCTCGCATCGAGGGCGACCAGCAACGGCCCCTTGCCCGGAACCCGGTCCTGCGGGTTCAGCACCGGCCCGGCAAAGCCGATGATCACTGCCGCAAGAGCCAGCATGCGTAGCAGCAACAACCACCATGGCGTCCGGTCAGGTGTGGTTTCTGCATCTCTCAACCCGAGCAACAGCGTAACGGCCGGAAACCGGACACGTAACGGTGCCGGCGGCACGGCGCGCAACAGCCACCAAAGCACCGGGAGCGCCGCAAGGGCAAGCAACAGCCACGGTGACAGAAAACCCAGGGCACCCAGACCGGTCATCACTGCCCGACCTCCAGCGCTTGGTAGATCCATAGCATCGCGGTCTGCGCCGACTGTGCCGTGTTATGGTGCAAAAAACGCCAACCGGTCTTGCGTGACAGGCGCTCCAGCTTTTCGCGCCTTTCCGCCAGACGGTCCAGATAGGCGTCGCGCAGGCCTTGGGCGCGCATGGTCTCGAAGCTGACCGTGCCTTTCATACTCTCGAATATGCGCCGGCCCTGCGCCGGAAAATCCTCTTCGCTCGGGTCTAGCACCTGCACAAGGCAACCTTGAACGTTCTGTTGAGCTGCCCGCCCCAACGCCGCAACTAGCTGATCCCAGTTGCCGAGAAAATCCGACAGGAACAGCGCGCGGCTGTTGCGGCCCATGGATTTCTGCGGCGGCGTACCGTAGTCCTCCGGGTCACCGTCCTGCGACAATTTCAGCGCGAGTGTGTTTATCTGGGACATGCCGTGTTTCGGCGGCGACGGGTCCTGCATTAGCCCGACACGCTCACCGGCCTTGAGCAGCAGGATCGCGGT
Organism: Paracoccaceae bacterium; assembly: GCA_024640245.1. Classification (GTDB taxonomy): domain Bacteria; phylum Pseudomonadota; class Alphaproteobacteria; order Rhodobacterales; family Rhodobacteraceae; genus Amylibacter. Next base: position 34,006 of record JAHEFH010000008.1, on the reverse strand, counting down.
CGCCAGACCCAATACCTGCGCCCGCGCGCCCTTTGACTCGGTCACGGCATCGCTGTGATAGGTCATCGACCGGCTGGTATCTATCCACAGGTTCACCGACTGGGCCACCTGCCATTCCTTCTGGCGTACGAAATGGGCGTCCGACTGCGCCGAGCGGCGCCAATCGATGTCCCGCTGGCTGTCGCCGAAACCGGCGGCGCGATATTGCCAGAATTCGTCTCCCTGACCGGATCGCCGCCGACCGTGACCGCCAAGCGACAAGTTTGCCGCAAGACGTCTGGCCCGTGCCAGAAGTGGCGGATAGCCAGCGGCAAGAGCCTCTGCCTCACGGCGCAGATCGCCGCTGTTTATGATCGGGTTCGCGGTCAAGCGGCCTCTTCTTTGCCACTGATCCGGTCGACCAGACTCGAGATCACAGCACCCAGATCTTCGCCGCGCGCGAGAGCGGCAAAGCCCAGCGCCATACGATGCCGCATCACAGGATGTGCCAGCGCCACAACATCGTCGATCGACGGTGCCAACCGGCCGCGCATCAGCGCGCGGGCCCGCGTCGCCAGCATCAGGGCCTGCGCGGCGCGTGGCCCCGGTCCCCAGCTGACGGCATCACGCACCAGATCGGATGCGCCCGGTTCCTCGGGGCGGGCGGACCGCACAAGATCTAGGATACACTCGACAACGCTCTCGCCCACCGGCATCTGGCGAACGACCGCCTGCGCAGCCATCAGCGCGGCTGGCGTAAATACAGCATCGGCGACTGCCTCCTGAAACCCTGTGGTCGACAGCAGGATTTCGCGCTCGGTGTCGCGCTCGGGGAAGCCGATGTTGATCTGTAGCAGGAACCGGTCGAGCTGTGCCTCCGGCAGGGGATAGGTTCCCTCCTGCTCAATCGGGTTCTGGGTCGCCAGAACGTGGAACGGCACCGGGAGGTCATGTTCATGTCCGGCAATTGTGACCTGTCGCTCCTGCATCGCCTGCAACAGGGCCGACTGCGTCCGCGGACTGGCGCGGTTAATCTCGTCGGCCATCAACAATTGGCAAAACACCGGCCCCTTCACAAAGCGGAACGCGCGCTGACCCTGCTCCGATGTCTCCAGAACCTCCGATCCCAGAATGTCGGCAGGCATCAGGTCGGGCGTGAACTGCACGCGGTGTGAGGTCAGCCCCATGACTTTGCCCAAAGTTTCCACCAGACGGGTCTTGCCCAGCCCCGGTGCGCCTACCAACAAGCCGTGCCCTCCGGAAAGAAGCGTGATCAGCGTCTGCTCCACCACATCATCCTGTCCAATAATACGTTTCGCGATATTCTGCCGTGCCGATGCGAGCAGGACACCGGTACGCTCGATTTGTTCGGTCAGTTTCTTCGGGTCGTCGGCCATGACAAAATCCTTTCTGCGGTCTAGGATACGTCCATTAAACTCAGATAAATCGCCGGTGACAAATGACAAATCCGAAATCAGCCGAAAATCCATCAAAGCCAAGCGCGGAAACGCTGGCCAATGCCGCAAGGGCGGCTGGAAAAAAGGGGCTGCCGCCGGTACATTTGTGGAACCCGCCGTTTTGTGGCGACCTCGATATGCGGATCGCTCGGGACGGAACCTGGTTCTATCTTGGAACCCCGATCGGCCGCAAACCGCTGGTCAAGCTGTTCTCTTCGATCCTGCGCAAGGACGGCGACGACTATTTTCTTGTAACTCCGGTCGAAAAGGTCGGAATCAAGGTGGACGATGCGCCGTTTGTCGCAACCGATTTCGAAGCTGAGGGTTCGGGCAAAAGCCAGAAGATCACCTTCACGACCCAGGTCGATGATACCGCGCTTGCCGGACCTGACCATCCGATCCGGGTGGTCCGCGATCCGGAAAGCGGCGAACCGTCACCCTATGTCATGATACGCGCGAATCTGGAGGCGCTGATCGACCGCAAGAGCTTTTACCGGCTTGTCGATATCGGAAGCCATGAATACCACAACGGCAATCGCTGGTTCGGCCTGTGGTCGAACGGCCAATTTTTCCCGATCATCAGGTCCGTCGAACTGGTGTAGGTAGTGAGCCTGAAAATCCGGCCGGGCAAGATTATGGACACGTTTGCGCTTCTGTGTTCTATGGGCGAAGAAATCCTTAAACCAAGCCAAGGCCCGATTGGGATAGCAATATGAACAGATCAATAGATCGATCAGGGTTCTCTTCTTCCATTTGTGTCTTGGCAAACCCACAGCGAGGAAAGCGGGCGTTTCGACCTCGAAACAGCAAGCTTTTCCAGCTTCCGGGCGCCGTCGAAGTCGGGGCAATTCTCCTTCAGAATCCGTTACCCGCAGGCGGTGCGCATGACTAAAGCGAGAGCGCTACAAGTCCTTTGGACATCGGTTGTTCGTCTGGTTGTGCAATCAGGCTCGACGCTGTCGGTTCTTCTGATCAACGCGTTTTTCGGGCGGGAATCCGTAGCGCTCTACAGCGTTGCGTTTGCCGCAATTTATTTGATTTTGCTAGTTTACGTTAATGGCATTCCGATTTTCCTGCTGCGGAGTTTCGTGGAGCAGGCCCAACCAGACGGCGAAAATCTTTACAGGCGGGCGCAAGCCACGTTGATAAGGTCGCCTGCGCAGTACACGAAGGCCGGAATTCTTATCATTGCGACAATCCTGTATCTCTATTTCTCTATCGGTTTTTCGGCGGTCCGGATCTTTGCCCTGATGAGTCCTCTCTTGCTGATTATGCTGGGTTTGAACCTGCGATCTGCCTACCACAAGGCAATAGGCGAACCGGTACAGGCAAGCATCTTCGAGGCCGGACTGATCCATATCTCGATTTCAGCAGTGATACTGGCGGGGGCGTGGTTCGGCGCAAAGGATCTAACGACGGTTTTCGCCTTCGGGTTTGTGTTTTTCGCAGCTGCCGGTGCGCTTGTCGTCTATCGGATGTACAGTGAAACCCGCAACGTGACGCCTATCACCAACGCCAGTGCACAGCGCGCAATCCTCGGGAATAATTTGCTGGCGTTCGTCTTTCGCAACGGTTTCCCGCTGTTTTTTGCCGCCCTTATGGCCACAGAAGATCTGGGTCTGTTCCGCGTCGAGGAGCGGCTGTTCTTTATGTTGATGTTTGTGTATTTCCTATACGAAGCCGTATCGGTCAAACCGCTTATCACGGTATTCAGTGATGGTGGCCCACAGCAAAAGCTCCGGACCTACACGCGCATGGCCGGCACCGTCTTTGCCGGAGGAATGGTCATCGCCCTGACGATGCTTCTGTTGCTGTCGAAAGGTCCGGTCGCGAACTTGGTCGGATATTCCTGGCACGGGAACTGGACCTTTTTGATGGCGCTTAGCATACCGTTCTATATCCTGACCCACTTCAACAGTATGGTTCTGAACCTTGTCGGGCGTCACGGTGCAATTGCTCTTTGCATGCTCGCCGGTGCAACTGTCTTTATGCTCGGCGCCTTCGTGGTCTATCCAAGCATGGGTGTCGACGGCGTCAGGCTTGCCTATTTCAGCGGTGGTGCCGCAAGCGCTGTACTTTCGACATTCGCCTTTCTGATGTCCCTGCGCAAGACGCGCTAGGTCAGGGCGTTTTTGATCAGGCTGACAGATCGCACCGGCTTCCACATACATTCAAAAAAATGCAATTGACGCGCATGTAAACACCGCTTACATATTAAATATGGGAACGTCACTCAAACTCAAACGCGGCGATCTTCGGGATGCGCTGATCAATTACACACTGGATGCTGCGAAGCAGGGCCATATCGAGGTCATGTCCCTGCGCAAGGCGGCGCGCGATCTGGGCGTTTCGTCCGGCGCAGTTTACCGCCATTTTGCAGACAAAGACAGCCTGCTGATGGAAATCGCAAATATGTCCGGCGAACAGCTTCGGGCGAAATTCCACGCCATCCGCCCGGAAAATGCCCCCGCCAGCACAGTTGACCAGTGCATCGAGCGAGGTTTTGCCTTCGTGAAGGCCTACGTCCGCTTTGCCCACGAAAATCCGTCTCTGTGGCGCATGATGTTCGGACGGATCGGGCTCATGTGCCGCGACGAGAATATGAAGAACCCAGAAAAGATGCGGTACACGACCTTCGATGCTGTCATCCAGAACAATATGGACCTGCATAGACTGGGGGCATTGGCGCGCGAACCCGACATGGACGATCATCGTTACATGTGGTCCGCGACACATGGCACCGCCGACCTGACCCAGACGCGGGCGAGACTGGATTCCGACATGCTCGACAAGGTCTGCGAAGAAACGGCAAAGCGGAATTTCCGCGCTCTGGGTTTGATAATCGATTGACGCGTGGATCGGTTCAGCGCTAGTGCGCTTCGGCCCAATTCGCGCCCTGCCCCGCATCAACCGTCAGCGGAACATCAAGTTTGACCACGGGTTCCGCTGCGCCTTCCATCACTTCGCGTACGACGTTGATGGTTTCTTCCACATCGGACTTCGGAACCTCGAACAGCAATTCGTCATGCACCTGGAGCAGCATCTTCGCCGGCAAATGCGCTATGGCCGCCGGCATCCGGATCATCGCCCTTCGTATAACGTCGGCCGCCGTTCCCTGTATAGGCGCATTGATCGCGGCGCGCTTTGCAAAGCCGGCGCGCGGACCGCTGGCATTTATCTCTGCCGTGTGGACCTTACGGCCGAACAGGGTCTGGACAAAGCCGTGCTCTTTGGCGAAGGCGACAGTTTCATCCATGTAAGCTCGGATACCAGGAAAACGCTCGAAATAGGTATCGATGAACTCCTGAGCCTCCTTGCGCGGAATGCGTAGGTTGCGCGCAAGACCAAAGCCGGAAATGCCATAGATCACACCGAAGTTAATTGCCTTGGCCTTGCGGCGGATACTTGGGTCCATTCCCTCGATCGGCACGTTGAACATCTGCGACGCCGTCATGGCGTGGATGTCCTTGCCTTCCAGAAAAGCCTGTTTCAGAGCGTCGATCTTGGCGATATGGGCCAGAATGCGCAGTTCGATCTGGGAATAGTCCAGCGACAGCAGCACGTTACCTTCATCCGCGACGAAGGCTTCCCTGATCCGGCGGCCTTCCTCGGTGCGGACAGGAATGTTCTGGAGGTTGGGATCGGTTGACGCTAGCCGCCCCGTGCTGGAGCCGGAAATGATATAAGACGTATGCACCCGTCCCGTGTCGGGATTGATGTGGGTCTGGAGCGCGTCGGTATAGGTGCTTTTCAGCTTTGACATCTGCCGCCAGTCCAAAACCCTGGCAGGCAGTTCGTGACCTTCGGCGGCCAGATCCTCCAGCACGTCAACGCCCGTGGCGTAGGCGCCGGTCTTGCCTTTCTTACCGCCTTCCAGCCCCATCTGGTCAAACAGAATTTCGCCAAGCTGTTTCGGCGATCCGACATTGAACGTGGTTCCCGCCAGTTCGTGGATTTCCGCCTCGAGTCCGGCCATCGACTGGGCAAAGGTATTCGACATCCGGCTCAGGTGGTCGCGATCCACCTTGATGCCGGTCATTTCCATTTTGGCGAGCACCGGTATCAGCGGGCGCTCCAGCCTTTCGTAGACACGCGTCACCTGATCGGCGTGCAGGCGCGGCTTCAGTGCCAGCCAGAGTCGCAGGGTGATGTCGGCATCCTCCGCGGCGTATCTGGTTGCCTCGTCGATCGGCACACGATCGAAGGTGATGGCGGACTTTCCAGACCCGAGCAGCGGTTTGATCGGGATCGGCTTGTGGTCGAGATAGCGTTCCGATAGGGCATCCATGCCATGCCCGTGCAAACCGCCATGCAGCGCGTAGGAGATCAGCATCGTATCGTCGATCGGCGCGACATCGACCCCGTATCGGGCGAAAATCTTGGCATCATATTTCATGTTCTGACCGATTTTCAGGATTGCCTCGTCCTGCAGCACTGGTTTGAGAATCTTGAGCGCCTCGTCCTGCGTCATCTGGCCTTCCGCCAGCTTGGAGCCGCCGAACAAATCATCGTCGCCCAGCTTGTGGATCAGGGGAATATAGCAGGCTTCTCCGGCTTCGACACAAAGGCTGATGCCAACCAGCTCTGCCACCATCTCGTCCAGCGCAGTGGTTTCGGTATCGACCGCGACCCAGCCTCGCGCACGGATGCGATCAACCCAGACCTGTAGCGCCTCGGCATCGCGTACCGTCTCGTATTTATCGACTTCGAACGGCGCGACGGCCGCGGTACTCTGCCCGCTGTCAGCGAAGGGCGCATCATCAGAGTGTTCGCGTTCCGGGATTGCAGGAGCGTCGACCCCCAGTTTCGCCGCGATCCGGCTGGTCAGGGTCCGGAACTCCATTTCAGCAAGGAATTCCAGCAAGGTTTCGGGAACCGGTTCGTGGAATTCGAGCGACTCCAGCGAAAAGTCCAGATCCATATCGCTTTTCAGCGTCACAAGCTGGCGGCTGGTCCTGATCTGGTCAGCAAAGTTGATCAGGGTCTCGCGCCGTTTCGGTTGCTTGATCTCTTCGGCATGGGCCAGCAGGTTGTCCAGGTCGCCGTATTCGTTGATCAGCAGGGCGGCGGTCTTGATCCCGATGCCTGGCGCGCCCGGGATGTTGTCGACGCTATCTCCGGACAGGGATTGCACATCAATCACCTTTTCCGGACCGACACCAAATTTTTCTTCGACTTCTTCGCGGCCGATGCGACGAATTTTCATGGGATCGACCATTTCGATGCCGCCCCCGACCAGTTGCATCAGGTCCTTGTCTGACGAAACCACCGTGACTCGCCCGCCGGCATCGCGCGCCTGTACCGCCAAAGTGGCAATGATATCGTCGGCCTCAAAACCGTCGATCTCGATGCAGGGCAGGTTGAAGGCGCGGGTAGCATCACGGATCAGCCCGAACTGCGGCACCAGATCCTCCGGCGCGGGCGGACGGTGCGCCTTGTATTCGGGATAGATATCGTTGCGGAATGTCTTGCCCTTGTGATCGAAGATGACTGCCACATGGGTCGGCGCGTCCGCGCCCTTCTGGTCCTCGACCAATTTGAATACCATATTGCAGAAACCGCTTATCGCCCCCACCGGCAGGCCGTCGGACTTCCGCGTCAGTGGCGGCAGAGCATGATAGGCACGGAAAATGAACCCCGACCCGTCGATCAGTTGCAGGTGATGGCCCTTGCCGAATTTGCTGTCTGTCATTGTGCGGTCCTGCTGATCTCGTGTTTGCCACAAACTAGAGGACAGCCGCGGGCAAGGCGATAGTCTTTTTCGGGTTTCTCGGATACAAGGACATGATAGATAAAACCGCGTTCTGTGGACTGCCGCAAAGACTTGTCGTGTAAACGAGGCAAAGGGGACTACAGTCATGCCTGACATTCGATGGAGCGGCCGCGTGATTGTGGGCGCAATTGCCCTTGGCACGGTCGTCTATCTGATGATGGTTCTTGGGCCTCTTGCCGAACTGGAACAGATTACGGGTTCCAAGCCGTTCGACCTCAGGCCCGGCGGTTACTCCCACGACAGCGCCAGAGACCTGATAAATGCACTCGGACAGGAAGGCAGCCGCATTTACCTGTGGCGGCAAATCCCTCTGGACACGGTCTACCCCGCACTCTTTGCGATTTCGGTCGCAGGGTCCATCAACTGGTTATCCGGAAGATTCGCTGCACCGTTCAGAAGGTGGTTTCGAGCCGCTGCCACTGCGGCCTATTTCGCAGCTTTTGCGGACTACGTAGAAAATGCAATGATTGTGGCAATGCTGACTACCGGCTCCGATCTGTCGCCATCCCTGACTCAGATCGCAAGCGCGGCGACAATTTTCAAATCAGTGCTGACGACGCTCTCAGTGGTAGCTCTGCTTCTGGCCGCAATCCTGTCGTTTGCAGTGAAGCTGAAGCGATCGGGAAACCCGGACTAGGCGGTACCGTCTCGTCCCGCTCAGTGCCCCGAACCGGAGCCTTCCTTGATCACGTATTTGCAATCGCAATAGGGGCATTCGACCCAGCCGTGTTCTTGCGGGATTTGCAGCCAGACGCGCGGATGCTCGCCCTTTCCGTCACAGGCGATGCGGTATTCGGTGACTTCGACGACTTCGGGTGCTTCTGTTGCCATTGCAAACGCTCCTTTGAAACACGTTGACTGGTCTTGGTTTTAGCCCCATGTAGTCAGACCTGCAATAATAAGCTGTGCCCGCGTGTGATCAAGCCGCACCCGAAAGAAGCCGGATGACTGAAAACGCAATCGAAATACGCGCCTTGCGCAAGACCTATGCCGGTTCAGCCAAGTCCGGACCGAAGGAGGCGCTGAAATCCGTCGATCTGGACATTCCCAAAGGCTCGATCTTCGGCCTGCTCGGGCCGAACGGAGCCGGCAAATCGACGCTGATCAATATCATGGCGGGGCTGGTCAACAAAACTTCGGGAACAGTGAGGATCTGGGGCTTCGATCAGGATAGCAGCCCGCGACAGTCGCGGCTGTCGATCGGCGTGGTGCCGCAGGAACTGAACCTCGACGCATTCTTCACGCCGCGCCAGTCGCTGAACGCGCAGGCGGGGCTCTATGGTGTGCCGCGTCGCCAGCGGCGCACGGACGAAATTCTTCAGGCAATCGGACTGACCGACAAGGCTGATGCCTATTCCCGCACCCTGTCCGGCGGCATGCGGCGGCGGTTGTTGCTGGGAAAGGCGCTGGTGCATGACGCGCCGGTACTGGTGCTGGACGAACCCACTGCGGGTGTCGATATCGAACTTCGCCAGATGCTCTGGGCGTATATCCGGGAACTGAACGCGCAGGGCAAGACTATCATTCTGACCACGCATTATCTGGAAGAGGCAGAACAGATGTGCGACCGGATAGCGATCATCGACAAGGGCAGGATCGTCGCCGAGGACGACACCGACAATCTGATCGCCGGGACGGGTGCCAAGACGCTGGTGATCCATCCTGCGCAACCGGTGACCGGCGACCTTCCGGAATTACGCGGGGTGACGGTGGAGCGCAGGACCAATGGCGCTCTTGCCTTCGGATACCTGAAATCCAGACACAGCGCGCAGGATATCCTCGACCTGATCAGGAAAGCCGGCATTAGTATCGCCAACCTCGAAGCTGAAGAGCCGACTCTGGAAGAAGTCTTCCTGCAACTGACCTCGGCGCGGGCCGAGGCGCCCTAGTCAGCGCGTTCGACGAGCCGCCCCAATTTTCGACCTCCAAGGATATGCACATGCAGATGCGGCACGTCCTGCATGCCATGTGCGCCGGAATTGCTGAGAATCCGGTATCCGGTACCATCGTGGGCCTCATCCGGGTTCAGGCCGAGCCGCGCTGTGACCTGTCCGATGGCGCGATTGAAATCAACGATCTCTTCCTCTGAAGCTTCGTCAATGAAGTGGTCGAAATTAACGTAGGGACCCTTGCAAACCACCAGTACATGGACCGGCGCCTGCGGCGCGATATCGCGGAAGGCCAGCGCGTGATCGGTTTCCAGAACCGTGTCGTTGGGAATTTCCCCGCGCAGGATTTTCGCAAAAATATTTTCGCTGTCGTATTTGTAAGCCATTGTCTCAGTCCCTTGCCCGGCCGCAGCCTCAGTTCAATCCGTGTCTGGCGAACAGCGCCTTGAGGTCGGCGTTCGGCCGCGCCCCGATATGGTCGATCACCTCGCCCGCCGCGACACAACCCATCCGGGCGCTCGTCAGCATATCCCGCCCGTTGGCCAGACCATGCAGGAAACCCGAAGCAAACAGGTCTCCGGCTCCGGTCAGATCGACGATTCTGGTTGCGGCCGCCGGCGCATGATAGCGCTCTCCGCCAGTCAGGACAAACGCACCCTTGGCGCCAACAGTGCAGACCACGATGCCGACTTCCTTCTCCGCCCGAGCCATCGCTGCCTCCAGCGTGTCCGTCTGGTACATGGCGGTCATCTCGTGCTCGTTGCAAAACAGCAGGTCGACGTGGTCGCGGATCATGTCACGAAAGGCCTCGCGGTGACGCTCGACGCAGAACGGGTCGGACAGTGTGATGGACACTTTGCCACCGGCCGCCTTGCAGGCATTGATCGCCTTGGCGAAAGCGGCGTGGCTGTCCGGCCCGTCAAAGCGATAGCCTTCCAGATAGAGCCATTCCGCCTCGGCCATCAGCGCCTCGTCGATATCTTCCGGGCCCAAGTGCTCGGAAACGCCCAGATAGGTGCTCATCGAGCGCTCGCTGTCAGGCGTCACCAGCACCATGCAGCGGCCGGTTTCGTGACCGCTGTCACCGTTGGCGCGTGGCGTGTCATAATGCGCGCCCTGCGCCCGCATGTCGTGAGCAAAGATATTTCCAAGCTGGTCGTCGCGCACCTTTCCGACATAGGCCGTCCGTCCGCCAAGGGCAGCGATGCCTGCGATCGTATTCGCGGCAGAACCGCCGGAAACTTCCGTGGCCGGGCCCATTTTCCCGTACAACTCCGAAGCGCGACCGGTGTCGATCAACTGCATGATGCCCTTCTCGACGGCATTGTGGGTCAGGAAATCCTCGTCGCAATGCGACAGAACATCGACAAGGGCGTTGCCGACGCCGACAACCTGATAGGATTTGCTCATTGTGTCTTCTCCTCGAACGGGCAAAGGTCCTCGATTATGCAGTTTGCGCAAACAGGTTTACGCGCTTTGCAGACGTAGCGCCCGTGTAAAATCATCCAGTGATGCGCGTGCTGCTGGAACTCTACAGGCACATGGTCCTCGATCGCGCGTTCGACCTGCAATACGTCCTTGCCAACGGCAACGCCGGTACGATTACCGAAGCGAAATATATGCGTGTCCACTGCCTGGGCCGGATAGTTGAACCAGATGTTCAGCACAACATTTGCGGTCTTGCGTCCAACACCCGGAAGACTCTGCAATGCCGCACGCGATGATGGCACGACGCCGTCATAGTGATCGACCAGTATGCGGCTCAGCTTCATGACATTGTTTGCCTTCTGCCGGAACAGGCCGATGGTTTTGACATGCTCTGTCAAACCCTCCAGCCCCAGATCCAGCATCTTCTGCGGCGTGTCAGCGATCTTGAACAGCGCTTCGGTCGCCTTGTTCACACCGACGTCCGTTGCCTGCGCCGACAGGGCGACCGCCACCAGAAGGGTATAGGCATTGATATGGTTCAACTCGCCCTTCGGCTCCGGATCGCTGTCGCGGAACCGGCTGAAGATTGCGTGCATTGCATGATAGTCGAGTTGCTGGGCCATGCGCCCGTATTTGGCACAGGCTTTCGGCCTTGCCAAGCCTGCTCCACTCCGCCCGGCGGATTTCGCAAGAATCGGGTGGCGGCGACTGTTGGCTTGGGCCATGATTTGATCATGGAACAGAGCAGCTATCACTATCAGGTCATTGCCCGCGCAATCGACTATATCGGCGACACCAGAACCGAGCAGCCCAAGCTGGAGCAGGTGGCCGAGGCCGTCGGCATGTCACCCGCACATTTTCAGCGGGTATTCTCGCAATGGGTCGGCGTCAGTCCCAAACGCTATCAGCAATACCTCACGCTAGGCCACGCCAAGGACCTGCTGCAACAGCGCCATACGATATTCGACGCAACTCTGGAAACGGGTCTGTCCTCGCCGTCTCGACTGCACGACCTGTTCCTGACATGGGAGGCGATGAGCCCCGGCGACTATGCCGCCAAGGGGACCGGTTTGACGATTTCCTACGACTGGCGCGCATCGCCTTTCGGGCCAATGCTGGTTATGGCTACGGAACGCGGGATTTGCGGCTTGGCCTTCGCCTCCGATACCGGCGAGGCGGCGGCGCTGGAAGATATGCGCTCGCGTTGGCCCGAAGCGAATATCGTGGCCGATAACCGCGCGATAGACAGGTTTGCCGGCAATCTGCTGTCCGGCGAGGATCCGACACATTTGCACCTGATCGGCGCGCCGTTCCAGATCAAGGTGTGGGAGGCTTTGCTGGCGGTTCCCACCGGTCATGTCACAACCTACAGCGACATCGCTCAGCACATAGGCAACCCGAAAGCCGTGCGAGCGGTCGGCACGGCCGTCGGACGCAATCCGATCAGCTGGCTGATTCCTTGCCACCGAGCCCTGCGGAAATCGGGGGCTCTTGGAGGGTATCACTGGGGCCTGCCGGTCAAAAGGGCTCTGCTGGCCTGGGAAAGCGCGCGGTCCGAAGCCGCCGACGAAAAAATCTTCAAACCTGACGGGCGAACGGGCGATTTCCTGCCTACGCCAATTAATCCCGATAGCCATACTTGAAGCTTCAGGGTTAAACCTTACTTATTGAGTTAGTAGCCAATTAGGAGGCAGAATCATGCTTACCGTAAAATTACCGCTGGCAGTTGTTACAGCCGCGTTCGCACTCACCGCCTGTGTCGAACCAGGCGAAAAAACCCGTCAAGGCGCTGCTACCGGTGCTGCCGTGGGCGCACTTGCCGGTGTCGTTCTTGGCAAGGGTGGCCGCGGAGACGATATCGTTAAAGGCGCTGTAGTCGGCGGCCTGATCGGCGGCGCAATCGGCAACCAACTGGACGCACAGGAACGTGCGTTGCGCAGTTCTATCGGCGACAGCGGCGCGCTGATCGTGAACACTGGTAGCCAACTTATCGTGACCCTGCCGGAATCCATCACCTTCGACACTGACAGCACCTATGTGCGCTCTTCCGTTCAGTCTACGCTTTCCAAACTGGCGACCAACCTGAACAACTATCCGAACACAACGATCGACGTAATCGGCCACACCGACAATGTCGGTTCCGAGAGCTACAACCAAGATCTGTCCGCCCGTCGTGCGGCCGCGGTCAGTGGCATTCTCATCCGTTCCGGCGTCAGTTCCAACCGTATCCGCGCATATGGCCGCGGCGAGAACGTGCCCATCGCGTCCAACCTGACACCCGAAGGACGTGCGCAAAACCGGCGTGTGGAAATCGTCATTATCCCGAACGGATAACCCGATCTCGCAGCTCCAGAGAAACCAAGGCCGTCTGCAAGGGCGGCCTTTTTCTTTGCCTTGTGTGTGCCAGATTTTGGTAATAAGATTTTACCAGAACTTTATGGATAGCGAATGCCGTTTCAAAAGATAAACCCCGAACGCGTCGCTGACAGCGTCGTAAAACAGGTCGAACAACTCATATTGCGCGGCATCCTTCGCCCGGGTGAACGGCTGCCTTCCGAAAGGGAACTTGCGGAACGACTGGGCGTATCTCGGCCCAGCCTGCGGGAAGCGGTCGCCGATCTGGAATCCCGTGGTTTGCTGAAAACACGGGCCGGTTCCGGCGTTTATGTGGCCGACGTACTTGGTAGTGCCTTCTCGGAACCGCTGATCGCATTGTTTTCGTCGCATCAGGAAGCGCTTTTCGACTATATCGCTTTCCGCCGCGATCTGGAGGGCTTGGCCGCAGAGCGCGCCGCCCGCATGTCATCGGATACAGACCTGAAGGTCATATCCAAGGTTTTTGATAAAATGGAAACGGCGCACGCAAAACGCAATCCGGCCGAAGAAGCCGCGCTGGACGCCGAGTTCCACATGGCGATTGTCGAAGCGTCCCATAACGTCTTCATGCTGCATATGATGCGCTCGATGTTCGAGATGCTGCGCGCCGGTGTGTTTTATAACCGCAAGGTCATGTTCAGGGTCCGCACAACACGCGCCGCCCTGCTGGACCAGCATCGCGCCATCCACGAAGCCATCATCAAACGTGATCCCCTGGGGGCGCGGCGTGCAGTGGAAGAGCACCTCGACTATGTCGAGGTCTGCATGCAAGAGGTAAAGAAGGCCGAAGAGAACGAAGGCGTGGCCAAGTTGCGCTACGAACAGGAACTGGAGCGTTAGGACCATTTCCTACCGTTGAAGCCGAACCGGACTTCGTGACCAAAGTAAAACCGATTGCTGTTTGACTGCCGTTTCACCTGTCTTCCGGTCGCGAAAACCAGTGAAGTCTGACGAAAGTTTTGAGCGTGCGTCTGTGCGCTGGTTCCGCCAATAAAAAACCCCGCGATTTTCACCGCGGGGTTTCCGAAACTTTGCTACCGAAACTTATGCACCATCAGTGCAGTTTCTCGCTGACGTCCTTGATTGCGGAGTCGATCAGATCGGCGGCATCGCCAGCAGACATCTTTCCGGCAATGACGTCGCGTGCTGCGGCAATTGCCACTGTCACAGCTGTATCGCGAACCTCTTTGACGGCTGCGGCCTGTGCGGAAGCGATTTGCTCTTCGGCCCCGACAATGCGGCGCTCTATCGAAACCTTAAGGTCTTCCTTCGCCTGGTCAGCTGCCAGTTTTGCCTCTGCCTTGGCGCTGGACACGATCTTGTCGGCCAGTTCCTGCACTTCTTTCTGCTTGCGCTCGTAGGAGGCCAGAATGCTCTGGGCTTCTTCGCGCAAGGCACGCGCCTCGTCCAGTTCGGACTGGATGCCCTCGGCCCTGCCGTCGAGCATGCCGGTGACTTTGCCCGGAACTTTCAGATAGACAAGCACCGCGACGAACAGAACAAACGCGATCAGCACAACGAAATTGGTGTTGTTCAGGCTGAAGAACGGTCCGCTTGCCGCAAAGGCGGGAGCAGAAGTCAGCGTCAGGACGAATAGGCTGTTGAGTGTTTTCATGGCTCTATTCCTTTACCCGGACTGCAACCGCGTCTTTGATCGCTTTCGCGTCGCCAGCACTCGGCATGATCGCCTCTACGATATCGACCGCAACCGCATTCGCGACTACCTTGACGGATTTCATAGCGGAATCGCGAATATCGGCGATGGCTTTTTCAGACTCTGCGGACTTGGCCGCAATTTCCGCGTCTGCCTTGGCAATCGCGATATCCAGATCCTTCTGGATGTCGACGCGTGCCGCGTTGACGATATCCTGCGCCTCGGAACGGGCGTCGGCCAGTGCCTTGTTATAGGCTTCTTCCGCCGCTTCGGCGTTGCGCTTGTAATCTTCGGCCTTGTCCAGATCTCTTTGGATAGAGGCACTCCGATCCGCCAGAACGCTGGCGATCCGCGGAAGCGCAACACGCTGCAGAATTAGATAGACAACGACAAGCGACACAACCAACCAGAAGATCTGGTTCGGGAAAGTCGAGAAATCTAGCTGTGGCATACCTTGGGCATGTTCGGTCACAGCGCCATGTGTTTCAGATGCCATTGCACCCTCCGTTAGCAATTAGAGCTTAAGGCTCTTTGAACCCAGGGGGCAGCCCGAAACGGACTGCCCGTCAATAAAAGGTCCGCTAACTTATTGCGCGTACATCAGCAGAAGAGCTACGAGGAACGAGAAGATCCCCAGCGCTTCGGCAAACGCGATACCGATGAACATGGTTGCTGTCTGACCGGCCGCTGCCGCTGGGTTGCGCAGGGCGCCCGACAGATAGTTACCTACAACGTGGCCCACACCAACCGCTGCGCCGCCCATGCCTGTACAGGCAAGACCAGCACCGATAAGTGCACCCATTTGTACCAGATCGCCTTCAACTGCCATTTTATTGCTCCTTTAAGATGTGAATGGCTAAATTTCTATTCTGACTAGTGATGAGGATGCAGTGCATCGTTCAGGTAAACACAGGTCAGAATGGTGAACACATAGGCCTGAATTACGACCACGAGGCTTTCGAGACCGTAAACTGCCATGATTGCTATGATCGGCGCTACCGCACCAAGACCCAGCGCGCCGGCAAATCCGGCGAAAACCTTGATAACCGCGTGGCCGGCCATCATGTTGCCGCCAAGCCGGATGGAGTGGCTGACGGGGCGCACGAAATAAGAGATGATCTCGATAATCGCCAAGATGGGACGCAGCGCGAGCGGCGCGGATGAAATCCAGAACAGGCTAAGAAAGCTGACGCCGTTTTTGACAAATCCGAGAATTGTCACCGACACGAACACAGCAATCGCCAGAGTACCGGTCACCGCGATGTGAGAGGTCGTGGTAAAGGACATCGGCAACAGGCCGAGTACGTTAGCGAACAAAATGAAAATGAAGACCGTGAAGATATAAGGAAAATATTTCAGGCCTTCTTTGCCTGCGATATCCTCAACCATCTTGTAGACGAAACCATAGATCACCTCGGCCACCGACTGGGTGCGCGACGGCACGATGGCTCGGCCGCGGGTGCCCCAGACAAGCAGAGCAACGATAGCCAGGATGGTGATACCCATCCACAGCGTCGCGTTTGTCGGTGTGTACCAGCTGATATGCTCGCCGCCAAACAGCGGCTTGATCACGAACTGGTCCATTGGGTGGATGTTAAAGCCGCTTCCGCCTTCTGCTTCTGTCGCCACTTTGTCCTGTCCTTCTGTTTCAGGCTTTCGCCTAGTCGTCTTTCATATCGTCCGTCTTGGCGGACGCGGCAGGTTTTGTTCCCGCCTGTGCATTCTGTTGCTGGATTTCCGCCGCCGACTTCATCATTGCGCGCACGCCGCCGGCAAATCCAAACAATGTAAACAGGATCAGGAAAATCGGCTTTGTGCCGAACAGGCTATCGAGCCCGTATCCGATCCCGAACCCCAGCAGCAAACCTACCACCAGTTCCGTCACCATGCGCCAACCGGCTTGTGCCTGCGACACATGGCTTTCTTTCCGCGGCGCAGGTTCCTGCGACTTTCGCAGGGCCTTCAGCCGATCTTCCAACTCGCTGAGCCTTTTGGGATCAGGGCCGTCATTCATACGAGAGCCTCTAGAAACGCGCCAAAAAACGCCGTTGGAACAGTTGGCGGGAAAATAGGTTCAAGCCTAGACAGAGTCAATGGGATTAGGACTCGCCCACCCATCAGTTAACCTATTGTTTTATATTGATATATTGCGCAGGGATGTATTGGGTCGAAATACGGAAAGGCCTCAGTTACCGCAATTATCGCCGATCCGCATATTCAACCATATGGTTGAAGGTAAACGGGGATTTACCGGCTCTTGCAGTATTCTGGCGGGAACTGGTCCCGCCAGACATCAGATATTTTGGGCGCTGTTGATCCGGGCCTGACGATAGGTGACAAGGCGCCGTGTCTGTTCGTCCCACAGATGGAGACGAGCACAGGCAAAGCTCTCCATCAGCGTCAGGCGGCGGATTTCACCCAGAACGGGATAGTCACGAATGACCTCGGACAGCCTGTAAAAGGGGATCCGGCTGTAGAGGTGATGCACATGATGCACACCGATATTGCCGGTCATCCAGCGCAGAGGCGCCGGCAGGTCGTAGTGCGAACTCCCGTAGAGTGCCGCATCATGCAGATCCCAGTTTTCCGGCTGGTCCCAATGGGTCTCGTCGAACTGGTGCTGGACATAGAAAAGCCACATGCCGATTGCCGAGGCCACAAAACTGGTGGACAGGAATATCATCAGGAACGGCATCAAGCCCATGAAATAGATCAGGACCGTTGCCAGCGCCACTCCCACAAGATTCGTGCCCATGGTGCTGACCCAGTACTTCGAGCCAGCCTTCATCGCCCCGATCGGCAGACGGTTCTGCAGGCCGAAGATATAGATCGGGCCAATCAGAAACAGGGTGATCGGATGACGGTACAGGCGGTAATGCAGTTTACCCAGCCAGCTGGCCGCGTTGTATTCGTTAACGGTAAGGGTGTGGATGTCGCCCATGCCGCGCTTGTCCAGATTGCCGGCACCGGAATGGTGGATCGAATGGCTGCGGCGCCAGACATCATAGGGTGTAAGCGTAAGAACGCCCAGCGCGCGCCCTACCCAGTCGTTGACTGAGCGCTGGCTGAAAAACGCGCCGTGACCACAGTCGTGCTGGATCATGAACAGGCGTACCAGAAAGGCGCCCGCCAACACGCACAGCAAACCCGTCAGAAAATAGCTGATCGAAATCGACCACCACGCCAGCGTCCACAAAAGGATGAACGGACCCAGCGTTACCGCAAGTTCGAAAAGGCTTCGTGACAGGATTGGTTGGCGATAAGCGGCCAGGACACGCATCCAGTTACGAGCAGGCATATCCAGCGAAGGCGCCACGAGTTTCTCCGGCGCCATTCCGCCTGACATTTTATTCATTCCGTTTCCTGCAACCTTTAAGACTAACTTTCGTCACATCGCGTAAAGGAAATATAACTTTAGCGCAAAGAAATTCTAGTAAGCGTGCGTAATTAGCGCGGGCTCATCAGTGGAAAATCGCCGTTTTAGTTGAAAACGGCCCTGAAAGTGCTGTTTTCGCACGGTCTTGTCGGAGTGAGAGGGAAATCGAACCCGCAACGCGTCAATCTTTCGAAGCCGTCAGTTTTGACCGATTCCGAGGGATGCATCAGAGGACGTTTGTTCGATAGCGACATTCAACCTTCCGGTTGACCTTTTGAATGCACTGATGCACTCATTTTCGATGACCGACCGACTCGATCTTGTCTTTGCCGCGCTTTCCGATCCCACGCGCCGTTCCATCCTCACACTGTTGCTGGAGGATGACATGGCCGTGACCGACGTAGCGGAACCGTTCCAGATGTCGCTGGCTGCTATTTCCAAGCACCTGCAGGTACTGACGCGGGCCGGATTGATCGAGCAGGAAAAGCGCGGTCGCGTCAAATGGTGCAAGCTGGAACCCTCTGCCCTGCTCGATGCCTCTATCTGGATGGAAAGCTTCGGCCAGTTCGAACATGTTAACCTCGACGCATTCGAAACCTTTCTTGAACAGTCAGAGGCGGTTCTGTCTGACGACGGGACCTAGGCGTGGCTCAGTCCCGCAGCAGGATCAGTACCGAGCCGATTGTCACGAATATTCCGGCAAGGATCGCCAGATGCGGAATGCTCCCTGTCAGTACAAGCTCGATCACGACAACCCAGGACGGCGTCAGATAAGAATAGGCCATGACCTTGCTGCTGGGCAGGTTCATCGACGCATAATTCAGAACCAGAAAAGTCGCCGCACTGGAAAAAACCGCGAGATATCCGAGGCCGATCCAGAAAACCGGAGGGAAGCCGCTCCAGTCCGCCGATTTCAATTCCGGAAGCGCCAGCGGAAACAACACGAAAAACCCGCCGAGGATCATCCCGAGAGTATAGACAGCCGTTGGCTCCCCCCTGTTCAGTCTGCGCGCCATCGGACTGTAAAGGCCGTGTGCGACGCAACCGACAAGGTAGATCAACTCACCCTGACCGATCTGGAACCGCAGGAGCGACGATAACTGCCCGTCGAATATCACCCAAATCGCGCCGCCCGCTCCTACCAGCAAAGCCAGAAATATCCGGCCGTTGATCTTTTGGCCCAAAATAAAATATCCGAAAAGGGCAGTCATCATCGGGACGAGCGTGAACACAGCGGCGGCCGACACGGGCGCGGCGGTTTTAAGGCCCTCGAACATCAGCACGAAATAGGCCGCGAACAGGCCGCCCAGCACCAGATAGCGCCACGGCGCCACCAGATATGACTTCCGGATGCCCGGTCCCGCCCAGACCAGCACACCTACGACCGCGCCCGACAGGGCAAATCGCAAGCTCATCAGCGCGATCGGGTCCATCAGATTTGCAATCCGCGAGCCGAAGCTGAAGGATCCGGCGATCAACAGCGAAAACAGCAGCATCGCCAGGTGTCCCCGCGCGGACGGGGCCATTGCTTTGATCATAGGGTCACTCCCAGTACTTCGATTGCCGTTTCAGAAATTCGGTGAACGCCTGGACCTTGGTGGTCCGGTGCAGATCGACATGCGTGACAAGCCACAGATTGGCGCTCCATTCTTCCCGCGGCGGCAGGACCTCAACCAGACCGTCGCCGGGTATCACGTCACGTCGCGGCACAAAACCGATCCCGATGCCGCAGCGCACGGCATCTACCGCGCCCTGCGCCTCATTGCTGCGGAACACAACGGCGCTGTCGGGGATATTTGCAGCCAGCCACTTGTTGTGCGGCGCGTTGTTGGGGCCTTCGGGTCCGACAATATCGAACTTCGCCAATTCGCTTTCCGATTTAGGCACTCCGTTTAGCCCGATAAAGTTTTTGTGCGCATATAACCCCATCCTGAGCACTCCAAGCTTCTGCACTATATTGTCGGGTTCCTGCGGCGTGGCGCCGGCACGCAGTGCGACATGGGCCTCGCCGTATTGCAGCCGCAGTAAGCGGCTTTCCGCGATCACACGAAATGTAATGTCGGGATGCAGCTTGCGGAACTCGGCCAGCAAAGGCGTCAGAAAGAACGAGGCGCTGGTGACGGCCGTCACCACCAGTTCGCCGGAAACCTCGGCGCCGCGGCCCCTGACACGGCCGGCGAACTGCGCCAGCAGGTCTTCGGTAGCAGCGGCCACCTTCAAGAGGTCACGGCCGGATTCCGTAGGCGTATACCCCCGCGCGTGACGTTGGAACAGCCTCGTTCCCAGCCGGGCCTCCAGTGCATCGATATGTCGGATCACGGTCGCGTGGTGCACTTCCAGAAAGGCGGCGGCAGCCGACAAAGTTCCCAACCGCGCCACATGATAGGCGGTGCGGACCTCATCCCAGTTCTCAATGCGGTCTTTCTGTGCGCTCATGCACAAATCCTGTTCGCTCACTGCATTTTTGTTCAAATATAGAAATGCTACATAGGCGTCAACCTAATCAGAAAGCGAGTGTCCAATGACCAGAGTACTGAAAATAGACGCCTCGGGCCGCACAGACGGTTCGATATCGCGCGACATGTCCGACAGGATCGCACAGCGTCTGGCGAACGGCGGCAGGGTCGTATCGCGTGACCTCAACGACCACCTGCCGTTCATCGATGAAAAATGGATCGGGGCAAACTTCACGCCCGCCGAAAAACGCACGGAGGCCCAGAAACAAACGCTATCTCTGTCGGACAGGCTGATCGAAGAACTTCGCACGGCCGACACGCTGGTGATCGGCACGCCGGTTTACAACTTCGGCATACCAGCCACGCTCAAGGCGTGGGTCGACCAGATCGCGCGGGCCGGTGTGACCTTCCGCTATACCGAAAACGGTCCCGAAGGTTTGTTGAAGGGCAAGAAAGCCGTGATCGCCTTCGCCTCCGGCGGCGTGCCTATGGGCGCAGCGATGGATCACGTGACCCCTTACCTGAAAACGGTTCTTGGCTTCGTCGGCATTACTGAAGTCGAGTTTCTCGACAAGGAAGCGGTCGACGTCCGCTTTGGCACTCCGTACGCCCCGGCCAACCTGTCCGTCAAACCTGCCGACAGCGCGGCTTGAGCCGCGCCGATGCACCAAAATCATTCTATCTTGCCTGTACTGCCCCGCACATCCGTGCGGGGCGGGCGCAATCTCGGAAGGGGCGCTTGACTCGCCGCCAAACCGAAACTAAACACCCGAATAATCCAAGGAAGTCGAATTGCTTCCGGTCTCAGGATCGCCATCCGTCAGCGAGTTTCGCCCACGGGTGTGTTTTGCGTTTGGCGTAACAGTCCCTACATAGGGGCCAATGACGGGTCTAAGGAGGGCCGCGATATGTTTGAAAATCTATCCGAACGCCTCTCCGGCGTCTTTGACAAGCTGACCAAGCAGGGCGCGCTGTCCGACGAGGATGTCGCCGTCGCCCTGCGCGAAGTACGCATCGCGCTGCTGGAGGCCGACGTCTCCCTGCCCGTCGCGCGCGATTTCATCAAGGCCATTCAGGACAAGGCCACCGGACAGGCCGTCACCCGCTCGGTAACACCGGGCCAGCAGGTCGTGAAGATCGTCCATGACGAACTGGTGCATTTTCTGGCTGGCGACGACGCCCGCGCCGGCGACCTGAAGATCGACAGCCCGCCCGCGCCGATCCTGATGGTAGGGCTTCAAGGCTCTGGTAAAACGACGACCACCGCCAAGCTGGCGAAGCGTCTGACCGACAAGAACAAGAAACGCGTGCTGATGGCATCGCTCGACACCAACCGGCCCGCCGCTATGGAACAGTTGGCTATCCTCGGCAAGCAGATCGGCGTTGATACACTTCCGATCATCAAGGGCGAGAACGCGGTCCAGATCGCCAAGCGTGCGAAACAACAGGCCACGCTGGGCGGTTACGACGTCTATATGCTGGACACCGCCGGCCGGCTGCACATCGACGATGTTCTGATGGACGAGGTTCAGGCGGTCCGCGATGTTGCGACCCCGCGCGAGACCCTTCTGGTCGTCGACGGCCTGACCGGTCAGGACGCGGTCAATGTGGCGCAGGAATTCGACCAGAAGGTCGGCGTTTCCGGCGTGGTTCTGACCCGTATGGACGGCGACGGCCGTGGCGGCGCGGCCCTGTCGATGCGCGCCGTGACCGGCAAGCCGATCAAATTCGTCGGCCTCGGCGAAAAGATGGACGCGCTTGAGGAATTCCACCCCGAGCGTATCGCGGGCCGGATCCTCGGCATGGGCGACATCGTCTCGCTGGTTGAAAAGGCCCAGGAAACTATCGAGGCCGAAGAAGCAGAGCGCATGATGCGCCGCTTCACCAAGGGTCAGTTCAACATGAACGACCTGAAATCCCAGCTTGAACAGATGATGAAGATGGGCGGCATGGAAGGCATCATGGGCATGATGCCCGGCATGAAGAAGATGTCGAAACAGATCGAAGCTGCGGGCGGAATCGACGACGCGGTTTTCAAGCACCAGATCGCCCTGATCCAGTCCATGACCAAAAGAGAGCGCGCCAACCCGCAGATCTTGCAAGCCAGCCGCAAGAAACGTATCGCCAAAGGCGCGGGTATGGAAGTGTCCGAACTGAACAAGCTGCTGAAGCAGCACCGCCAGATGGCCGACATGATGAAAAAAATGGGCAAGATGGGCAAAGGCGGCATGATGAAGAATGCCATGCGCGGTCTGATGGGCAAGGGCGGCATGCCTGCTGACATGGGCAGTATGGACCCGAAACAGATGGAAGATGCAGCCAGAAAACTGGGCGGCGGTTTGCCGGGCGGGCTGCCCGGTCTTGGCGGCGGCGGCCTGCCACCTGGCCTCAGCGGATTCGGGAAAAAGAAATGACCATTCGTCTTGAAACCGAGCGCCTTATCCTGCGCCGACCCGTCGCCACGGACTATGAGGCGTTCAAGAATTTTGCCAATGCCGGCGGCATGCGCCACATTTACAGTTCGCTGACGGAGGGTCAGGTGTTCCGCAGCTTCGCAACCGAACTTGGCCATTGGGAAATGCTCGGCTTCGGGATGTGGACGGTGACTTTCAAGGGCAACGATCAGGCCGTTGGGCTGGTTGGCCCGTGGCGGCCTGCGGACTGGCCCGAGACCGAACTCGGCTGGATGATTTTCGGCAACGCTGAAGGCAAAGGCATCGCATATGAAGCCGCTTCTGCGGCCCGCGCCGACGCTTACGCGCGCCTCGGCTGGGAAACCACCGTAAGCTATATAGCACCGGAGAACCTGCGCTCGGTCAAGCTGGCGGAGCGCCTCGGCGCTGTTCTGGACCCGACGGCCAAGACGCCTGCTCCGGACAAACCCTGCCTTGTTTACCGCCATCCGGCCCCGGCTGAACTGGCTCTTGAAAAAACGCTGGAGAACGCCCGATGACCGACTCCGTACAGAAAGCGGCAGAACTGCTGAAAGAGCACCGAAACAGCATTGACCGTCTGGACGCCATCCTGACTTATACGCTGGCCGAGCGGTTCAAGCACACACAGGCCGTGGGCAAGCTCAAGGCCGAACACACGCTGCCGCCCTCCGATCCGGCGCGCGAGGCACAACAAATCGACCGTCTGCAGCGCATGGCGCTGGAAGCCGACCTCGACCCCGAATTCGCCAAGAAGTTCCTGAACTTCATCATCAGCGAAGTCATTCACCATCATCTGGAACACAAGAACGGCGGGCAATAACCCGCAAACCAATGTCGGGCACGCGCCCGCAAATAGCTTATTTAGGAGATATACCATGGCTATGAAAATTCGTCTCGCACGTGGCGGGTCCAAGAAACGCCCTCATTACAGCGTCGTTGCCGCCGACAGCCGCATGGCTCGCGATGGCCGCTTTGTTGAAAAACTGGGCACGTACAACCCGCTGCTGCCGAAAGACAGCGAAGACCGCGTCCAACTGAACATGGAGCGCGTACAGTACTGGCTCGGTGAAGGCGCACAGCCGACCGACCGCGTGTCCCGCTTCCTCGAAGCTGCAGGCGTCATCGCCAAGAAAGAGCGCGCAAACCTGAAATCCGGCGTCCCAGGCAAGAAAGCCAAAGCGCGCGTAGAAGAAAAGGCAGCCAAGGCCGCCGCTGCCGCCGAGGCCGCTGCTGCTCCTGCGCCGGTCGCAGAGGCTCCTGCTGAAGAAGCTGCGGCAGAAGAAACCGCCGAGTAAGCTCCGGCCCGCAATCGGAAGACACCAATGCGTGAATTTTCACCAGACTTCCGATCGGAACTTCTAGAACTGATGAAGTGGCGCCGCGATGTGCGCCACTTCAAATCCGATCCGGTACCGGTCGACCTGTTACGGGACTGTCTGGACACGTTCCAGCTGGCCCCGTCGGTCGGCCTTTCGGAACCGTGGCGCATTGTCCGCGTTACGCAAGACGAAACCCGCGAGAAAGCGGTGTCGAATTTCCAGTCATCCAACCGCGAGGCACTCGCCGGTTATGAAGGCGACCGAGCCGAGCTTTATGCGGGCCTGAAACTGTCCGGAATGCGCGAGGCCCCCGAACACCTCGCCATTTTCTGCGATGACGAAACCCCGAAGGGAACGGGATTGGGCGCGCGCACCATGCCGGAAACGCGGCGCTATTCGGTGGTGTCCGCAATCATGAATTTCTGGCTGGCGGCCCGCACTCACGGACTGGGGGTCGGCTGGGTCTCGATACTTGACCCGGACCGGTTGCGCCGCGACCTCGACGTGCCGGAAAACTGGTCGCTGGTAGCATATCTTTGTGTCGGCTGGCCGCAAGAGGACACGCTGACTCCGGAGTTGCAGACCGTCGGCTGGGAACTGCGCGATCCGCGCACCATCGATTGGTTCGAGCGTTAGGAACAGGAATATGACAAACGCAAATCGTATCTGTGTCGGGGCCATAATGGGTGCCTTTGGCGTCAAGGGCGAAGTGCGCCTGAAAAGTTTCTGCGCCGATCCGGCCGCCATCGGCGATTATTCCCCGCTTTACTCCGAAGACGGCAAGCAAAGCTTCGAGGTCAAGATCACGGGACCGATCAAGGGTGGGTTCGCCGCGCGGATCAAGAACGTCCGCTTCAAGGATCAGGCCGACGCGCTGCGCGGGACCGCGCTCTATGTCGACCGCAATGTTCTGCCGAACCTGCCCGATGACGAATTCTATCACGCCGACCTTATCGGGCTCGAAGTGTTCGACACCGGTGGAGAACTGCTGGGCAAGGTCACCGCAATCCACGACCACGGCGCCGGAGATCTGCTGGAGGTCAGCGGCAGGGGCCTGAAAACTCCGGTCCTGCTGCCCTTCACCAAAGAAGCGGTTCCGACCGTCGATCTGCAAGCGGGCCGGATCATAGCCGACCCGCCCGCCGGCGTTTTTTCGGAGGGCGAAGATGACGACTGATCCCGAAACCCCGGAAGACGGCAAACCCCGTTTCACCAAATCGCACGGCCGTATCGCGGTACGCCCGTCGCGCAAGCCGACTGCCCTCATACAGGACCGCCCCGATCTGGCCGGCGCCTGGCGGGCTAAGGTAATCACCCTGTTTCCGAATTCCTTTCCCGGCGTTTTGGGCGAATCCCTGACCGGCCGTGCCTTGCAGGACGGCCTTTGGGCACTCGAGCCCATCGATCTGCGGATTTTCGGCCGCGGCAAGCACCGCGACGTTGACGACACCCCCGCCGGTGGCGGCGCAGGCATGGTGCTGCGCGCGGATGTCGTCGGCGACGCCCTGTCCTTTGCCCAGCGAGATGTATCCGAGAACCGCAAAAAGTGGCCGATCGTATATCTGTCGCCGCGCGGCAAACGGTTCGACCAGAAAATGGCACAACGGTTTTCCCAAGCCGAGGGCATAACCCTGCTCTGCGGTCGTTTCGAGGGCGTGGACCAGCGTGTGCTGGACGCTTTCGAGGTCGAAGAGGTGTCTTTGGGAGACTTCGTGCTCACTGGAGGAGAGATTGCAGCTCAGGCCTTGATTGATGCGACAGTTCGCCTTATACCCCGCGTGCTTGGGAACGCTGAGTCGGCTGAAGAAGAATCATTTTCGCACGGCCTGCTAGAGCACCCGCAATACACAAGGCCCACGGACTGGCAGGGTCGCAAGATACCGGACATTCTTCTGTCCGGCCATCACGCGAAGATCGCCGAATGGCGAACCGAACAGTCCAAGGACCTGACACAGAAACGTCGTCCTGACCTCTGGCGGGCGTATCTAGACGATACGGACCCGGTAGAAGACCAAGAGCTCTAGGGGCGCACATTGAACTTCGCAGAAAAACTGCGAGCATATGAGGACGACAACTATGAACTTGCTTGAACAGCTTAACGCTGAGCAAATCGCAAGCCTCGGCAAAGAAATCCCTGACTTCAAGGCAGGCGATACTATTCGCGTAGGCTACAAAATCATCGAGGGCTCTCGCTCCCGGGTACAGAACTATGAGGGCGTGTGCATCGCACGCAAAGGCGGCAGCGGTATCGCCGGTGCCTTCACGGTTCGCAAAATCTCTTTCGGCGAAGGCGTGGAGCGTGTGTTCCCTCTGCATTCGACCAACATCGAGAGCATCACCGTTGTGCGCCGCGGTAAAGTCCGTCGCGCCAAGCTGTACTATCTGCGGGCACGTCGCGGTAAATCCGCACGTATTGCCGAACAGACAAACTACAAGGCAGCCACCAACGGCGCAGAAGCATAAGGACCAGAGCCATGAAAAAAGATCTGCACCCGGAATATCACATGATCACCGTCAAAATGACGGACGGATCCACATACGAGACACGCTCCACCTACGGCTCCGAAGGCGACACCCTGTCGCTGGACATCGACCCGACGGTGCACCCTGCCTGGACAGGCGGTGGCCAGCGCCTGATGGATACAGGCGGTCGCGTATCGAAATTCAAAAAGAAATACGAAGGTCTTGGCTTCTAGCCACGTCACTTCCGAAGACTTTGAAACGCCGCCCAACGGGCGGCGTTTTTCGTTTCAATCAATGATTGGCAGTACTGCCGGAAAATATCTGACAAACACCTTATGATTGTGCCGCTTATTTCAGCCTTCGCCCTTAATATGGTCACATTTGGATGTCACATTTTCAAAAAATGAAAAAATGGGCAGAGTTACAGAATGCGCCTACTGGCATCAACGCTGAGGCTGACAGTACCAATATTCTTGTCCGCACTGATTGAATGGGGCCTTATCGCGGCCGCACTCATCGGGCTGTTCCTTGTCATGCCAGAGTATCCCAATGTCGCCTTTGGCCTGACGGTTCTGCTGTTACCCTGTGTTACGTCCTTTATGGCAATCAGCCTGATCCGCACCGGGTTGCTGGTCCGTGACAAGACCAAGGCGCCGAACGTGGACCGTATGATCCGAAACTCCTTCCTGTTTCTCGGCAATGTCTGGATTACCGTCGCAACCGTTTTCGCCCTGTTCATGGCGATCACGACGATCCTGTATTTTACCGGAGACGTCGCCAGAGAGGATCTGCAACTGGTATTCAATCACCCGATACGCGCTTTCGAATCAGGTGTCGCCCAGTCGATGATCACTTCGACCACGATTGTCAGCTTCACGATATTTTTGCTGATATCGCTTTATATATTCTGCTGCACGATGATGCCTCTGGCGGCGGCGGCAGCCGATGTCGCCTACAAGCTGACCAGTTTCGACATGTTCTGGGGATATGGCGTAGCCCGCAACCTCCTGTTCCGATATTGCCTCATCCTTTCGGTTCTTGGGTTGCCGGTCATCTTTTTGCTTCTGGAGCCGCTCTACGACGCATTCGTCACTGACCATAAGGCGATCATCGGGATCATCCTCGGTGACAAGCGCACCACCATTCTGGGTGATGTGGCAGCGGCGAACATTGGCAATATCGCGATCGCCGGCGTTGTCTTTACCCTGATGTTCAGCATCTGGGCAGCCATCACCACCACGGTGTTCATCGAATACCGTGAATACATCGACAGCCAGGAAAAAATCATCGAATAGCCGGCTGAGCCGACACCCGATAGTGCCTGAGTCCGGCTGTGATGATCGTTATGCTATATTGAACTCTCCACGGGCTTGCCTCATAAGCAGAGCAGAATTTCAACGATTTTGCAGGTTCAGAAAATATGGCGCATATTCTGGTTTTCGGAAATGAAAAGGGCGGCACCGGCAAGTCCACCACTGCGATGCACGTGACAACCGCGCTGGCCAGAATGGGTCATTCCGTTGCGGTGATGGACCTTGACCTGCGTCAGCGTTCGCTGGGCCGCTATCTCGAAAACCGGTATGCGTTTTCTGCAAAATCGGAAACGCCCCTACCAATGGCCACTTACGTGCCGTTGAACCCGCCGGAATATTATGGCCTGCCAGAGGGCAACGATGCCGCGCTGCGCGCGTTTCAGGATGCGCTGGTCTCTTTCGACAGCCAGGCCGAGTTCCTTGTGGTCGACTGCCCCGGCGCGCATACTTACCTGAGCGAGATGGCCCATGCCATGGCTGACACTCTGATCACGCCGATGAACGACAGCTTTGTCGATTTCGACCTGCTTGCACGGATCAACCCCGATACCGATGCGGTCATCGGACCGTCAATCTATTCCGAAATGGTCTGGGGCGCCCGCAAGGCCCGCGCCGAAAGCGGATCGAAACCGATTGACTGGATCGTGACCCGCAACCGGATCGGGGCACAGAACATGGTCAACAAGCGCAAGGTAGGATCGGCGCTGAACGACCTCTCACGGCGTATCGGCTTTCGCCTCATTCCGGGCTTCTCTGACCGTGTGATTTTCCGTGAACTGTTTACACAGGGTTTGACCCTGCTGGACCTGAAAGATGCCGGCGCGCAGAAGTTGAACATTTCGAACATCGCGGCCCGTCAGGAACTGCGCGACCTGGTCGCGGCCTTGAAGCTTCCGAACGTTTCGGTGAATTTCTAGGAATTTTTCCGGACTGACGCCCGACGGGTCAAGGGCTCAGCTTCCCGGGCCGATCGGCACACAGGCTTCGTTTCGGGCAATCAACCGGACACAGGCCTTTGTCGCGTCTGTCTGGGACAGGCCGACAAACCGGGCGCGGTAGAACCTCTCACCCTGCACGACGTCGGAATCGATTTGGCGCAAGGCTCCGTCCAGCGCCCGCAGGTCGGACAGGGCCGTCCGCAGAAGCTGCTTTTCCGCCTGATATCGCGTGCGATAAGCCCCGACTTGCACAGACCATTTGCGCGGATCGTCCGTGTCGCGGACGATGACGCGCGGCTCGGACGGTGCGGGTTCGACCGCAACGGCCTCGGTCGGCGCCGTCTGGATCGACGCCAGAATCGCGGCCTCGGTCTTGCTTGTCGGGGGCAAGGCCACGGGAATGAGTTTTTCCTGCGCCGCGCGGGCCACCTGCGTTGGTTTTGGCACGACTGCCGCTACCGTTTTGACGCCGACCTTATCCGGTTCCACGATCACTGTCTGGGTGCCGTTATCCCGCACGGCAGCGAAAACCGCGTTATCGATCTCGTTCTGGTCGACACCCGCCATCATGACAGGAACGCCAAGACCGCCTGGCCGGCGTTTCGGGATCAAGCTGCGCGCAACGGCGCGCGGCGCGCTGATCGTGACGGCATCCGATCCACCCAGGCTGGCGACGGAAAGTGGCGGCGGCTTTTTCACGGCCACCCGCGAAGGCGCCTGATCAAAGCCCAGATCGAGCAATTTTGCTACACGCGCGTTGCGTGCCGCTGTCGAGCGTTCGCCGAAGACGGTGGCAATGATCCGTTTACCTCCACGCTCGGCAGAAGCGACGAGGTTGAAACCGGCAGCGTTGGTATAGCCGGTCTTGATCCCGTCGGCACCTTTATAGGCTGCGAGAAAGCGGCGGTTCGTATTGTAGACATTCTTGACGCCCGCGTCCGCTGTACGGCGGGAAAAAAGGTTGTAGTAATCGGGAAAATCATAAAACAGCCGCCGACCCAGCGTCGTCATATCGCGCGCGGTCGACAGGTGGCCCGAAGACGTCAGACCATTGGCGTTCTTGAAGGTGGTGCGCGTCATCCCCATCTGCAGCGCCGTTGCAGTCATGCGCTTGGCAAATGCACTCTCGCTTCCGGCCAGAGCTTCGCCGATTGCCGTCGCGGCGTCGTTGGCGGATTTCACGGCAGCGGCCCTGATCAGATAGCGAAAACGGATTTTCTGCCCTGTACGCAAACCTAGCTTTGACGGGGGCTCGGAAGAGGCATTCTTGGAAATCGTTACCACCTTGTCCAGGCTGATCTCTCCCGATTCGACGGCTTGAAACGCCAGATACAGCGTCATCATCTTGGTCAGGGATGCCGGATGGAGACGGGTATCGGCATTGCGCGAATGCAAGACTTCACCGGTTCGGGCATCAACCACGAACGCAGCGTAAGGCGCAGCCAGCGCGGCGCCCGCTAGAATCAGAAATAGACTGGCAAATAATGCCCCAAGAACTGCCCGTATGCGCACCGGTTTCTCCGACGTCTGCGTTAATTTTGCCTCGTGCCGCATGTTTCGCGGCTTATTTTTATATCCAATTACGATAACACGGCGCGATTCCACAGAAAACCTTTTATTTTCAGTCACAAAACAGGTGCTTAAACAACAACACTACACTAAATGTGGTGGCTCCATCCAATCTCAACACAAGCGGTTGTGCTAAAATTCGCCGAATATGCCAGATTTCGTTGCTGATCCTGATTTCACCAATTTGATTTAACTGCTCTTTTCTGTTTCAAGAGGCGCGATATATAATAAGAGACTTCCAAACAGTTGGAACAGGCAAATATGTTGGAAATTCTGGCAAGCAACGATCATCCGGACGACGAGTCCGATGGAGCCGTTGTCACCAAGACCAAACCCAAAACAGCGAAGCCGCCTCTTTACAAGGTGCTGTTGTTGAATGACGATTATACGCCGATGGAGTTTGTAACCCACATTCTGCAACGGTTCTTCGGCATCAATGCGGATCTGGCGCATCAGATCATGCTGACCGTCCATATCAAGGGTGTGGCCGTCGTCGGCGTGTTCTCGCACGAGGTCGCTGAAACCAAGGTGACGCAGGTCATGGATTATGCCCGCCGACATCAACATCCGCTGCAATGCACCATGGAAAAAGAATAAGTGACCTTTTCGGGACAGGCCCCCTCATGACACTGAACGAACGTTTGTCACTTCCCTTCGAACAGGGCTTGCTGGATACGGTCGGGGATGCCCCAGTCGTCGCCATTCGCGCCAACCCCGCCTCTGTCTACGAGGAATTCGGATCGCTGGTCTGCGTTCAGGGTTTCAAGCCGATCCACGATGCGCTGCAACAGCATGGATTTCCGGTCGTAGCCGAAGTGCCTCAAGGGCAAAGCGCCGCGATGGTGATCGTCGAACTGACCCGTTCCAAAGCCGAAACCCTCGCGAACGTCGCCATCGGTTACGGCCTGCTGGACCCGGGCGGAATCCTTGTGGTGGACGGCATTAAAACCGACGGGATCGAAAGCGTCCTGAAAGCGGTCAAAAAGCTGCTTCCGGTCGAAGGTACGCTGTCGAAGGCACATGGCAAGGTATTCTGGCTGAGCAAATCCGGAACACCACCGGAGTTCGCCGACTGGGCCGAAGCGCTGGTGCCGGCGCCAAACGCCGATGGGTACTTCACAGCAGCGGGTATGTTCAGCCCCGACGCATCCGATGCCGGATCGGCCTTGCTGGCGGACAAGATCGGCGGCAAGCTCAAAGGCAAGGGCGCGGATCTGGGCGCCGGTTGGGGTTGGCTCGCGCATCAGGCGCTGGCGAGCAATCCGGCGATAACCGAGCTTGCACTTCACGAAGCCGAACACTCGGCGCTGGCTTGTGCACGCAGCAATGTCACCGATCCGCGCGCCGGATTCCATTGGAGCGATGTCTGCACGCTGTCCGGACCGTCAGACCATGACTTCATCGTGATGAATCCGCCGTTTCATCAATCGCGCAAGGCCGAGCCGGAACTGGGGCGGCAGTTCATCCATACCGCGGCGAAACTTCTGCATGCGAAGGGTACGCTCTGGATGGTGGCTAACCGCCAACTGGCCTACGAAGCAGCACTGAACGGTCATTTCCACACATGGGAATATCTGGAACAAAGCCCCGGCTTCAAATGCATCAAAGCCTCGAAACCGAAACGCTGACAGCAAAAAACTCGCACGCGGCAACGCTTTCGCATACCGTGGCCGAACGGAGAATCACCGAGAGGACAGACATGTCATTCGAACTCAAAGGGAAGACCGCAATCGTAACGGGCGCGGCAAACGGTATCGGTCTGGCGATCGCCAAACATTTCGCCGATATCGGCGTCAATGTCATGATGGCCGACATGGACGAAGACAAACTCAGTCAGGAAGTCGAGGAGATTGGCAAGGATACCGTCAAGTGTTTTGCCGGTGACCTGCGGCAAAAACTGACCATCGCCAACCTCCTGTCGGCCACGATCGACACGTTCGACCGGATCGATATTCTGGTGAATGCCTCGCGGCAGGTTCTACCGTCGAACGCGCACGATCCAAAACACGACGTATTCGAGACACTGTTCAAACAGAACGTGCTGGCTAACCTGCGGCTAACGCAGGCGATCGTCAAAAGAATGATCCAGCAGGAGGAAGATACCGAAGAGCCAGACCTCACGAAGAGCATCGGTACGGTCGTCAACCTCAGTTCAATCGCCTCGGAACGCACCCATCCCGATCTACTGGCCTATTCGGTATGCTGCGCGGCACTGAACCAGATGACCCGCTCGCTGGCCGTGAGTTTTGCCGGTGACCGCATCCGAGTGAACGCGGTCGCCATCGGTTCGGCCAAAAGCGCCAATCTGGAAGCGGCCCTGCTGGACAATGACCAACTGCGTGAAGAGATGATCCGCGTGACCCCGCTGCACCGGATAGCCGAGGCCCGCGAAGTGGCCGAGGTGGTGCAGTTCCTCGCCTCCGAAAGCTCGGGCTTCATGACCGGGCAAATTCTGAACGTGGACGGCGGGCGCACGTTAGTCGATGCGATCACAACGGCGGTGCATTAGACCACTTTCAAAACAAAAACCCCGGCCAGTGACCGGGGTTTTGAATTTTCTGACAGACTGAAAATCAGTCTTCGTCTTCGTCGTCGTCCTCTACCTTCGGCAGATTGAACAGGCTTTCGGCATCCAGCTCCGGAGTTTCCGGTTTCCGGCGATTCTCGCCCAGCGAGAAATTCTCCAGCCCTGAAATCGACGATGGAATTTTCGCCTCTGTATCCATTTCGAGGGATTGCTCCGTCGAAACCAGCTTCGAGCGTTCTTCGTCGCTCATCAACGAACCTTCCTTGGCGCTCTTCTTGGCGGCCTTCTGAACCGCCGCGTCCAGTTCCACCTGTTTACATAGGCCCAGCGCAACCGGATCGATCGGCTGGACGTTCGCGATGTTCCAATGGGTCCGCTCGCGGATCGCCTGGATCGTCGGTTTGGTCGTGCCAACCAGTTTCGAAACCTGACCGTCCGACAGTTCGGGATGGAATTTCACCAACCACAGGATTGCGGCGGGACGATCCTGACGTTTGGATAGAGGTGTATAGCGCGGGCCGCGGCGTTTCTGTTCGCCTTCGGCGGCCGGATTGTATTTCAGTTGCAGCTTATAAGCCGCATCGGCCTCGGCTTTGTCGATCTCTTGCTGGGTCAGCTGGTTATTTGCGATCGGGTCGAAACCCTTGATGCCCTGTGCCACTTCGCCGTCGGCGATTCCGTTCACTTCGAGCTCGTGCAGCCCGCAGAAATCCGCAATCTGTTTGAAGCTGAGCGTTGTGTTGTCAACCAGCCAGACAGCCGTTGCCTTGGCCATAATTGGAAGCGCCATTGCCTTATCCTCTCAAATACATCTCTCCCGATCCGAGAATCGGGTGTCAGCCGCTTTGGCTAGACGAATTTTCCGTTTCAGGGGGGAATTCCCAGTCTATATAGGTTGGAAATATCAAAATGGGAAGAGCGAAATGAAAGCATTGATTGCCGCAATCTTACTGTTCTGCGTACCCGCATTTGCCGATGGCGAGCCTGCCGGCGATTTCGACTATTACGTCCTGTCGCTCAGCTGGACGCCTAGCTGGTGCGCCGAAGAGGGCGA
>JAHEFH010000108.1 GCA_024640245.1 Paracoccaceae bacterium | reverse complement strand
GAGGTTAAAGCCGAACTGGCAGGCATGGACGAAAAAGATATCGACGTCGAACTGAAAGACCGCATGCTGATTATCAGCGGCGAGAAAAAGGAAGAGCACGAAGAAGGCGAAAAGGAAGGCAGTTATTATGTTTCCGAACGCCGCTACGGTTCCTTCAAACGCTCGATCGCAGTTCCGGAAGGGATCGACCACGACAAGGTTGACGCGTCCTTCAAGAAAGGCGTTCTGACCGTGGTGTTGAAGAAAACTCCGGAATCGCGGGAAAAGGTCAAGAAGATCAAGGTCAAGGCCTCGGCTTAGGGGGCAAGAGGTCCTGAAAACCCGTGATTTGGCGCTCTTGCAGAGTATCCAGTGACTTCTTTGGGTAGTGGAACGCCAATCATTGTGCCTTCGCGCCTGGTGCGCGGAGGCACTTTTCCTTCCTGCTCAGCCAGCGTGCCATCAGGTGTAGCGGTCATTCGGTCGGCTGCGCAAAACCACCCATATCCGCGCCACCGTCATTGCCAGGAATGTCGATACTATGCTGGCTTCCTCTGACACGAAGTATTGCAGCACCAAGTAGAGGCTTCCGCCGATCAGAGATATGGTCGCGTAAAGATCTTCTTTCAGGATCGAGGGCGTCAATCCGCAAAGGACATCGCGGAACATGCCGCCTGCCACGCCGGTGATGCAGCCCAGAACGACGGCAATCGGGGCAGAGGTACCGTTCATCATCGCAACCTGAACGCCCACCAGCGAAAAAAGTGCCAGACCGACCGCATCGAAATACAGCAGCAACCGCAGGCGGCGCCCATTTCCCGCCTTCAGGTTTTTCGCAATCAGGTAGGTAACGAAACCGACCGGGACCGCCGTTGCCAGAAAGGTAAGGTCCTTGATCCAGAAAACCGGAAAATTACCGATCAGCAAATCGCGCAGTGTGCCACCGCCCACCGCTGTAACAATCGCCAGCACAACCGCACCGAAGGGATCGAAGCCGTGTCGAACGGCTTGGATCGAGGCAGACACCGCCATCACGGTCGTCGCCAGAACGGTCAGAAAATCCATGGTTGTTTCAAGCGCGATCATATCGGGTTCAAGCCATCCTTATGAGCGGTCCGCAAGGTCGGTGCCGGAAGAAATGATGAACGACCGGGCAATTGATTAGAAGCGGAAGGTATCCAGATTTCCCAATGCCTCTCGCAAGGCCACGCCCCAAGCCATGGACAGGTCATTGAAATACGGGTCGTCCGCTTCGATACGCACTTTCTGACCCTCTTTCAGGCTGTCCGTTTCATAGACATGCACGTCGATCGGCAGGCCCACCGAAAGATTGGCCTTAATCGTCGAGTCGAAAGACACCAGCAGCAGCGTTATCGCCTGTTCGAATGTCATGTCGGTATCATAGGCCCGCACCAGAATCGGGCGACCGTATTTTGTCTCGCCGATCTGAAAGAACGGCGTGTCGGCGCCGGCCTCGATGAAGTTGCCTTCCGGATAAATCAGGAACAGGCGCGGTTCACCGTCTGCCACCTGACCGCCAAGGATAATACTGGCATTAAACGTCGAGTCGGCCCTCTGGCCGCTGTTCGCGTGGGTTTTGATTACTTCTTTCAGCGTGTCCCCGACGATCGTCGCGACCTGAAACATGGACTTAGCCGCGTATACGCTGGGCGTCCGTTCGGACGGTTCCTTGCTGCGTTCGTCAATCAGGCTTACGACGGCCTGGGTCGTAGCAAGGTTGCCCGCCGTCATAATGGTGATCGAACGGTCACCCTCTAAATTCCAAGTGTGCATCTTTTTGAAAGACGACACATTATCGACACCCGAGTTCGTTCGGGTATCGGACATGAAGACCAGTCCGCGATCAATCTGCAAACCGACACAATAGGTCATTTCCAGCGAGCTCCAATGAAACGATTCGCCGAGTTATTGCTGAACTTGAAGAGAAACACAAAGCTCTTCTTTCGAATGGCCCATTCGGATGCCGCGAACCGGCGACGCATCCTTGTAATCGCGCCCGATGGCGACCCTGACATAGCGTTCATCCGGCGAAATACCGTTGGAAACGTCGAATCCAACCCAGCCGAGTTCATCGACCCAAATCTCGCACCATGCATGGCTCGCGTCCTGGTCAATTCGATCGTTCATCATCAGGTATCCGCTGACATAGCGGGCCGGAAAGCCCAACAGCCGTGCCGCCGCAATCATGATATGGCTGTGGTCCTGACAGACGCCGTGGCCCGCGACGAAAGCTTCTTCGGCATCGGTTGTGCTGTCGGTTTTGCCGGATTCATATTTGACAGCGGCACCGATAGCGCTTGATAGAAAATGAAGGCTTTTCAGATCGTTATCAAGTCCTTCATGTCTGACTTTAGTGACCAGCTTGCGGATTTGCGGGCCAGGATGGGTGAAATCTGTCGGGCTCTGGAACAGCCAGAGCGGGGCAAAGCCCTTATGCTTGCCCACGACGCCATTGTGGTTGCTGGTATCAACCTCGCCCTCGCATCTTATCTCGATCGAAGTAGCATCTGTATTCATTGAAATCAGTTCAGTGATATTCCTGAACTGGTCCTCAAACGTTACCTGCTTTGTACCGCCGATAACCGACAGGTCCCAACGGATGATCTCTTGCCCGCGCGCATTGCGCGGCGTCATGCGCAACTGTTGCAGCGCATAGGGCACCGGCGCATCATAGGTGTAGGTTGTCGTGTAGTTGATCTTCAATCGCATTTCATATCATCCGTAGAACCGGAAGTCGGTTTCGATCTGCGCCGCCAGTTGCGAGATGCATTTGATCCGTTCCACAAGAAATTCATGCAGACCCTCGTCGAATATTGTGTCCACGCTGTGACGCTTTCGGTCCAGTACCATGTTGTCGGCCAGATCATGGCTGTTGTAACGCACACCATATTGCTGATCCAGATTTTGCAGATGACTGGTAATTTTCGCCATGCAAAACGCGAGGGATCTCGGCATGCGCTGGTCGAGAATCAGGAAATCGGAAATGCCCTTGGCGTTGATGTCGCCGGGATAGAGCCAGCGGTAGGACCGATAAGCAGAGACAGATCGCAGGATGGTTTCCCACTGGGCATTGTCCAGCGACGAACCCAGCGCGGCAGCAGACGGCAGAAGGATGTAATATTTCACATCCAGAATTCGTGCAGTGTTGTCGGCGCGCTCCAGAAAGGTTCCGATACGGGTAAAATCGTAGATATCATTTCGCAGCATGGTTCCGTGCAGCGATCCACGAACCACGGCCGTCCGGTATCTGACCGCCGACAGGACTGCCGCCAGATCGCGGTCGGGTACCGGCCTTGCAAGATCGGACTTCAAGGTCATCCAGCATTCGTTGGTGGATTCCCAGACCTCGCGCGACAAAGCCGTGCGCACCAGGCGGGCATTGTTCCGGGCCTGTTCCAACATCGACAGGATGCTGCCTGGGTTTTCCTTGTCCCGCAGCAGGAAATTGATGACGTTTGCAGCATCGTAGTCGTCGTAATGCTGTTTATAGAGCGTGCGTGCACCGACGGTGGTCAGAACCGACTCCCACTCTGTATCGGCTGTGTCCGAGCGAGTCAGCGCCATGCGCCAGCCCGCTTCCAGCAATCGTGCGGCGTTTTCGCTACGCTCGAGATAGCGGAACATCCAGAAGAGCCCGCCTGCGGTTTTTCCCAGCATCTCCCTAGTCCCCCAAAACCCAAGTATCCTTGGTGCCGCCGCCCTGCGACGAATTCACGACCAGCGAACCCGGTTTCAAGGCAACGCGGGTCAGACCGCCCGCGGTCACGTGGATCGAATTCGGCGACACGAGTACAAAGGGCCGCAAATCGACGTGGCGCGGAGCCAACCCCTTTTTGGTCATGATCGGAACAGTCGACAGCGCCAATGTGGGCTGGGCGATATAGTTGCCCGGTCGCGCCTTAAGTTTTCTGGTGAAGGCCGCGAGTTCCTTCTTGCTCGCAGCAGGTCCAACCAGCATACCGTAACCGCCGGATCCGTGAACCTCTTTGACAACGAGATCCTTCAAATGATCCAGAACATAGGTCAGCTCTTCGGGGTCAGAACAGCGATGCGTCGGCACGTTCTTCAGGATTGCCTTTTCGCCCGTGTAGAATTCCACAATATCAGGCATGTAGGAATACAATGCCTTGTCGTCGGCAATGCCCGTTCCCGGCGCATTAGCCAACGTGATATTACCGGCGCGGTAGACATCGAATATTCCTGGCACTCCGAGCAGCGAATTCGGATTGAAATTCAGGGGGTCAATGTACTCGTCATCGACACGGCGGTACAGGACATCCACGGTCTGGTAGCCTTGCGTCGTGCGCATAGCGACGTATCCGTCGACCACAGACAAATCCGTGGCTTCGACCAGTTCGGCGCCCATTTCGTCTGCCAGAAACGCATGTTCGAAATAGGCCGAATTGTGGATACCCGGGGTCAGGACGGCAACCGTGGGCGACGCGTTCCGCATTCCGGGCGGCGCGCTGTTCGACAACGATTTACGCAACTGCTGCGGATAGGAACTGACCGGCTGGACCCGCAGCTTCGTGAAAAGTTCCGGGAACATCTGCAACATGGTTTCCCGGTTTTCAAGCATGTATGAAACGCCGGAAGGCGTACGAGCGTTGTCCTCCAGCACAAAAAAATCATCTTCTCCGGTGCGCACCAGATCGACACCGATTATATGGGTATAGATCCCTCCCGGCGGAGAAACTCCGATCATTTGCGGCAGAAACGCAGCATTGTTGGCGATAATTTCCTTCGGCAGACGTCCAGCCTTTATGATTTCCTGCCGGTGATAAATGTCATGCAGAAATGCGTTGATCGCGCGGACACGCTGATCGATCCCCCGCTCGAGGCTGCGCCATTCGCGCGCAGAAATGATCCGCGGGACGATGTCGAAGGGGATCAGTCGCTCGTCGGCCTCGCTCTGGCCGTACACATTGAAGGTAATCCCGATTTTCCGGAAAAACGCTTCCGCTTCCGAAGATTTTTTTAACAAAACTTTGGGATCTTCGCCTGAGAACCAATCGTTGTACTGAGCGTAAGGCTCCCTGGGACTTCCGGAGGCGTCTCTCATTTCGTCAAAAAAGATTTGGATATCCTCCACCCAGCGTTTTCGCATTTCGAATGAGTATTGCAAATCCACGCTGCTTATAGAAGAGGTAATCTACACGTCATACCAACCTCCCCAAAGCGTTGCACGAATTCTTTGCACGTCGCAAAGATCTGGTTCTTTAGAGGGCAGATGATGTCTGGAAAACCGCGACGCTGGACACGGTTCACTCATCGTGTTTCGGTTCGTCATCATACAAGTCGGTCAGAATTCGCGATGCGTTTCCTTCTTCGTCGTCATACTGGTCGGCGCGCACCGTCCAGAAAAAGGCATAGAGGCCGATCCCGCCCAGGATAAGCGAAATCGGCACAAGATAAAGCAGCGCAGTCATGACGTCTTATCCCGCAATAGGCGAAGCGCGTTCAGCGACACCAATATCGAAGAACTGGACATCGCGATAGCCGCAGCCAGCGGCGAGGCATAGCCAAGGACCGCGATAGGGACTGCAATCAGATTGTAACCAGCGGCGATAGCAAAGTTCTCCAATATCCGACGTCTTGCCATACGAGCCATGGCAAGCGTGTGCGGTATCTCGGACAGGGAATTCCCAAGCAGGATACAGTCCGCTGCCGTGCGTGTCGCATCAATCGCCGTCGCGGGCGCCATGGAGGCATGCGCGGCACCCATCGCGGCCGCGTCGTTCAATCCGTCGCCCACCATCAATGTCCGGCCACCGCGTTCTTGTATTGCCGTGACTTTCTGTTCCGGCAGAACATCGGCCAGCACCGACACGATACCGAGTTGGTCCGCAAGCGGACGCGCGACATCCTGACGGTCGCCGGTCAGCAACGCAGGTTTAAACCCGCGTTCCGCCAACTGACGCACAACCGTTTCGGCCTCGGGACGCAGGACATCTGCAAAACGCAGGCAAACGGGTGCCTCCGCATCCAGTTGCAGCCACGTCTGCATCGTGCCGGCGACAGCCTCGACGCCGAGCCACCCTGCCCGGCCCAACCGGGCCGTCCGGCCCTGAAAGTTCCCTTCGACGCCCTTGCCTGGAAGCTCGGTGATACCTGTCAGACTGGCCGGTTCTATCCCGCGCAGCGTTGCGGCCTGAAGAATGGCCCGCGACAAAGGATGCGCACTACCCTGCGCCAGTCCTGCGGCGACTGTCAGCACATCCGCGGAAATCTCTCCCGACAGTACCGGCTCGCCGCGGGTCAGGGTGCCTGTCTTGTCGAACACGATATTATCGACCTCTGCCAGCCGCTCGATGGCGGTTCCGTCCTTGATAAGGACACCAGCGCGGAACAGACGGCTGACAGCCGCCGTCATCACGGCGGGCACAGCCAGGCCCAGCGCACAGGGGCAAGTAATGATCAGGACCGACACAGCGATATTCAGGGAGTGACGGATATCTCCGCCGAGCAAGTACCATCCGAGAAAGGTCGCAAAGGCCAGAATATGCACGACCGGCGCATAGATTTCTGCCGCGCGCTCGGCTAGGCCGGTATATTGTGATTTCGCCGTTTCTGCGAGGCTTACTAGCTCGCCGATACGCCGCAAGACACTGTTTTCTATAGGTTTGGTAACCCTGATTTGCAGCGGTCCAGTCAGATTTCGGGTGCCGGCGAAAACGTCCGTTCCAAGATCGGCCTTCTCCGGCAGACTCTCTCCGGTCAGCAGCGCCTTGTCGATGTCACTTTCGCCATTGATAACGGTGCCGTCGACGGGGATGCTCATCCCCGGCTGCACAAGTACGACATCGCCGATCTTCAGGTCCTCTATCGGCACCTGCTGGTTGGTCGCACCCATGCGCAGCGCTGTCTTCGCCTCCATCGCCGCCAGTTCGACGGCGGCGGACCGCGCAGCCATTCGTGTGCGGTGGTTCAGGTAGCGTCCCAGCAAAAGAAAAAATGTGAGGCTGAGCGCGGCGTCAAAATAGGCATCGTGACCGCCGACCCAGGTTTCGAACAAAGACATGCCGGTCGCCAGAAAAATCGCGAGTGTTATGGGCACGTCCATGTTCAGCCGTGCCTTCCGCAAGGCAGACAGGGCGCTGTGCCAGAAAGGCGCGGAAGTAAAAACGACGGTTGGCAGAGTAATCGCTGCCGATATCCAGTGCAGGAAATTGCGGGTTTCACCCTCTGCCCCCGACCAGATCGAGACCGACAGCAGCATGACGTTCATCATTGCGAATCCGGCAACGGCGAGACGTACAAGCAGAGCTCGAGCCTCGGGGTCTTTGCCTTTTTCCAGAACGGTGCGGTCCAGCGGATAGGCTTCATAGCCCAATCCGGCAAGTCGAGCCAGAATCTCGTCCCGAAGCCCGACGTCGGCATCGACCAGCAAACGCTTCTGGCTGAGGTTTACCCGTGCCGACCGGACTCCGCGACAACTGCCGACGTTTTTTTCAATCTTTGCGATGCAACCGGCACAATGGATCGTCGGCACGGAAAAAGACAGATATCGCGCATCCGAAGTCGCCTCGGCATCCAATCCGGACCCGGTCCCGGAGACACAGCCAGGACAAGCGGCAACGCTCATTATTTCCTCCTGACAATCAGCGGCAGGATCTGGCGGAAAGCAGTTCCGTCCTGCGCTGTCGCGACAAGGCGCAGGTGCCAGTTGCCGTCGGGCAGATCTATCGCAGCCCGATAATCGGAATCCTTGAAAAGCAGATCTACAGCGCGGTCCTGACCGTCACGAGTAGCCAATCCGATAATGGCAGACAGATCGTTGACATAAACAGTCTTCCCGGACCGGTCCGTGATGGACAGGATAAGGTCGTTTCCGTCGTAATTCACGGCGGTTTGCCAGTTCAGCGTTTCCTGC
Organism: Paracoccaceae bacterium; assembly: GCA_024640245.1. GTDB lineage: Bacteria > Pseudomonadota > Alphaproteobacteria > Rhodobacterales > Rhodobacteraceae > Amylibacter. Next base: position 2,562 of record JAHEFH010000108.1, on the reverse strand, counting down.
GCCATGCGACGCTGCTCGAACCCCAAGCTGTCGGCATAGGTGTTCTTGACTTCGACGCCGGGAAAGGACCCGAGTGCGAAATACAACAAGGTCAGGTTAGCGGCGATGATCGTACCGAACCCGCCAAGAAAAATCGCTCCTACTTTCCGACCTGTCAGAGGCCCGCCTAGAGCACTCATTTCTCGTCTCCTGCAAAGAATGTGTCCACATAGGTACGCTCGCCACCGTCCATGTCCTCGATCCAGATACGGATCGGCGTGCTGTCCGCTCGGGCGGAAGGATACTGAGGATAGGCATAGACAAACATGCGCTGGTGAAGGGTCCCGTCGGCAGGAACCGTAATCACCCAATCCGGCAGCCCTTGCAAGGCGAATTGGAAGGGGTCGTCGGCCCTTATCGAAATCTGGAACTTCCTCTCATCTCCGGTCTGGTTGTTCAGCTTAAGGTCGTACGCGTTCCGAATGGACCCGTCAGACATCGTGACAAAACGCGGATTGCGATCCGGCGCGACAGACGCGGAAAAATCGGACCGGATAAACAGGGCCACCACCAGTGCAATACCAAACGCGGACCAGAGGCCGAAATAAACGAGATTTCTAACTCGCAGGATATGAGACCAGACCGGTTTTGGAGCCAATCCGCTTCGCTCGCGCTCCTCGTCGGTTTCGGCAATGTAGTCGATCAGGCCGCGAGGCTTTCCGATCCTCTCCATGATGTTGTCGCAAGCGTCTATGCAGAGCGCACAGGTAATACACTCCATCTGCTGTCCGTTGCGGATATCGATACCCTGCGGGCAAACATTGACGCACGCCATGCAGTCAATGCAGTCGCCTTCGGCCTTGCCCTGCTTTCCTCGCGGTTCGCCACGCCAATCGCGGTAGGCGACCGTCAGCGAATGCTCGTCCATCATCGCGGCCTGAATGCGCGGCCAAGGGCACATATAGTTGCAGACCTGTTCCCGCATGAAACCGCCGAACAGAAAGGTCGTGCCGGTCAGAACTGCGATTGTGGCATAGGCGATAAATGCCGCCTGCCCGGTAACAAGGTTCCGCAGCAACGTCGGCGCATCCGCGAAATAAAAGACCCATGCACCGCCAGTCGCGACGGCAATCAACAACCAAAGAACCCACTTGGTCATGCGCAACCGCAGTTTTTGCAGGCTCCAGTTCGCACGCAGCAACCTGATGCGGGCGTTCCTGTCGCCCTCCACCCAGCGCTCGACCAGAATGAAAAGATCGGTCCAGACGGTCTGCGGGCAAGTGTAACCGCACCAGACGCGGCCCAGCGCCGAGGTAAACATGAACAGGCCCAGACCTGCCATGATCAGCAGGCCAGCCACGAAATAGAATTCATGCGGCCATATCTCGATCCAAAAAAAGTAGAAGCGCGCATTCGCCATGTCGACCAGAACTGCCTGATCAGGGAGGCTTGGCCCCCTGTCCCAACGTATCCACGGCGTGACGTAGTAAATCCCCAGCGTCACGATCATCACGTACCATTTCAGGCGGCGATACCATCCGGAAACACGCTGTGGAAAGACCGGCTCCCTCGCGGCAAAGAGCTTCGGCGGTTCTGTTTGATTTGCGGTCATCTTGCTACCAGTATCCTGTCAGATTCAATTCTGACTGTACACAGTCCAAGCTCCTATAGCCGGACTTGAAAGCGCCGGTCCCGATTGTCTGAACAGGACGGTGGGGACCAGCGCTTCTTCCCTGCACGCGAGCGCAGGAAAACTATTTACGTTCACCAAGCTGGTACACAAAGAATGCAACCTGCTTGATCTGGGCATCGGTAATGCGCCCTTGCCAAGCCGGCATCACACCGAAGCGACTATTGGTGATGGTCTCGGTAATCGTCTCCTTATCGCCACCAAAGAGCCAGAGAGCATCAGACAGGTTTGGTGCTCCTTGCTGCTGGTCACCTTGTGCATTCTCGCCATGACAAGCCACACAGTTGTCCGCAAACAGTACTTCGCCCTCACCGGACATATCGGCGTCATGCTCGTGACCGGAGACTTTCAGAACAAACTCGGCCAGTTTGGCGATATCCGCTTCGTCCAGTATCTCGCCAAAGGCGGGCATCTGTGAAAAACGGGTATTTTCGTCGCCATCATAGCGGATACCGTGACGGATCGTGGTTTCGATGGCAGCCAGATCGCCGCCCCAAAGCCAGTCATCGTCCTGCAGGTTCGGATAGCCCTTGGCACCCTCCGCGCCAGCTCCGTGACACTGTGAGCAATAGGTGCGGAAGACCGCGCCGCCGCCGGCCGTGGCAAAACGGGCCAGATCGGCATCATCAGCGATCGCCCCGATCGGCGTTGCCAGCAGCTTCGCCTCGATTGTGGCGTTTTCACTCTTTACCGCAGCAATATCCTTGGAAACCTCGTCCCGCGACGCGTAACCCAACAAACCGGGCGTTGCGCCGTTGATCAACGGCCATGCAGGGTAAAAGACTGTGTAACCAAGACCCCAGACGACGCAAAGGATAAAGGTTATCAGCCACCAGCGGGGCATCGGTTTGTCGTATTCGCGGATGCCGTCCCATTCATGGCCGGTTGTTGGA
>JAHEFH010000107.1:2778-10440 GCA_024640245.1 Paracoccaceae bacterium | reverse complement strand
TTTCTGTCGTGACAAGACGGTTGCAGATCCCGAAGTCTGGGAAGATTTCCAAAAAATTTACCAAAAATAAACCATACCCGCCCTAGCGTTAACCTTGTTTAACGAAAGGGACGAAAGTGGTTGCACGGGCCTACTCGGTGGCGTTTCACGGGGTCGAGGCCCGTCTGGTGGAGGTGCAGTGTTCGCTGGCCGCCGGCATACCCGCCTTTTCCATAGTCGGTCTGCCGGACAAGGCGGTCAGCGAGGCCCGCGAACGGGTGCGCGCGGCGCTCACCTCGCTGGGACTGGCGCTGCCTTCGAAGCGGATCACGGTCAACCTGTCGCCCGCCGATCTGATCAAGGAAGGTTCGCATTTCGACCTGCCCATCGCGCTGGCGGTATTGGCGGCGATGGACGTCCTGCCCGCTGAAGAGGTGATCCGGCAGGTGGCGTTGGGCGAACTGTCGCTCGACGGCAAGCTGGTGCCGGTCGTCGGCGCGCTGCCCGCCGCCATCGCAGCCGGCGAGGCCTCCTGCGACCTGCTCTGCCCCAGGGATTGCGGAGCCGAGGCCGCCTGGGTCGGGTCGGTCAAGGTGATCGCGCCCGCCACGTTGCTGGAGGCGATGAACCATTTCAAAGGCCGCCACATCCTGCCCCCCGCGCAACCTGGCGAAGTGTCGGCCCCGCGCGCGGTCCATGACCTGACCGATGTCAAAGGGCAGGAAAAAGCCAAGCGTGCGATGGAGATCGCCGCAGCGGGACGCCACCACCTGTTTTTCGTCGGCGAACCGGGATCGGGCAAATCGATGATGGCCTCGCGTATGGCCGGGCTGCTACCGCCAATGAACGCGGAAGAGGCGCTTGAAACCTCGATGATCCATTCCTTGTCCGGCCTGCTGACCAAAGGCGGAATTTCCCGCACGCGACCGTTCCGCGATCCGCATCATACGGCCTCAATGGCAGCGATCGTCGGTGGCGGGCGTGGCGCCAAGCCGGGCGAGATATCACTGGCGCACAACGGTGTGCTCTATATGGACGAGTTTCCCGAATATTCCCGCACAGTGCTGGAAACCCTGCGCCAGCCGCTGGAAACCGGCAAGGTCATGGTTGCGCGCGCGAACGCCCACGTCAGCTATCCCTGCCGTTTCCTGCTGGTGGCCGCGGCCAATCCTTGCCGCTGCGGCTACCTGACCGATCCGGCACGCGCCTGCGCACGGGCACCGATTTGCGGACAGGACTATCTCGGCAAGATTTCAGGCCCTCTCTGGGACCGTTTCGACCTGCGGGTCGAGGTTCCGCCGGTCTCGATGCAGGCGCTCGACCAGCCACCTGCCGGAGAGCCCAGCGCCGTGATCGCCGAACGTGTCGCCGCCGCATGGGCCATCCAGCGGCAGCGGTTCGCCGGCAATGCGACAGCGCGACTGAACGCTGATGCAGAAGGCGGGTTGCTGGAACAGGTCGCCAAGCCGGACGCCGAGGGCGCAACCTTGCTGACCCGCGCCGCCGACAAGTTCAAACTGACCGCGCGCGGCTATCACCGCGTACTTCGGGTCGCCCGCACCATTGCCGATCTGGATGCCTCACGCGATGTTCGCGTGACTCATATCGCCGAGGCTTTGGGCTACCGTATCGTGTCGGAATTGCGCGCCGGCTAAAGGCCGCGTTTCGCCTCGATCACCTGCCAGATTTTTTCGGCAACGTTTATGCCGTCGAACCGTTCCAGTTCCTGGATGCCGGTTGGCGAGGTCAGGTTGATTTCAGTCAGGTTTCCGCCGATCACGTCGATACCGACGAAAATCTGGCCCTTTTCCCGCAACAGAGGTCCGATCTCTGCGCAAATCTCAAGATCTCTATCGTTCAAACCGACTTTTTCCGGCCGCCCCCCGACATGCAGGTTGGAACGGGTCTCGCCGGCGGCAGGCACCCTGTTGATGGCGCCGACCGGTTCGCCGTTGACCAGTATGACGCGCTTGTCGCCCTTGCTGACATCGTGCAGAAATTTCTGGGCGATCAGCGGCTCGCGGTTGATGCCGGCGAACAGTTCGTGCAGCGAATTCAGGTTGCGGTCGCTCGGATCAAGCCGGAATACGCCCGCGCCGCCATTGCCGTAGAGCGGTTTCAGGATGATATCGCCGTGCTTGTGCTTGAAGGCTTTCAGGGTATCCAGGTCACGTGCGATGGTGGTCGGCGGCGTCAGGTGCGGGAATTGCAGCACTAGCAACTTCTCCGGATAATTCCGCACCCATGCGGGATCGTTCACCACCAGCGTTTCCGGATGGATCATATCCAGCAGATGCGTCGTGGTAATGTAGCTCATGTCGAAAGGCGGATCCTGCCGAAGCCAGACCACATCCTGCGTCGACAGGTCGATTTCAACCTTTTCGCCTAACGAAAAATGGTCGCCGACCTGACGCCGGACCTTCAGCGGCCAGCCCCGAGCCGTCACGCGTCCTTCCTGGAACGCCAGCATGTCCGGCGTGTAGTAAAACAACTCGTGCCCGCGCGCCTGCGCCTCTTCGGCAATCCGGAAGGTCGTGTCCGCATTGATGTTGATATTGGCGATCGGGTCCATCTGGATCGCGACTTTTAATGACATCTGCCCCAAACCTCTTGATTATCGTCCCCGATACATGGCGCGAAGGACGGACGCATGCAATGGAAAATCAGGGGAAGCGCGCAAACAGTTATGTGATTTGGGGGATAACCTTGATGCGGCCGAAGCGGTCGGACAAGGCGGCGTCGAAGCGGCACTCGGTATCGAGGCCCAGTCCGGCGTGAGCCAGAAACTCTGTTGCGGCGGCTTGAATTCTGTCGAGCTGTTTTTGTGAAATTCTGGCGATTGCCGAGGCCCAGTCCCGGCTTTTCTTGACCTCGATGAAATAGAATTTCCCGCCGTGGCGTGCGATCAGGTCGATCTCACCGGCCGATCTGCGCCAGCGCCGTGCAACGATTTCAAACCCGTTCCGTTCATACAACTCGGCCACCCGGTCCTCGGCGGCCTTTCCGGCACAATAGGAAGTCAGGCCGGTCATGCCTTGCCCTTAAGGGCCAGCGCCATGTCGTAGACGCGTTTGCGAGGCAGGTCGAACCTCTCTGTCACCAGGCGGACCGCCTCTTTTGTCGAATGATCCTGCAATTCCTGCTTCAATGCGCCCTCTATTTCGTCATCAGTTGTTGCTTCATCGGCAGGAGGACCCAATACAACGACAAATTCGCCCTTTGTGACGGCACCCTCTTCGAACCTTTCGATGACTTCAGCCAGCGTGCCGCGCAGGGTTTCCTCGTAGCGTTTGGTCAGTTCCCGGCACACAGCCACCGCGCGCTCTTCCCCGAAACTATCCGCCATATCGATTAACGAAGTCTGAATACGCTTTCCGCTTTCGTAAAAGATCAGCGTCGCATGGACGCCTTTGACCTCATCAAAGAATTTTTTCCGCGCCGCCGTCTTGTTCGGCGGAAATCCGGCGAACAAGAACCGGTCCGTCGGCAGGCCTGCCACCGTAAGCGCAGCCAGAACCGCCGAGGCCCCCGGAACGGCGAAAACCGGAAGCTCCCCGGCGATCGCTGCCCGCGAGAGGGAAAACCCCGGGTCCGCGACCAGCGGCGTGCCGGCGTCGGAAACGTAGGCCACAGACTGACCAGCGGCCAAAGCCTCCAGTATCCGGGGGCGCTGTTTCGGGGCATTATGATCGTGGTAGGCAATCAGCGGTCGCCCACCCAGCTTGACACCGTGGATATCCAGCAACTTGCGCGTGTTGCGCGTATCCTCGGCCGCAATCATGTCGCACCCAGCCAGAACATCTAGCGCGCGCAGCGTGATATCTCGCGCGGCCCCGATCGGCGTTGCGACAAAATACAGACCCGGCGGGATTTTTTCGGCGATCATGTGACCAATTCCAGTGCAATTTCGCAGCCCCGTTGATATTGAGGGGGGCACCGCGTAACTTTTGCACGAACGACTCGACGCTGACCAGCCAATCCGGGGGAAATATTATGAATTCGCGTTTGTTTATGTACGGCAGGACACTGATTGCCTGTCTCTTCATGGTTTCCCTGGCGGGTTGCGACATGGAGGCAGGTATGGGCGGACCCAGAATAAACGCCAGCAAAGGCGTCACTGTCGGCCTGCTGGTTCCTTCTGACAGCCCGGATGCCGGCGTTTCCGCGCTCGCGAACAGCCTGGTGCGGGCGGCGCAGTTGGCGGTCGAGGAAAACCCGGATGCGCGCATCGACCTGAAAGTCTATTCCACCGCAGGAAATGCGGAAATTGCCGCCAACGCAGCCCGTCAGGCGGTCAAGGACGGCGCCAAGATCATCATCGGACCACTCTTTGCCGAATCCGCGACGGCGGTCAGAAGCGCCTTGTCGAACTCATCGGTCAATGTTCTGAGCTTCTCCAACAATGCCGATATTGCCGGCAACGGCCTGTTCGTTCTGGGCAACACCTATCGCAATACGGCGGACCGGTTGGTAGGCTACGCCGCGGCTCGCGGCCTGACCCGGATTGCCGCCGTGGCACCGCGCAACGCGGCCGGGAACTCCGCAGCGGCCGAAATCGGAAGCGCCGCTTCGAAATACGGCGCGCAATTCACTGGCACCTCGACCTATGACTTTAACCTGAACAGCGTGGTCCAGTCCGCGCCCGTCATTGCCATCGAGGTCAAATCAGCGGGCGCCTCGGCCATCGTGGTGACTGCCGACAGTGCCGGTGCCCTGCCGCTGCTGGCGCAACTTCTGCCGGAGAACGGCCTGAACCCCGCCGAAGTGAAATATATCGGCCTGGCGCGCTGGGATATTCCGCCCGAAAACCTTGCGCAGAGCGGTTTGCAGGGCGGCTGGTTTGCCGTGCCGGATTTCGACTCTGCCGACAGTTTCAAGAACCGCTATGTTGCCTCCTTCGGTGCAGACCCGCACCCTCTGGCAGGCCTTGCCTATGATGGCATCAGGACCGTGGCTCAGATGATGCGTACAGGCAAGCCCGACGCGCTATCCGGCGTGGCGCTGATCACCGCACCCGGCTTTACCGGCGCGTCCGGCGAATTCCGGTTCATGCCGGATGGCACTGTACAACGGAGCCTTGCTGTGGCAGAGGTCACCAACGGAACATACCGTATTATCGACCCTGCTCCGAGGACGTTTGGTGGTGCCGGTTTCTAAAACAAAACAAAAACCGAAGGCTCTCGAGAAAAGCCCGAAGGGCGAACTCATCTGCTCCCGGCAGAGTCTGTTCAACCGAAAAAAGGTCAACGCTCAAATCGCCGAACTGGCCGCCGACCGAGCGGATGACGCAGTATTCCGGCGCGAAGTCGCGCAGTACCTATCCGGCGTCTATCAGGCTGGACGCGACAAGCTTGCGAAAACCTATCGCGAGACCCCCTATGAAACCGCGGCACTGACGCGGTCCTACACCTATCTGACCGATCAGGTCGTCCTGGCCTCGCTGCTGACCGCCGTCGAATATCTGCATCCGGTCCCCAACCCGACCGAGGCGGAACGCATCGCGGTGATGGCCGTCGGCGGCTACGGACGCGGCAAGATGGCGCCTTATTCCGATGTCGATCTGCTGTTCCTGTCACCCTACAAGCTGTCGCCCTGGACCGAGAGCGTCGTAGAGAGCATGCTCTATATCCTTTGGGACATGCGCCTGAAGGTCGGGCATGCCACCCGCACGGTTGCCGATTGTATCCGGCTGGCAAAATCCGACCAGACGATCCGGACCGCCATGCTGGAATGCCGTCACATAGGCGGTGACAAGGAACTGGCGAAAGACCTCGAGATCAAGTTCTGGCAGAACGTGATCAAGGGATCCGAGGCTGAATTCATCGAAATGAAACTGGCGGAGCGCGAAGAACGACACCTGCGGCAGGGCGGCCAGCGCTATATGCAGGAGCCCAATGTCAAGGAAGGCAAGGGCGGGCTGCGCGACCTGCAATCGCTGTTCTGGATCACGAAATACATCAGCGGCGCTACCCGCCCCGACGAGATGATCGATCGCGGCTATTTCACCCAGAGCGAATACGAAAGCTTTGCCGAGGCCGAGGATTTCCTGTGGACTGTCCGCTGTCACCTGCACCTGTTATCCGGCCGGGCAACCGAAAAACTGGGATTTGAAGCGCAGCCGGAAATCGCCGCAATTCTGGGCTTCGAGGATCAGGAAGGCCTGCTCGGGGTCGAACAGTTCATGCAGACTTATTTCCGGCATGCGACCCATGTCGGCGACCTGACACGGATCTTCCTGACCAAGCTCGAGGCGAATCACGTCAAAAAGCAGCCGAATATCGGCCGCCGCCTCATGAACGTCATGCCGTGGAACAGGGATGGCGCACCCGAAGGCTACACAATTATACACGGTCGCCTGAGTTACGAGAACGAGGCCGAATTCCTGTCCGATCCGCTGAACCTGTTGCGCCTTTTCGAGGAGGCCCTGAAGTCGGAGGTCCTTATCCACCCTGACGCCATGCGGGTGATCGCGGCCAACCTGCACCTGATCGACGACACGGTACGCAACGCGCCCGAAGCCCAGCGCATTTTCATGGACCTGCTACTGCTCTATCGCAATCCGGAGCGTGCGCTCAGGCGGATGAACGAACTGGGAGTACTGGGCCAGTTCATCCCTGAATTCCAGCGCGTGGTCGCCCTGATGCAGTTCAACATGTACCACCAATACACGGTGGACGAGCACATCATCCAGTGCATCTCGATCCTTGCCAATCTTGAAGAGGGCAAGATGAAAGAGGAATACCCGATCGCCTCGAACATTTTGGCCACCGGGATCAACCGGCGCGTGCTCTATGTGGCGCTGTTGCTGCACGATATCGGAAAGGGTCGGCCCGAGGACCATTCGGTCATAGGCGCAGAGATCGCCAAGGTGGTCGCGCCCCGTCTGGGCCTGAGCGAGAAAGAATCCGAGACCGTCGTCTGGCTGGTGCAAAACCACTTGCTGATGTCTGACACGGCGCAGAAACGGGACCATTCGGACCCCCGGACGGTCGGTGACTTCACCCGCGTCGTCAATACGATGAGCCGCCTGAAACTGCTGACCGTCCTGACCGTCTGCGATATCATGGGTGTCGGACCGGGCACGCTCAACAACTGGAAGGCGCAACTACTGAAGTCGCTGTACAAGTCGGCTAAATCGGTCTTGCAGGACGGCTCGGACAAGACCGGATCGAAAGAGCGCGTCGAAGAGGCCAAGCTGAAGCTACTGAAAAGGCTCAGCGGCAAGGGCGACTGGGCGGAGCGGAATATCCGGGCCGAAATGGAGAGGCATTACGATGCCTACTGGCAGGGGCTGGACAGCAAGACCCACGCGATTTTCGCGACCCTGCTCAAGGATTTCAAGGCAACGGATTTCGCGGCCGATCTGGAGGCCGACGAGGATCGCGCCGCGACACGGGCCTGTTTTGTATTGCAGGACCATCCGGGCATATTCTCGCGGCTCGCGGGAGCGCTGGCGCTGGCTCGGGCCAACGTGGTCGATGCGCGGACCTATACCAGCGTGGATGGCTACGCCACCGCAGTGTTCTGGATTCAGGACCTGAACCACAAACCGTTCGAGATCAGCCGCCTGGGCCGGCTTCGCGACACGATCCTGAAAACCCTGAAAGGCGAAGTCATCGCGACCGCCGCCATCAAGGACAAGGACAAGATCAAGAAACGCGAACGCGAATTCATCGTGCCGAC
>JAHEFH010000107.1:0-2678 GCA_024640245.1 Paracoccaceae bacterium | reverse complement strand
GCGCAGGAAGCATTCGCCTTTCTGGCCAGCCTGCTGATCGGTCTGACACTGATCGCACAATTGTTCATGCCGTGGCTGGTACTGGCCATGGCCAGCGGCTTTGCCGGCGATGAACGGTTTGATCTGGCCGTAGTCTTTGGCCGCATCTGTTTCCCCTATATCCTGTTAATCTCGTTATCGGCGCTTTTCAGCGGAGTTCTGAACTCGATGGGGCGGTTTGCCGTGGCAGCCGCCGCGCCGGTATTTTTGAACATCATCCTGGTTGCTGCCATGACTGGCGCCTACTGGATCGGGTGGGACGTCAGCCTTGCGCTGGTCTGGGGTGTGCCGCTTGCCGGCGCTGTGCAGCTGATGCTCGTCTGGACCGCGGCCAGCCGCGCCGGTATCCGGCTTCTGCCGCGGCTGCCGAAAATGACGCCGGAACTCAAGCGGCTCATGATCATCGCGGGGCCTGCCGCGCTCGCCGGTGGTGTGGTGCAGGTCAACCTGCTCGTCGGCAGGCAGGTCGCCAGCTATTTCGACGGCGCGATCCAGTGGCTGGCGGTAGCCGACCGGCTCTACCAGTTGCCGCTGGGCGTGGTGGGCGTGGCAATCGGTGTCGTCCTGTTGCCGGACCTTTCCCGGCGATTGCAAAGCGAGGATACCAACGGCGGACGCAACGCCTTCAACCGCGCGACGGAATTCGCGCTGGTCCTGACTTTGCCCTCCGCTGTGACCATGGCGCTGATACCCGATGTCCTGGTCTCGGTTCTGTTCCAGCGCGGTGCTTTCAGCGCGGCGGACAGCGACGGAACGGCGACGGCCCTTGCGATCTATGCCCTCGGCCTTCCGGCTTTTGTGTTGCAAAAAGTTTTCCAGCCGCTCTATTTTGCCCGCGAAAATACGCGTTCGCCTTTCAGTTTCGCGCTGGTGGCCATGGTCCTGAACGCGGGCCTGGCGCTGGGCCTGGCGCCGTTGATCGGCTATGTCGCGGCGGCCTGGGGAACAACACTGTCATCCTGGGCCATGGTGGCCCTGCTGTGGAACGGTTCGCGCGCAATGGGTGAGGCCGCAAGCTTTGACGACCGGTTCCTGCGCCGTTTGCCGCGCATCGCGGCAACATCACTGGCGATGGGCGGCATCATCTGGGGCGCGGCACGCATGCTGGGGCCGGTATTGCAGACGGATTTTTTCCGCTATCTGGCTCTGCTCGGGCTGGTTCTGCTGGGCATGCTGGCCTATTTCACCATCGGATCCGCGCTGCGCGCCTTCGGGCTGGCCGATCTTAAGGGGGCCATGCGGCGCTAATCCGGCACATTCAGGAACCTGACGCCGATGTTTTGTCGTTTTGGCAACATCACGTCCGTTAAAATAATTTCCATTATCGTGAACACTTGCTATTGCTGACTGGACAGGCAGTTTGTCTGCAGAAAATTGAAGGGGCAGGTCTTTGATCACTAAATACAAACTCTCCGTCGTGACGGGATTGATCGGTGCGTCTGTATTGGTGACTTCCGCATATTCACAAGCCACATACTGGCCCAGCACATCGCTATACGGAACCCCCGGCCTCATCGACATGCCGACGGCAGAATCAAATCCGGACGCCCAATTGAGCGTGTCCGCATCGCGTTTTGCCCAATTGCAGAAAAACTCCATAACCTTCCAGATCACGCCCGAACTGACCGGGACTTTCCGATATTCCATTTTCAATAATTGGGGAACGTTCTCGGACCCCGGCGACACCCGCTATGCCGACCGAAGCTTCGACCTTCAGTATCGCTTCGTCGAAGAGGGGGAGTTCATGCCGGCAATGGCCATCGGCCTGCGCGACTTCATGGGAACCGCGGTTTTGGGCGCGGAATACCTGGTCGCCACCAAATCCGTGCTGCCGACGGTGAAGGTCACTGCCGGCGCGGGTTGGGGGCGACTGAGCAACAGTTCGACGGTGCGGAAGTCGTCCGTCAAGAAGGGTGGCACGCCCAACTTCGACCAGTGGTTCACCGGACCAGTCGGAATCTTCGGAGGCGTCGAGTGGATCACGCCGATCGAAAACCTGACTTTCAAGGCCGAATACTCATCGGACCGGTATCAGCGCGAGACCGTTGACCGCGAAATTTTCGATCGCAAGACATCCTTAAACTTCGGAGTGGAATACACTCCGAAACCGGGACTTCAACTGGGGCTGTATTATTTGTACGGAGGCGAGGTCGGGGCCAGCTTTGCATTGTCGCTCAACCCGAAAAACACCCCCTACCAGAATGCCTCGTTCGAGGGAGCTCCCACGCCGATCGCGCCTCGTCCCGCAAATTACAGCACTGATACCTCCTGGCTGAATATCGAAGGCATCAACGAGCGTGGTCAGGACCAGCTGAACAAACTGCTCAACCCGCAGGGCCTCCGCGTCGAGAGCCTTTCGCTGTCCGGAACCACGGCAGAGTTGCGCTTCCGTAACAGCCAGTATGGCACACCCGCGCAGGCCATCGGCAGGGCGGCGCGTGCAATGGCTTTCGTGATGCCCGATTCCATCGAGACGTTTGTCCTGACCCCGGTCAGCGGTGGTCTTCCGGTGGCGTCTGTGACCCTGGCCCGCCGTGATCTTGAAATGTTGGAAAACGAGGCCCAGGGCGGAGAGATCATATACGAGCGCGCCGGCATTGCCGGTTCGATGCCACAGGCGGACGGCACGAAACTTGCCG
>JAHEFH010000007.1:26306-37301 GCA_024640245.1 Paracoccaceae bacterium | reverse complement strand
GCCGTTCAGCATGACCGCCCGCCTGAGAGCCGCGCGGTTGCGCGCGCCCAGTGACTGTCCGACCAGCGCCTCTGCCGCAAAGGCGAACCCGTCGAGCGCATAGGCCGTGATATAGAGGAATTGCAGCAGAACCTGATTGGCCGCAAGAACGACATCGCCGAAGGCCGCGCCATAAAACAGGAAGCTGACAAAGCCTATCTGCAACATAATGGACCGCAGCATGATATCCCCGTTGACCCACGCCATGCGTTTCAGCCGCACCGGATCAAAAATCGACGGCCAGTTGTTCCAGTGCTGCGCCGAGAAACCATCGCGCACTAGCCAGAGCGCCAGTATAAGACCGCTCCATTCCGCGATCAGCGTGGCCGACGCCACGCCCTGAACGCCCCAGTCGAAATGTAGTACAAACAGCAGATCCAGAAGAATGTTGAGGCCGTTCATCCAGAATTGCAGGATCAGCACGTGAAATGTTCGCTCATGCGCAACCATCCAGCCTGTGACGGCATAGATCGAAATTGCCGCCGGCGCGCTAAAGACGCGGATTGAGAGATATTCGCGCGCCAGTCCCTCGACCTCGGCCGAGGCCGGCGACACCTGAAACGCGGCCCAGAAAACAGGCATCTGGAAGAGGATGAAGAACAGCCCCACCACTCCGCCGATCATAAGGCCGCGCACCAGCAGGGCCGTTATTTCGCCCTGGTCCCGCGCACCGATTGCCTGCGCCGTCAGACCTGCGGTACCCATGCGCAGAAAGCCGAAAATCCAGTAGATCGCAGTCAGAATAATAGCGCCGATGCCCACTGCGCCGATCGGCGCGGCCGCACCAAGCTGACCGACAACGCCCGTATCAACCGCCCCCAGAATCGGCACTGTCGCATTGGACAGAACCACCGGTATTGCGATTTTCAGAATACGCCGGTGGGTGAACGGTATTTCGACCAGCGCCGACATTTTATTCGGGCATCAGGAAATGCCCGGTCGCCTGCGCGAACAGCCGCGACCGGTTATCCTGCCACGCCTCCACATGAACCGAGGCATAGCGCCGGCCTGAGCGGTTAACCCTGGCGCGTGCATAGGCGTCGCGCGGCAGTCCAGGACGCAGGAAATCGACGGTGAAATCGATTGTCTTGGGCAATGGCGGCAACGGTTCGGTGGACCAATCGGTCTCGGCCCCGCCACCGCTCTCCATCACTTCCCAGAAATTAGACCATGTCAGTTCGGTGATCGACGCCACCTCAAGAAACGCCGAGGTCACTCCACCGTGGATGGCAGGCAGTTCGGGATTCCCTATCAGCATATCCTTGTAAGGCAGAATGGCTGTCAACTCGTCGCCGCGACGTTCGAACTCGACGCCCAGAAACTGAATGTAGGGGATCGAGTTAGTCATTCGCCGCAAAACACTGTCGCGCCGCTCCTTAATCGCCTGAACGGGTTCGGGACGCTGTCTGCTCATGCGGGCGGCCTTTCGGATTTGGAAATCGGCGTAAAAGTGAAGGCCCCGCTGGCGGTAGCAACCGGAACCGACGTGTCGCTGTCCCATGCCCGCACGCGGATAAAGGCGACGGTTCGTGTCACATGGAAGCACTTCGCCTCTGCCAGGATGGAGTCGCCGGGCTTTGCCGCCCGCATATAGTCAATACGCAAATCCAGCGTCGCCAGCGCTCCGCCGTTCTCAGGGTGCATCCTCACCGAGGCGCCGGCGCAGGTATCCATAAGAACCGAAACGGCGCCGCCATGGATCACGCCGGTGTCGGGATCGCCGATCAGCCGTGCGTCATAGGGCAGAGACATGCTGACCTGAGCCGGTGCCGCATCCTCGACCCTTATGTTCAGTTCCCTGCAATGTGGCAGGCGATCGACAAATTTCTGGGCTTCAGCTTTTCCAATTTGCGGCATCTGGCGGGTACCTTCATATCGGGTGGTCGGGAAACGCGAGCGACGGACGCCTATGCTTATTTCCCTTGCAATTGCAGACGCAAGGGCTATTTGTGCTAATGAGAATAATTCGCAATATCAAAGTTAGCAAAATGTCGATGTCGCATGAAGTTCCGAACCGGGAACGCGCTCTGCCCGTAAATGGGCGCAGCGCAATTCGCGGTATTCCCGGACGTACCGGACCATTCCAGACCAATCGTCTGCTGTTCGCCTTGTTCCTTCTGGCCACAGCCGCGGTTCCCGGTACTCTGGGCGAGATAACCCGGCAGGCGTTGCAGGACGCCTATATCGGCGTTTCGGTATTTGTCGCGGCCACGCTCTATCTGTTTTACGGCGCCGAGAAGGTCTTCGGTGTCGATATCGGCCGCATCTTCAAGAACGCAAAATATGCGCAGGTCCCGCTTGCCTCCTGCCTTGGCGCGATGCCCGGGTGTGGCGGAGCCGTGGTCGTCGTGGCTGCCTTTTCGTCCGGCAACGTGAGTATGGGTGCGGTGGTGGCGACGCTGACGGCGACGATGGGCGATGCAGCCTTTCTGTTGCTGGCAAAGCGCCCCGATGCTGCGCTTGTACTGCTTCCGGTCGCTTTTGCCACCGGGATTATTTCGGGATATATCGTTGATTTAATTGATAAAAGAAAATATCAAACCGGAGGAGAAACATACGAGGTCTTCCGCATTGGGGCGAGAAGGTTACGGGACTATCTCTACGGCCTTGTTTTCTTGCCGGGACTGGCGTTCGGGATAATGGCATTAGCTCAGTACGAGTTCACCGGCATCACCGCCGAAATCGAAACCGCGATCGCGCTGACGGGGATCGCAGTCGGGATATTCGTCTGGGCCGCCTCTCCACTGAAAGCGCTGACAAACACCAAAGACAACGCGATGACCCGCGTGACAGAGGAAACCAGCTTCATCACTGCTTGGGTTATACTGGCTTTTTTGTTGTTCGAATATCTGAACAGCTTTGCCGGCCTCGATCTGGAGGCAATGTTCAAAACCGTAGGCATACTGCTTCCGCTGATGGCCATTCTGGTCGGCTTCATCCCCGGGTGCGGGCCGCAAATTCTCGTCACCACTTTCTACATCAACGGGCTGATACCGTTTTCGGCCCTCATCGGGAACTCAATCGCCAATGACGGCGACGCCTTGTTTCCCGCGATAGCCCTGAACCCGAAAGCAGCATTGTTAGCCACGATCTACAGCGCAATTCCGGCGTTTTTCGTCGCGTATGGCTTCTACTTTTTCGCACCGCAATTCCTATAAAGCTTGCAGTGACGCTACGTAAATGTCAAAACTGCCGGACGTGAGAAACAACTAAAAAAAACGATGCCGGATAAAATTCTGTCTTTAAAAGAGATGTGTGCAACCTTCGATGTGACCCCGCGCACTCTTCGTTATTACGAGTATATCGAGCTGCTTTCACCCGAAAAAGTCGGCCGAAGCCGGTTCTATGGCCCACGCGAGCGAGCCCGCCTGAAGCTGATCCTGCGCGGGCGGCGTTTCGGCTTCACGCTTGAAGAAATCCGGCAATGGCTGGACATGTATAAAGGGCATAATGACAATCGCGCCCAGATGGAGCGCATGGTTGAAATGTCCACTGCACAGATCGATGAACTTGAGTCGCGAAAAGCGCAACTGCAGGAAGCAATTGACGAGCTGTCGGGCCTTCGGAAACTGACTTTGGACCAGCTGCAGAAATGACGCGACGTCGAGTTACGCAAACGTAAACCAAAGTGATCCACCATTATATATGCAGCATAGTTTCTAAGGTGTAGAATGCACTTAAAAGGACCAGATGCCTGCGATAGCCATACCTGAAAGCAAGATGTGTGCCGAAATCCGGGTTGCATCGGGGATGTTGCGTTTCTACGAGCTCATGGAACGCTTCAGCCCCTCGCGCACCGGCACGCGGCGCCTGTATTCCAGTACAGACCGCACGTGCATTAAGTTGACACGGCGCGGCTTGTGCAGGTGCGGCAACATCGGGTCGGACAAGATGACGCGATTGAGGATGCGGGACGACAATTTTAACGACGCGAAAGACTGCTCTCCCCGCTGAAAACGAAAGAGGTCAACGTATAACAATGCACCGGAGTTGATAATGACAAGCTACACCCCGCCGACCCGGGACCTGCAATTCGTGCTGCAGGAAGTGCTGCAGGCCTCCACCGCAAAAATCGGCGGCTACGAGGAACTTTCCCCGGATTTTACCGCCGCAGTATTGGACGCGGCCGGAAAGATTTCGGCCGAAGTGCTTGCCCCGATCAGCGCGTCCGGCGACACCGAGGGATGTAGATTGGAAAACGGCGTCGTGCGAACGCCGAGCGGCTTCAAGCAGGCGTTCGATGCACTGCGCGACGGCGGCTGGACCGGTTTGGATTGTGATCCCGAGTACGGCGGTCAGGGCATGCCCTATCTGCTGCAAACCGCTGTCGGAGAAATGCTCTGCGGCGCGAACCACGCATTCTCACTGTATCATGGCCTGACCCACGCGGCCTATACCGCAATCCACAAGCACGGGTCTGATCAACAGAAACGGACATACTTGCCCAAGCTGGTCACCTGCGACTGGGGCGGCACGATGAACATGACCGAATCCCATTGCGGCACCGATCTGGGCCTGATCCGGACAAGGGCGGAACCACGCGGCGACGGGAAATACGATATCACTGGCGAAAAGATATTCATCTCTGCCGGCGAGCATGATCTGACCGAAAACATCATCCACCTCGTACTGGCAAGAACCGCTGGCGCGCCAGCGGGCACCAAGGGCCTTTCACTCTTCATTGTTCCAAAAATACTCCTAAAGGACGACGGATCGCTCGGTGAGCGCAACGCCGTCACATGCACCAAGCTCGAAAGGAAAATGGGCATCCACGCAAGCGCCACCTGCGTCATGAATTATGATGGTGCCACCGGATACCTGCTGGGCAAGGAACAAGACGGCATGCGAGCCATGTTCACCATGATGAACGAGGCCCGCATCGGCGTCGGGCTGCAAGGGTTGGGTCAAGCGGTGCTCGGCTATCAGAACGCCGCCGCCTATGCTCGCGAGCGGTTGCAGGGCCGCGACGTCAGCGGTGCAAAAAATCCTGACGGACCCGCCGATCCGCTGATCGTGCACCCGGATGTCCGCCGCATGCTAATGAACCAGAAATCCTTTGTCGAAGGCGCGCGCGCCCTGATCCTGTGGGGTGCCAAAACCGTTGACGAGGTCAACCGCAACGGCGATGCGGCGGCAGAAGGGATGATCTCATTGCTGACGCCGGTGATCAAGGGCTTCATCACCGATACCGCCTTCGACATGACGGTGCAGGCACAGCAGATTTTCGGGGGTTACGGTTATATCGAGGAAACGGGAATGTCCCAGATCGCGCGCGATGCACGTATCGCAATGATCTACGAAGGGGCGAACGGCGTTCAGGCGCTGGACTTGGTCGGCCGCAAGTTGTCGGCCGACGGCGGCAAGCACATGATCGCCTTTTTCGACCTCGTCAAAGGCTTCATTGCCGAAAACAAGAACAATGCCGCACTGAATGACGAATTCCTGACACCGCTGAAGCTGGCATCCAAGGACTTGCAGGCCGCTACAATGTATTTTGTCGAAAAAGGTATGAAAAACCCGAACAATGCGCTGGCGGGAGCTTCCGATTTCATGCATTTGTTCGGGCATGTTTGTCTGGGACTGATGTGGGCCCGCATGGCAAGAATCGCGTTGGACGCGCTGGACGACAAAACCGTCGACCCGGCGTTCTATGAAACGAAACTGGCCACCGGCCGCTATTACATGGCGCGCTGTCTGCCGATGACCGGAGCCCATCTGGCTCGCATCCAGTCCGGCGCCGACACGGTAATGGCCCTGCCAGCGGAGGCATTTTAATGACCAGCAAACTCTATTGTTTCGGCGAAAGCGGCAATTCCTACAAGGTTGCCCTGATGCTGGAACTGTGCGGCCTGCCGTGGGAGCAGGTTTTCGTAGACTTCTTCAAAGGCGAGGCGCGGTCCGAGGATTTCGCCCGGATCAACCCGATGAAAGAGGTTCCCGTCCTGATCCACGACGGCAAACGCTACGCCCAGTCCGGCGTGATGCTGGACGTCCTGTCGAAAGAGACCGGAAAGTTCGGCCCAAAAAACGAAGACGAACGCCTGGATATCCTGCGCTGGACGCTTTGGGACAATCACAAGCTTTCATCGCAAATCGGCACCTTGCGGTTTCAGATCAACTTCATTCCCGAAAAATACCGTTCCGAAGAAGTGATCAAGTTCCTGAAGGGTCGGTCGCAAGCCGCATTGAACATTCTTGAGAGCCACCTTTACGGCCGCGACTGGATCGCAACGGACGCACCGACAACCGCCGATTTCAGCTGTTGTTCCTACTTGTACTACCCGGAAGAGTTCGGCTTCACACGATCCGATTACCCCAATATCGATGGATGGTTGACCCGGATTGCGGCCCTGCCAGGCTGGAAGCACCCCTACGACCTGATGGAAAGGGCCATGAAATGACGGATGCCTATATTTACGACGCAGTGCGCAGTCCGCGTGGACGCGGCAAGAAGGACGGCAGCCTGCACGAGGTCACCTCTGTCCGCCTGTCCGCCCTGACCCTGAACGAGCTGGTTCACCGCAACGGGCTGGATCCGAAGGCGGTCGAAGACGTGATCTGGGGCAATGTCACCCAGGTGGGCGAACAGGGCGGCTGTCTGGCCCGGTCTGCCGTGCTTTATTCCGACCTTGATGAAAGCGTGCCGGGCGTGTCGGTCAACCGCTTCTGCGCTTCTGGGCTCGAAGCCGTCAACATGGCCGCGGGTCAGGTCATGGGCGGTCAGGGCGACGGCTATATCGCCGGTGGCGTCGAGAGCATGAGCCGCGTGCCGATGCAGTCAGACGGCGGCGCGATCGCGGTCGATCCCTTTCTGGCCATGAAAAGCTATTTCGTCCCCCAGGGCATCAGCGCCGACCTGATTGCCACCAAATACGGCTTCAGCCGCGACGACTGCGACGCCTATGCCGTCGAAAGCCAGAAACGCGCCGCCGCCGCCCGCAGGGCGGGAAAGTTCGCCGACTCGATCTTTACAGTCCGTGACCAGAACGGCCTGCCGATCCTCGACACCGACGAGCAGATTCGTGAAGGCACTGACATGCAGTCGCTTGGCGCACTCCGCCCAAGCTTCAAAGACATGGGCGAGGTCATGCCCGGCTTCGACAAGATCGCCATCCTGAAATATCCGGAGTTGGAGCGCATTAATCATGTGCACCACGCCGGCAACTCCTCTGCCATCACCGATGGCGCAGCGGCCGTTCTGATCGGCAACAAGGCCTATGGCGAGCGACACGGCCTGAAACCCCGCGCGCGGATCAGGGCGACGGCCAAAATCGGCACTGACCCGACGATCATGCTGACCGGACCGGTGCCCGTCACCGAGAAAATCCTGAAAAACGCTGGAATGACGATCGCCGATATCGACCTGTTCGAGGTCAACGAGGCCTTCGCCTCGGTCGTGTTGCGCTTCATGACCTATTTCGGCGTCGACCACGACAGGCTGAATGTCAACGGCGGCGCGATTGCCATGGGCCACCCGCTGGGGGCGACGGGTGCCATGATCCTCGGCACCCTGCTTGACGAGTTGGAAGCCGCCGACAAGGAAACCGGCCTCGCCACGCTCTGCATCGGTTCGGGCATGGGCGCCGCCACTTTGATCGAGAGGGTATGATGCCGAAAATCGACTTGAAAACCGTCCCGCTGAAAACCGGCTCGACCTATCCCGAACCCCACGCCAGCCAGATGAAAGGGCGCAGCTCCCTCCGGCTGGGAGAGGCCGGCGGGCTGACACAATTCGGCGCGAATCTGGTGATCCTGCAACCGGGGGCCGTTTCGTCTGTCCGGCACTGGCACCTGAACGAGGACGAATTCGTAATGGTCACGCAGGGTGAACTGGTTCTGGAACAGGACGAAGGCGAAACCCGCATGCGACGGGGCGAATGCGCCGCTTTTCCGGCGGGCGTCCCCAACGGGCACAGGTTCGTCAACCGGACCGACAGGGAGGCGCGCTTTCTGGTCATCGGCACCAAGGCACCCGAAGAGGTCTGCACCTATTCCGACGTAGACATGAAGGTGACCAGCAAGAACGGCAAGGGCCGGTTCACCCGTAAGGACGGCTCTGATCTGCCGCAGGAATGAAGAAGGAAAAGACCATGACCGATTTTCATTATGATCTGGATGCCGACGGCATCGCCACGATCCGCTGGGACGTGCCGGACAAGTCCATGAACGTGCTGTCGATGGCGGGGATCGGCGAACTGGAGGCCCTGATCGACAAGGTTATCGCCGACGAAGCGGTCAAAGGCGCGATCATCACGTCAGCCAAGAAGGATTTCGCCGGCGGCATGGACCTGAACGTCATTGCCCAGATGAAGGCTGAAGCCGGCGACAATCCCGCCAAGGGCCTGTTCGAGGGCATGATGGATTTCCACCGTATGTCGCGCAAGATTGAACGCGCTGGCATGGACCCCAAAACCGGTCGCGGCGGAAAGCCGGTCGTCGCCGCCCTGCCCGGCACCACGCTGGGCATCGGCTACGAAATAGCACTGGCCTGTCACCGGATCATCGCCGCCGACAATTCGAAGGCCAAGATCGGACTGCCCGAGATTATGGTGGGCCTTTTTCCGGGCGGCGGCGGCACCACGCGGCTCAGCCGCAAGATGGACCTGATGACGGTCGCGCCTTTTTTGCTGGAGGGCAAACTGTCGGAACCGCAAGCGGCGGCGAAATTCGGCCTGATTGACGAGGTTGTTGCGTCAAACGAGTTGCTGGCACGCGCCAAGGACTGGATTCTGAACGCTACAGACGCAGATTTGGTGAAACCGTGGGACAAGAATGGCTTCAAGATGCCCGGCGGCGAACCTTATACCGCGGCCGGTTACATGACCTATGTCGGCGCGGTGACCATGGTGCACGGCAAGACACAGGGCGTCTATCCCGCCGCCCGCGCCATGCTGTCGGCAATCTACGAAGGCGCAATGTTGCCCTTCGACGAAGCGATCCGGGTCGAGGCGCGCTGGTTCACCAACCTGCTGCTGAACCCCTCGTCCAGCGCCATGATCAACACGCTGTTCATATCGAAACAGGCACTGGAAAAGGGCGCGTCGCGTCCGGCAGGCGTGCCGGACATGACGGTCAGAAAGCTCGGCGTCCTCGGCGCAGGCATGATGGGCGCGGGCATTGCCTTTGTGTCGGCGCGTTCAGGGATCGAAGTGGTTCTGCTAGACCGCGATCAGGCCTCTGCCGACAGGGGAAAATCAACAGTCGAAGGAATTCTGGACGACGGCATCAAACGCCGCAAGATCACGGAAGATCAGAAAGCAGAAGTGCTCGGCCGCGTGCATGCGACCGCCTCCTACGACGACCTGAAGGGTTGCGACCTGATCGTCGAGGCGGTGTTCGAAGACCCGGAAATCAAAGCCGACGCGACCAGAAAGGCCGAGGCGCAACTGGACAAAAGTGCGATCTTCGCCACCAACACGTCGACCCTGCCGGTCACGGAACTGGCCAAGGCCAGCCGCGACGACAGCCGCTATATCGGCATCCATTTCTTCTCTCCGGTGCACAAGATGGCGCTGGTCGAGATCATCAAAGGCAAGAATACCGGCGACGAGGCTGTAGCCAAAGCGCTTGATTATGTTACACAAATCAAGAAAACGCCGATTGTGGTCAACGACGCGCGGTTCTTCTATGCCAACCGCTGCATCCTGCCTTACGTCAACGAAGGCATCCGCATGGTGGCCGAAGGCGTCGCGCCCGCCCTGATCGAAAATGCCGCGAAGCAGATGGGCATGCCGGTCGGCCCGCTGCAACTGACGGACGAGATTTCCATCGATCTGGCGGTCAAGATCGCCAAGGCTTCCAAGGCCGCGATGGGTGACGCCTATCCCGAAACTCCAGCGGATGACATAGTATTCAAAATGGCTGCAGACGGAAGGCTGGGGCGGAAATCCAAGTCGGGTTTCTACGCCTATGACGACAAGGGCAGGCGCACGGGCCTGTGGGGCGGTCTGGCCGAGAACTGGCCGGTATCGAACGATCAGCCGGACGTGACAGAGGTGCAGCACCGCCTGATCATGTCTCAGGTGCTGGAAGCTATCGGCGCGCTGGATGAAGAGGTGCTGCTGGACATCCGCGAAGGTGACGTGGCGGCCATTCTCGGCTGGGGATTCATGCCGTGGACCGGTGGCCCGTTCAGCTGGCTCGACATTATCGGAGCGCCGAGGGCCGTGGAAATCTGTGACACCCTGACAGCCGCCCACGGGGAGCGTTTCGCCGCGCCGAAATCGCTCCGCGGTCTGGCGGCCACTGGAAAGGGATACTACAACCGCTTCGGCGCTGCCGCCGACGCAGCCTGAAATCCGGCTGAAATTCCCGTAACCGCTGGCAAGGTGGCTGAGGTTCGTGTATCGTCGCTCCAAAGGGCCGAAAAAGGTCTTGCCTCAGGGGCATACAGGCGATGACAGCACTCGAACAATATGACCGGCTGGAAAGCATCGGGCTCTGGAAAGAGTCCGCAGACGCCCAGCGCCGCGAGGTCATCGTGTCGTTCGGCAATGCCTCGCTGGTCCTGTCCGACAAGAACGAGAACCCCCTGACCCACTGGTCGCTTGCCGCTGTCCGGCGCGTCCACAAGGAGGGCGCAGCCGTAACCTTCATACCCGACGGCGCGACTGAGGAAGAGCTTGAAATCAATGACGACCTCATGGTCAAGGCGATCGAGACTATCCAGTCCCGCCTACGCCGCGGACTGCCGAAGCCCGGCCGCGTACGCTGGCTGATCGGCGGCGGCATCACGGCTGTCGTGCTTGCGCTGGCGCTGTTCTGGTTCCCCGGTGCCATAGCGCGCTATGCCGCCAGTATCGTGCCGGACGCCAAGGCCGAACAGATCGGGCGGCAGGCATTGCGTCATGTAACCGAGTTTTCCGGCGAAACCTGCTCTTCTGTCTTGGGCAACGATGCGCTACGCCTGCTGGAGGACCGCCTGATCGGCACAAAGTCGAACCGTATCCTGATCCT
>JAHEFH010000007.1:0-26206 GCA_024640245.1 Paracoccaceae bacterium | reverse complement strand
GACAAGCCGGTATCCCGCACCAGTTCAATCAGACGGTTGAACACGCGATCCGAAGTCTCCGGATCCAGATTTCCGGTCGGCTCGTCCGCCAGCAGCAGTTTCGGCCGGTTGGCCAGCGCACGGCAGAACGCGACCCGCTGCTGTTCCCCGCCGGACAGTTCGGCGGGGCGGTGCGTCGCACGCTCCGACAGGCCGACCAGCGAAAGCAATTCCTCGGCCCGTTGCATGGCGACAGGCTTTGCGACGCCTTCTGCCATCTGTGGCAGCACGACATTCTCTGCAGCAGAAAACTCCGGCAACAGATGATGAAACTGGTAGATGAAGCCGATATCGCGCCGCCGCGCTGTGGTGCGCCGCCGGTCTGACTGGCCCGACATTTCCTGGCCCGAGATCGTGACGCTTCCGCTGTCCGGCGTGTCCAGCAGACCCGCGATATGCAGCAAGGTCGATTTGCCCGCGCCGGATGGGGCGATCAAGCCGACTATCTCGCCCGCTGCGACGGTCAGATCTACGCCCTTGAGCACGGACACCTCGGTCGGTTTTCCGAGATTGTAGGTCTTGATGATATGCGAAAGCGTCAGCACGTTACTCATAGCGCAACGCCTCCACCGGGTTCAGGCGCGCAGCACGGCGCGCCGGAAAGATTGTGACCAGAAAAGAAAGTCCCAACGACAGCGCTACGGCGCTGAGCACATCGCCAATTTCCAGCCGCGCTGGCAAGTTCGACAGCAACCGAACAGATGGGTCCCATACCCCGCCACCGGCGAAATAGTTAACAATGTCGAATATCGGATCGATATAGATCGCGAAAAGGCAGCCAAGAATGACGCCGACCACTGTTCCGGTAACACCAATCGATGCCCCGCAGATAAAGAAAATCCGCATGATCGACCCTTCAGTCAGGCCTATCGTGCGCAGAATGCCCACATCCCGACCCTTGTTCTTTACCAGCATGATAAGGCCGGACACGATGTTCATCGAAGCGATCAGAACGAGGATCGACAGGATGATGAACATGATATTGTCCTCCATCTTCAACGCCTGCAGGAAGTTGCCGTTGGCATCGCGCCAGGTCCAGACCAGCGCGCGAGCGCCGCTGACCTGCCGCAGGTCGTTGGAAATTTCGTCGATGCTGTCGGGGTCCACGACGGACACCTCGATCTCGTCCACCGCGCCCTCGCGGTTGAAATAACTCTGCGCCTCAGACAAAGGCAGATAGACACGGACGGAGTCGATGTCATAACGCCCGACGCCGAAAATATAGGCGACCTCGTAACTGTTGACCCGTGGACTGGTGCCGAAGGCAGTTTTGACACCCTCGGGCGAAGTCAGCTTGATCCGGTCCCCCAAATCGAGGCCCAGCGACCGCGCCACGCCGGTTCCGATCGCGACGCCGCTTTCGAAATCCTCCAGTGAGCCGATCTTTGTCTCCGGTTGGGCGATCAGCGGCAGGGTGCGCAAATCCTCAAGCCTCTCGCCCAGAACCTGCACGCCCACATTGCGCCCGTTGGCAGAGGCCAAAACCTGCCCCTTCACGACCGGCGCAGCGCGTGTCACAGCAGGAAGGCCACGCAGGGCATCGGCAATCCGCAGATAGTCGGTATTGGTTTGCACGACCACGCCATTCGCCTGCCGCACCGGCGCCCAATAGATCGAAGCATGCGCGTTCGCGCCCAGAATGGTATTGACGAATTCGGTCCGGAAACCGGCTCGCACGGCCAGCGTCGCGATCAGGGCAAACACTGCAAGGGATACGCCGATCAACGATATCCAAGTCATGCCGCTGACCCCTCCTTCGGAGCGCCGCGCGCGCAGATAGCGCCAGGCGATCATCCATTCGTGGGGCGCGAAGGCGCGACCGGTCATGCCAACCGCCTGTTTCGCCGTCCGCGACGAAGTCCGAACAGGGCGGTCAGCGATCCATAGCCTGCCAGATAGCCCACGACCGTAAACACCATACCATCCAGCGTCAGCGGCACAGCAGGCTGGAAGTCGGCCCAGGTATGTTTCGCGATATCCGTGTCTGTTAGTTTAGCGATATAGACCAGCCGCTCATACGCGGCGGCATTTTTCAGCGCGTCATAGTTTTCGGCCAGACGCTCCTGTCGGGTAATGGTTCGGCGCATGTCATCCTGACGGCGGCCAAGAAACTCGGTTCCGGTCAGCGACGACAGTGCTGTTTCCCGGGTCAGGCCAGTTACCTCTGCCGATTTATCGAAATCCTTGACGACGGTCGACAATTCGTCAACCGCCCCGCCGAGGCGCTGCACATATTGCTGTGAAAACTCCGGAAACTGCGACATGGAACAGGCCAGCAGTACACCGCCAGCTATGTTCACAATCCGTGTCATACCGTTCTAGATCCCTGCGTAAATCTCGGACAGTCTCTGCAACGCAAGCTCCGGCGTCAACTCTTCGCTTTCACCGGTCTTCCGGCAAGTCAGTTCGACCACGCCGTTTTTCAGTCCGCGCGGCCCTACGGTGATACGCCATGGCAGACCGATCAGGTCCATGGTCGCGAACTTGGCCCCTGCCCGTTCGGACCGGTCGTCATAAAGCGGATCAAGGCCCAGCGCCATGGCCGCCTTGTATAAACCATCGCAGGCTCCATCCGCTTCCTCGTCGCCCTGTTTCAGGTTCACGATACCGACGCGGAACGGGGCAACCGCCTCTGGCCAGATGATACCGTTATCGTCGTGGCTGGCCTCGATGATCGCACCGACCAGTCGCGACACGCCGATGCCGTGGCTTCCCATGTGGACAGGAACGCGGTCCCCGTCCTGCGTCACGACCTTGGCGTTCATCGCGTCGGAATACTTGGTGCCGAAATAGAAAATCTGGCCGACCTCGATACCGCGGGACGTCTTGCGGCGTTCCTCGGGTACGTTCTCGAAAACAGCCTGATCATGGGTTTCGTCGGTTCGGGCATAAGGCGTCGTCCATTCGGTCACGATGCTCTCACACTGACCCCAATCGTCGTAATCCACGGTCCGGTCGCCCAGCTTCAGGTCGAGGATCGCGCTGTCATAGAAAACTTCGCTCTCGCCGGTGTCGGCCAGCACCAGAAACTCGTGCGTGTTGTCGCCGCCGATCGGGCCGCTGGCGGCGCGCATCGGGATCGCCTTGAGCCCCATGCGCTCGTAAGTGCGCAGATAGCTTACCATGTGGCGGTTGTAGGCTTGGATCGCGGACGGTTTGTCGACGTCGAAATTGTAACCGTCCTTCATAAAGAACTCGCGGCCCCGCATGACGCCGAAACGCGGGCGGATTTCGTCGCGGAATTTCCACTGGATGTGGTACAGCGTCAGCGGCAGATCCTTATAGGAATGCACGTTGTTGCGGAAAATATCCGTTATCAGTTCCTCGTTGGTCGGTCCGTACAGCAGGTCACGACCGTGACGGTCCTTGATGCGCAACATTTCTTCGCCGTAATCGTCATAGCGACCGCTTTCGCGCCAAAGGTCGGCGGATTGCAGGGTCGGCATAAGCATCGGGTTGTGACCAGCGCGAATTTGTTCCTGATGCACGATATCCTCGAGGCGACGCAGCACCTTGAACCCAAGCGGCAGCCAGGAATAGATACCGGCGGCAGCCTGACGGATCATTCCGGCCCGCAACATCAACCGGTGGCTGACAATCTGCGCCTCGGCAGGGGTTTCTTTCAAAATTGGCAAAAAGTACCGCGACATCCGCATTGGACAAATCTCCTGAAAACACGTCGCAAATCTCTAGGCTATTCGTTTTTGTTGCGCAACCGCACAACTGTGCCTAGGCTTGGATGGAACCCGTTTTTAGCCGAGAATTGACGTGATTTTACGCCTAAAACTTTTTTCTTTGATCTTGATGGTCTTTCTGGCCGCCTGTGCCGGACGTGACCGCTCTTCCGATGCGCCGCCCGAAGTGAACTACAAAGCCTTCTATCCGGTGGGCTTTCCGGGCGTGCGGATCATCGGATCTGCCCCGCCCGAGGTCTATATCGACGAAGCCGACAGCATCCTGGCCAACAGTCGCGGAACTCGAAATAGCGGCAAAGGCCTCGACATTCTGGCACTGAGCAGCGGCGGCGCCGACGGCGCGTTCGGCGCGGGCATAATGAACGGTTGGACCGCGTCCGGAAAAAGACCGAAATTCAATATCGTGACCGGCGTCTCGACCGGATCTCTGATCGCACCGTTTGCCTTTCTGGGACCGGAATATGACGTACACATCACGCGACTCTATACAGAAACCACTACGCGCGATTTGGTCGAGGCGAAGTTCTTCACCGGAATTATTCACGGGCAGTCACTGTTCAACACAAAGCGATTGCGGGAAGTCATCAAGCGCGAATTGACCGATGACATGATCGACAGGATCGGTGACGAGCATCTGACCGGCCGCCGCCTGTATATCGGAACGACCCACCTCGATGCCGCCGAACCGGTCATCTGGAACATTGGGGAAATCGCAAATCACCGGTCTCCGGCGGCGCGAAAACTGGTGCGCGACGTCTTGTGGGCGTCCGCCGCCATTCCCATCGCCTTCACGCCGGTGAGCTTTACGGTCACCGACGGAAAGACAATGCGGAGCGAACTGCATGTCGACGGTGGCGTCACCAAAGAAGTGTTCGTCTATCCTCCCGAAGTGCCGATGCGGTCCATCCTGCGGCGGCTTGGATTAAGCCAGAGAGAAAACCGTATATGGCTGATATATAATGATAAATTGCTACCGGAATACGAACCCCAACGGACCGGCCTTCTGTCGCTGGCGCTCAGGACGATCGACACGCTGGTCAAGTCCCAAAGTGTCGGCGATATCAAGGAGGTCGGTGCGCTGGCGGAGCGTGACGGCCTGAAAGTGCGTGTCATGCTGTTGCCCAACGCTTTCAAGGGCGAGAGCAAGGAGTTGTTCGACAAAGAGTATATGCGGGCCCTCTACAAGATCGGCTTCGATCTCGGCAAGGACCCCGCGAACTGGAGCAGCAATTTCCAGGGGCTGTTCCTCTAGGCCGCGATATAAGAAATCTCGGCCGGCACTCCGATCATTTTAGCAACGGCATCCATGCGTTTTTGAACCACTTCGCCGAACAGGTCCCGGTCCGCCTCGTTCAGTTCCAGCTCCAGAATGCCATCCCGCAACGACAGATGCCCCAAGGGTTTCATATCCTGTCCGGGCATCAAGGCTCCGAACCGGATCGCCCTGCCCAGCAACTCGGCCATCTTCCAGTCCGCCTCCGGCAGAAGTGAATACATGGTCTGGGACAGGCCGGACGGCGAGCCCGACTTGTAGCGGTAATGAAGCGCCAGCGACAGAATAAGTCGACCGCGATGATCCAGCCCGCCAAGGTTCGCCCGCGTCGCGTTTTCAAAGCTGAGATCGGCGCGGTAGTCAGGATGCGCCCGCCAACCGACATCGTGCAACAGGCAGGCTGCGCGGATCAGCCTGTGTTCCGTCTCGTCCTGGAACAAAGGCATCAGCCAGTCGGCTAGGTTATCGCCGAAGCCGGGAAACCGCGCAGAGCTTTGTTCGCTGTAGCGGCAAGCCTCCATCATCGGATCAAGCCGCCGCACTTCGTCGGGCATGCGTTCATACAACAATCCCTCGCGCAGCCCGAAGCTGGAAAAATAAATTTCTTTTGGCGCGATGCGCGCCAGCACCTGCTTCAGGACTTTCGCGGCCAGCGGAATAAGGCTCATCCGGGTTTCCGAACTGCCGGTCAGGTCGATCATCTCTTCCATGGTCAGCCTGTCTATCCAGTCGAGTGTGTCCTGCAGATGATCCAGACCCACGCAATATTCGTTCAAGACGTGCAGCGGATAGGACCGGTAGGCCATATCGAGTTTTGCGATGGCCCTCCACGATCCGCCGACCAGAAACAGCCTTTCGTAAGGTCTCAGGAATCCCCGCGTCAACTTGATCAATTCGGTCTCGATGACCTCTTCGTCGGTCTGCTTTCCGCCGATGAGACCTTCAAGCTGCAAGGGTCCGAGGGGCGAGGTAGCAAGCTGGCCGATGCCGTCGTCGTTCAACTCCGCGATTTCCATAGACGAACCGCCAATATCGCAGACCAGCCCTGTTGCTTCGGGCCAACCCAGCAGGATGCCCTGCGCCGACAACCGCGCCTCGTGCTTGCCGCTGGCGATCTGAATGGTGATGTCTGTCTGTTCCTTGACCTCTGCGCAGAATTTCGATCCGTCTTCCGCGTCGCGCACGGCGGCCGTGGCAATCGCAGTCAGCGAATTCAGGCGCATGAGCTTGGCCAGCTTGCCGAACCTCCTGAGGGCGCTGAGCGCGCGGACGTAACCTTCGGGATTGAGCATTCCCGTCGTCCGAAAGCCTTTGCCCAGCCCGCAGAGTATCTTTTCGTTATAGAAATAGGCCGGCGACCGAGCCGCGCCGTCGAACACCACCAGACGGACAGAGTTCGATCCGATGTCGATCACGCCCACCCTCTCCAGCGAAGCGAGGGTCTTTGCTGAAACGGGTTTCGGCAGGTCAGTCGTCGTCATAGCTGTGTATCAATTCCGGCACATCCTTGGCGCCTGCTTTGCCGCGTCCGGACAGGGACGGGTTTTCCATGAAAAATCTGTGACAGTTGAACAGGCGTTCGTCGCCTTCTCGCTGGTGCGCAATGTAGGACCCGTCCGGCATCAGCACCCAGCTGTTTTCCTGATCGGCAAGATTGGCCGTCATGATCTGGCTCATGATCTGGGAATGAACAGTGCGGTTGGTGATCTCCACGAGGCTTTCGACCCGGCGGTTCAGGTTGCGCCCCATCCAGTCGGCAGAGGAAATGAACACACGCGCCTTTTTCGACGGCAACCCGCCGCCATTGCCGAAACAGACGATCCTCGAATGCTCCAGAAAGCGGCCGACGATGGACTTCACGCGGATATTCTCAGACAGGCCCTTGACCATCGGCCGCAACCCGCAAATTCCGCGCACGACCAGATCGATTTTGACGCCGGCCTGGCTTGCGGCATAGAGCGCATCGATGATGTCTTCCTCGATAATCGCGTTCATCTTTGCCCAGATCCGGCCCGGATTGCCCTTAGCGACCTGATCTGCCTCGTTCTGGATCAAGGCCAGCAGGTCGTCTTTCATCTTCATCGGCGACACCGAGAGCTTTTTCAACCCTTCGGGAAGGGCGTAACCTGAGACATAGTTGAAGACTTTCGTGGCGTCCTGCCCCAGCGATTTGGAACATGTAAAGAACGACAGGTCGGTGTAAACCTTGGCGGTGTCAGGGTGATAGTTACCGGTTCCGAAATGGGTATAAGTAACCAGTTGCTTGCCTTCTCGCCGCACGACAGTAGAGATCTTGGCGTGCGTTTTCAGATCCAAAAAGCCATAAACCACGTGGGCGCCCGCCCGCTCCAGCATGCGGGACTGGCGGATATTTGCAGCCTCGTCGAACCGCGCCTTCAATTCGATCAGTGCAGTAACCGATTTGCCCTCTTCGGCGGCGAGACACAATGCCTCGACGATTGGCGACTGCGCCGAGGTGCGATAGAGCGTCTGCTTGATCGCCAGTACATCAGGATCGCGCGCCGCTTTCTGCAGAAAACGGACCACGATATCAAAGGTCTCATATGGATGGTGCAGCAACATGTCCTTTTGCCGGATCGCGGCGAAAATGTCACCGTCGAAATCATGAACGCGTTCCGGCATGCGCGGCGTAAATGTCGGCCATTGCAGGTCGCGCCTCGAATTCAGTATCAGGCTACTCAGGTCGCCGACGCCTAGAATGCCTTCCACTTCGACGACATCCTCGTCATTAACCTTAAGTTCACGCAGGATAAGCGAACGCAGGGCTTCGGGCGCGTCCTTGGTGATGGTCAGAACGATAACCTCTCCGCGGCGGCGGCGCTTGAGCGCGGTCTCGAATTCACGCACCAGATCCTCGGCCTCTTCCTCGACTTCCAGATCGCTGTCGCGAAGAATGCGAAAGGAACAATGGCCCTTGATGCTGTAGCCGGGGAACAGGCGGTCGATGAATTCCAGCAGCACGTCTTCAAGCACAATCAGCCGCTGTCCGCCCTCCGGTGTGTCCGGCAGGGCGATGAAACGGTCAATCTGTTGCGGGATCGGTAAAAGAGCCTGCAACGGGCGCTTGTCCCTGTCACGCTGTAATTGCAGAGCCAGCGTCTGACCACCTGTCGACAGGAACGGAAACGGATGCGCCGGATCAATGGCAAGCGGGCTTAGCACCGGGAACACCTGATCCGTGAATACGTCCAGCAGGAATTTGTGGTCCTCGCCGGTCAGATCGGCACGGTTCATAAGTGCTATGCCCTCCGCCTCCATCTCGGATTTCAGCTCCAGCCAGATCTCCTGCTGGCGGTCCAGCAATCGCCGCGCATCGTCGTCGGTAAGGCGCAACTGCTCGGTGGGGCTCAGTCCGTCGATCGCGGGATAAGTAATGCCGCCGCGCACCAGTTCTCGCAGACCGGCCACGCGGACAGTATAGAATTCATCAAGGTTGCTGCCCGAGATCGACAGCATTCGCAACCGCTCCAGTAATGGTAGCGCCGGTTTTTCCGCCAGGCTCAGAACGCGCCAGTTGAAGGCCAGCCAGGAAAGTTCACGGTTTATGAACCGCGAAGGACCTTGCGGGTCGATCTCGGTATATTCGATCGGCGGACCAACTTCCGAATGAAGGAAATCAGCGTCTATTTTTTCAATTGATTTCAGCATGGACACCTCTGCGAAAACTATGCCCCCTGCGCCCCCGAATTGTCCAGCACCTCCGCCGCCAACCGGCGTGTAATAGGTCTTTTGTTGGCAATGGCGTAGGAGTCCAGTGCGCTTGCAACGTCGCGCGCCGCGGAAAAGGAACGTTCGACCCGCAGGACCAGATAAGAGATCAGGTCCGGCGTTATGACATTCTGGCGATCGGCAAACTGCTTGACCATGACAGCGGCCAGCAACGCGTCGTCGGGCGGCTCCATCGCGACTGTGGCGGCCGAGCTCAGGCGGCTGTTAAGGTCCGGAAGGGTCAAGCCCCATCCGGCCACGGGACCGCGGCCTGTCATCATCAGCGGTGTGCCGCGTTCCATGGCGAAATTGTGGATGTGGAACAGGGCAGTCTGCGCCGCCATATTGCCGGAAATCAGGTGCACATCCTCGATGCAGAGCGCGCGCTGCGTCACGGCGTCGGCGTCCAGAACATCGATATCCGACGACGGAAACAGGGTAGCCCCCGAAAGGCCCGCCCAGATATGCGCCAGATGCGACTTGCCGGAACCGTCCGGACCGATCAGCACCAGCCGGTTCATTGGCCAGCTTTCCCAGGCCTCGACCATGTCGATCGCCAGCGCATTCGCGGGCGACCGGAAAAAATCCGACTTGCCGAACGCTGTTTCGACCGGAAAATCCAGAATCAGCTGGTCAGACATCCGCGCTGTCTTTCTGTTCTTTCTCTTTCTTGACGCTGTGGCCCAGATAGAGCCGCCCCGCCAGATATTGCTTTAGCCCGAAACGCGAGAAGACGCCTATACAAGCCGCAACCGGAACGGCCACCAGCATGCCCGTGAAACCCATCAGCGAGCCAAAGGCCGAAAGCGCGAACATCAGCCAGACAGGATGCAACTGCACGGAAGAGCCGACCAGCTTTGGTGTCAGAAAATTTCCCTCTACGGTCTGGCCGATGACGAAAATCACGGCAACTGCGACGATCAGTTCCGGTGCGCCCCAGAACTGGTAGAGCGCGAGTCCGATGGACAGGACCCCGCCGATCGTCGATCCGACATAAGGAATGAAGGTCAGCAATCCGGCTACAAGCCCGACGATTAGGCCGAACTGCAGGCCGACGACCATCAGCGCTATGGAATAGAACGCGCCGAGAATCAGACAAACGGTCAACTGTCCGCGCACGAAACCGGCAAGAACCTTGTCGATGTCTCGGGCAAGCTTGCGCACGGTTTCCAGATGGTCGCGCGGCACCCAGCCATCAACAGTTGCCACCATCCGGTCCCAGTCCAGCAACATGTAAAACGCCACCACCGGTGCCACCACAATAAAAATCAGCGCATCTACAACACTGAACGCAGACGCCAACAGGGCATTTGCCAACTGGCCGGTCTTGTCGCGCATTCCGGCAACAAAACTCTCCAGACTTTTTCGGATGCCGGATTCCTGATCCAGCAGTGAGGGAAAGCGTTCAATCAGATATGCCTGCAACTGCTGGAAATAGTCGGGCATTGCGGAAACCAGCGATGCGGCCTGTTGCACAAGTTGCGGTATCAGAAGGACGAGAAACAAAGAGATGATCAGAATTGCCAACAGCATGATGGTGATGGTCGACCAGACACGGCTCATCCCCATCGCCTCCAGCTTGTCGGCAGTCGGATCCAGAAAATAGGCAATCGCAAGCCCAGCCAGAAACGGCAAAAGCACATTTCCCAGCAACCACATTGCGGCCACCAGAACCACCAGACCGATGGACCAGTACTGCAACTGTTTTTTCAGATCGAGCCCCATGATTCCTTCCTGCCATGCCTTTCGCAAAAGAGCCAGTACCCGTCAGGCGAATTGTTCCCGGATCAGCCGTTCGTCCAGCCCGTGCCCCGGATCGAACAGGATACGGTGCTCCACATCCGGTGCGCTGAAAATCTCGACCGACAAAACCTCTTGCGCGTTCTTGGCATCCGCCACGGCCGATACCGGACGCTTGTCGGCTTCCAGCACGTCAATGCGCACCCGCGCCGACATCGGCAACAGGGCCCCGCGCCAACGCCTTGGCCGGAAAGCGGACATCGCCGTCAGGGCCAGTATCTCCGCCCCGATCGGCAGAATCGGACCGTGCGCCGAATAGTTGTAGGCCGTGGACCCCGCCGGAGTGCAAACCAGCGCGCCATCGCAGACCAGTTCCTGCAGGCGGACCTTGCCATCCACGGAAATCCGCAGCTTTGCGGCCTGCGGGCCATGGCGCAGCAAGGACACCTCGTTGATCGCCAATGCTTCGAACCGGCTGCCGTCGGCACATTCGGCAACCATCCGCAGCGGGTGGATCACGGCCTCTTCGGCTTCTTCGAGACGCTGGTGCAGATCGGCCTCGGAATAGGCGTTCATCAGAAACCCGACTGTGCCGCGGTTCATGCCGTAGACCGGAATTTTCAGGTGTTGGGTGTTGTGCAGGGTTTCCAGCATGAAACCGTCACCGCCGAGAGCGACGATGATATCAGCCTTTTCCAGCGGCACGGAGCCGTACATATTCTCCAGCACATGCAGAGAATTCTGCGCTACATATGCGCTGCTTGCGACAAAGCTAAGTTTCTTCTTCACCATATATTGTCCGTAATATTTTTTTTGCTCGATGTCCCGAATTTGTTTCCGAAATGCGATTTTTTGCTCTTTTCGGGGAAAGTTTGGGGCTAAACGCGCCTGACCGTCGCGCAAATCGCCGCGCACGCCGCTTTTCAACTTCCGTCACCGAATTACATCCCCTAGGACATTGCCCAGAAACACCAGTCCCACGAGGAGTTGATTCCATGACAGGCGCCATACGCGATAGCGGCTTTTTCACCGAAGACCTTTCCACCCGCGATCCCGAGCTGTTTGGCTCCATCACGGATGAACTCGGCCGCCAGCGCGACGAGATCGAGCTGATCGCCTCGGAAAACATCGTGTCGAAAGCTGTGATGCAGGCGCAGGGGTCGGTCATGACCAACAAATACGCCGAAGGCTATCCGGGCCGGCGCTATTACGGCGGCTGCCAGTATGTCGATGTTGCCGAAAATCTGGCGATCGAACGCGCCAAGCAACTTTTTGGCTGCGGCTTTGCCAATGTGCAACCGAACTCCGGCAGCCAGGCCAACCAGGGTGTGTTTCAGGCGCTGATCCAGCCCGGCGACACCATTCTGGGCATGAACCTCGCCTCTGGCGGTCACCTGACCCACGGCGCCCCGCCGAACCAGTCGGGCAAGTGGTTCCACGCGATCCAGTATGGTGTGCGCAAACAGGACAGCCTGATTGACTATGTTCAGGTCGAGGCGTTGGCAAAAGAGCACAAACCCAAGCTGATCATCGCCGGCGGCTCCGCCATCCCGCGCCAGATCGAC
This sequence comes from Paracoccaceae bacterium, assembly GCA_024640245.1. Lineage (GTDB taxonomy): Bacteria > Pseudomonadota > Alphaproteobacteria > Rhodobacterales > Rhodobacteraceae > Amylibacter. The sequence goes on along the minus strand of JAHEFH010000007.1, from coordinate 14,165 downwards.
TTCGCCAAATTCCGCGCGATCGCCGATATGGTCGGCGCCTACCTGCTGGTCGACATGGCGCATTTCGCCGGTCTGGTTGCCGCGGGCGAGCATCCGAGCCCTTTCCCGCACGCTGATGTCGCAACCACGACGACCCACAAGACCCTGCGCGGGCCGCGCGGCGGCATGATCCTGACCAATGACGAGGAAATCGCCAAAAAGGTAAACTCGGCGATTTTCCCGGGAATTCAGGGCGGCCCTCTGATGCATGTGATTGCGGCCAAGGCAGTTGCCTTCGGAGAAGCCTTGCGTCCCGAATTCAAATCCTACCAGAAACAGGTCCGCGCCAATGCGGTCGCCCTTGCCGACCAGTTGATCAAGGGCGGCCTCGATATCGTCACCGGCGGCACCGACACACACCTGATGCTGGTCGATCTGCGGCCCAAGGGCGTTAAAGGCAACGAAACCGAGAAGGCGCTCGGCCGCGCCCATATCACCACCAACAAGAACGGCATCCCTTTCGATCCGGAAAAACCAACGGTTACCTCGGGCGTCCGTCTGGGAACGCCGGCCGGAACAACCCGCGGTTTCGGCGAAGCTGAATTCCGGCTGATCGCCGATCTGATCGTCGAGGTGGTCGACGGACTCGCTGCCAACGGCGAGGACGGCAATGCCGAGGTCGAGGCCGCGGTCAAAGCCAAGGTCGCCGATCTATGCGGCAAGTTTCCGATCTATCCGGGCCTCTAGAACAGCTTGCCTGTGTCCGGTGGCGGCCCTAGACTGGCCTTCACCGGACGCAGCACAAAGTGAATCCAATGAAACTCGGCGCCCAGATACCGGCAGTTGCACTATTGATCACGGTTTCGGCCTGTTCGATCCAGCACGACGTGCCAGAGTTTGAATATCCGCCTACAACGGTGACCGGAACGGCGGCGGAAAGGCCTGTACTGCAGCCGACCGAAGACCTCATCATCGATTCGTCCCAAGACGAACAGACCTACCTGCGCACGATCGCTCTGCTGGAAGGGCGGGCCTACAAGTTACGCCAGTCACTTCCGACATCCTCCGAACACTGAAAGTGGCAATGGCGTCGAGAAACTTCAAAAACGCCGTGTCGCTTTATTGTCAGTTGCCGTTGCTTGGTTTAACAACCTCTCAAGCCAGTTCCTGAACGGCAAGACATCGGAGCAAGAAATATGACCCATCCCCTGCGCCTTGGCATTGCCGGACTCGGCACCGTCGGAGTCGGTGTTATCAAGATCGTGCAGGAGCATGAGAAACTGCTTTCCCAGCGCGCGGGTCGCAAGATCATGGTCACGGCGATATCCGCCCGCAGCCGCAGCAAGGACCGTGGCGTAGACCTGTCCGGCATGGCTTGGGAAGACGATCCCGTAACGTTGGCGCGCCGCGATGACGTCGACGTCTTTATCGAACTGATGGGCGGCGAAAACGGCCCGGCCAAGGCCTCAGTCGAGGCCGCACTGGCCGCGGGAAAACATGTGGTTACCGCGAACAAGGCGCTACTCGCCCATCACGGGCAGGCACTGGCCGAACTGGCCGAAGCCAATGGCGTTAACCTGCGTTTCGAGGCCGCGGTCGCAGGCGGCATACCTGTCATCAAGGCTCTGACAGAGGGCCTTGCTGCCAACCGGATCACCGGTGTCATGGGCGTGATGAACGGGACCTGCAATTACATCCTGACCCGCATGGAAAAATCACACCTCGCCTACGAGGAAATCTTCGAAGAAGCCAATGCGCTCGGATATCTGGAGGCGGATCCGCAGCTGGACGTCGGCGGCATCGACGCAGGCCACAAGCTGGCATTACTGTCCGCTATCGCTTTTGGCTCACAGGTCGATTTCGAGGGCGTCGAGATTCAGGGTATCGACCATATCGAACTGGCCGATATCGAAGCCGCACAGGACATGGGCTACCGCATCAAGTTGCTCGGCGTCGCCAAGATGACCGAAGCCGGACTGGTCCAGACCATGCATCCGAGCCTCGTGCCGATGGATTCACCGCTGGCACAGCTCGAGGGCGGAACCAATATGGTTGTGATCGAGGGCGATGCCATCGGACAGCTTGTCATGCGCGGCGCAGGCGCGGGCGAAGGTCCGACCGCCTCTGCTGTCATGGGGGACGTGATGGACATTGCGCGGGGCATGCTGATACCGGTCTTCGGACAACCCGCAAAATCCCTGCGAAACGTGACCGCCGTGCAGACCGAACGCGAAACCGCCTTCTATATCCGCCTGTCACTGCGCGACCAGCCCGGCGTCCTGAGTCGTGTATCGGCCGAACTGGCGAATGCAGGCATTTCCATCGACCGGATGCGCCAGCAAAGCCACGATGAAACCGATGCGGCGCCCGTTTTGATCGTAACCCATATGACCAAACCGGCGACCGTCGAACTGGCGCTGAAGGGCATCGCGAAAACCGGCCTGACAATGTCCACGCCCGTAGCAATGCGCATAGAGGCTGTCTGAACACCGCACGCGCATGGAGCGTATTGCCCAACCAGAAGGAATATGGATATGGCGGATTTGAAAACCTACAATGACCGCATGCTGTCACTGGGGCTGGCGCGCGTGTCGGAGGCCGCAGCCATCGCCTCTGCCAAGATGATCGGGCGCGGCGACGAAAAAGCCGCCGATCAAGCGGCCGTCGACGCCATGCGCACCCAGTTGAACCTGCTTGATATCGCCGGTGTTGTAGTCATCGGCGAGGGCGAACGCGACGAGGCGCCAATGCTCTATATCGGCGAGGAGGTCGGCACGGGCAACGGGCCTGGCGTCGATATAGCGCTCGACCCGCTCGAGGGAACCACGCTGACCGCCAAGGACATGCCGAACGCTTTGGCAGTGATCGCTATGGGGCCGCGCGGCTCCATGCTGCATGCGCCCGACGTTTATATGGACAAGCTGGCGATCGGGCCGGGCTTTGTGAAGGATATCGTCACGCTGGACATGTCACCAAGCCAACGGGTCGAGGTTCTGGCCAAGGCAAAGGGTTGCCATCCATCCCAAATCTCTGTCTGCGTTCTGGAACGCCCGCGCCACAGTGAGATGATCGCGGAACTGCGCGAAACAGGCTGCGCCATCCGCCTGATTACCGACGGCGACGTAGCTGGCGTGATCCATACTGCTGAAGCCGCCAAAACCGGCATCGACATGTACATGGGCGCCGGTGGCGCACCGGAAGGCGTGCTTGCCGCAGCAGCGCTGAAATGCATGGGCGGCCAGATCCAGGGCCGGTTGCTGTTCCGCAACGATGACGAGCGTGGCCGCGCCCACAAGGCGGGCATCACCGATCTGGACAAGATCTATACCCGCGACGAAATGGTGACCGAGGACGTGATTTTCGCGGCAACCGGCGTTACTGACGGATCAATCCTGTCGGGCGCGCGACGTGACGGTGACTTCATGGAAACCGAAACTCTGCTGATGCGCTCCAAGACCGGCTCTGTACGCCGCCTGTATTATCGCCAGAACAACAATTGACGCAGGAACGCATTGCGGGCCGGACAACCAAGAGCAACCACCCGTAAATGAACGCTTTTCTCGACATAGAATCTTCCCTCACCGGCCGCCGCTGGGTCGGTCTGACCGAGGAACAGGACCGCCTTGCGCAAGCCATCGCGCAGCGGACCGATATCTCCGACCTGACGGCGCGCACGCTGGCGCGGCGCGGCGTACTGCCGGAGGACGCCGCGCGGTTTCTGGAGCCTTCCCTGCGCGACCTGATGCCCGATCCCTCCAGCCTGCGCGATATGGATGCGGCTGCTGACAGACTGGTCGCCGCCGCTCTAGGCGGCCAGAGGGTCGCGATTTTTGCTGACTATGACGTCGACGGGGCGGCCTCTGCCGCGCTGTTGATTTGCTGGCTGCGGCAGATGGGTGTAGCGCCGACACTCTATGTTCCCGACCGGATCGACGAAGGCTACGGCCCGAACGAGGCCGCGATGAGCGCACTGGCCGCAGAACATGACCTGATCGTCTGCGTCGATTGCGGAACCTTATCGCACGAGCCGATTGCCGCGGCAAAAGGCGCCGACGTTCTGGTGCTGGACCACCACCTTGGCGGCGAGACGCTGCCCCCCGCGCTGGCAGTGGTCAATCCGAACCGGCAGGACGAGGACAGCGAGCTGACATACCTGTGCGCCGCAGGCGTGGTCTTTCTGGCGCTGGTCGCCGCAAACCGGCTGCTTCGCGCCAAGAGCAAAACAGCGCCGGACCTTTTGAGCCTGCTCGATCTGGTCGCATTGGCCACAGTCGCCGATGTGGCACCGCTTCAGGGCCTGAACCGGGCGCTTGTCCGGCAGGGACTGAAGATCATGGGAGGACGCGGGCGCGCGGGGCTAGTCGCACTGTCGGACGTGGCCCACCTCGCCTCGGCTCCGGCGGCCTATCACCTCGGTTATGTTCTCGGCCCGCGCATCAACGCAGGAGGTCGCGTAGGTCGCGCCGATCTGGGCGCAAGGCTGCTGTCCACCACCGATATGGCAGAGGCCCGTTCGCTGGCCGAAAAGCTGAACGAGCTGAACGAGGAACGCCGCGAAATCGAAGCGCAGGTCCAGTTGCTGGCGATGCAGCAGGCAGAGGACCGCGGTTTTGACGCGCCACTGGTCTGGGCTGCGGGCGACGGCTGGCATCCGGGCGTCGTCGGGATTGTCGCCGCACGCCTGAAAGAAGCCACGAACCGTCCCGCCGTCGTGATCGGTTTTGACGGCGGCGAGGGTAAGGGATCCGGCCGTTCGGTCAGCGGCATCGACCTTGGCGCGGCCATTGCCCAGATAACCCGCGAGGGCTTGTTGGCCAAGGGTGGCGGACACAAGATGGCTGCGGGGCTGACGGTCATGCGCGACCAACTTGACGCGGCGATGGACCGGCTGTCGGAATTGCTTGCGAAACAGGGCGCGGACAAGCTCGGTCCCAGGGACCTGACACTCGACGGCGCGGTCCTGCCCGTAGCCTGTACTATCGAGATGATCGAGCAACTCGAGGCAGCGGGACCCTTCGGCGCCGGCGCCCCCGCTCCGCGCTTCGCACTGCCGAATTGCAAGATAGCCTTTGCCAAACGCGCCGGCGAAAATCACCTGCGCCTGACACTGGCCGACGATGCCGGCGGCCGCATCGACGCCATCCTGTTCAACGCATTCGACGGCCCGCTCGGCCAGACCCTGTCAGAACACAACGGTGCGCGGTTTCACATTGCCGGACGGTTGGAAATCGACGATTGGGGCGGACGTAAACGACCGAAACTGCGCATGGAAGACGCAGCCCAGGTACGCTGAGACGGCTCTTGAATTTTGACAAAAAAATTCCAAATTTCCCCTTGCATGGTCGGAACTGAACGTCTAAAAAGCGCGACACAAACAGTGCGGTCCCTTCGTCTATCGGTTAGGACGTCAGGTTTTCAACCTGAAAAGAGGGGTTCAACTCCCCTAGGGACTGCCACTCTTCCTTTTTCCCAAAAGGTATTATTTCCAGACTTTTCCCGTGCAGAGAAATCCGATGAGTGAAGCGACTGCCATTAGCCTAAAAACATTTGCGACGCGCCTGTTTCATATGGCTCTGGCACTGGCGGTAATTTCGCAACTTCTATCCAGCCTCGCAATGGAAGCCCCGCGCAGAGACCGGGCCGGAGACCTGCTGTTCATGGTTCACGAATATTCCGGACTTGTGACGCTGGCCTTGGCGATAGGATTCTGGCTGGTCATCATGACACGCCGCAGGGGAACCGCGTTCGGAATGCTGATTCCATGGTTCTCTGTCACCCGCCGTGCTGCGTTCGTTGCGGATTTTCAAGAAACTTACCGCGCCGTCAGGTCGCTGCGGCTACCCGAATACAAAGAGGAGTCACCCCTTGCCTCGGCTATTCACGGTTTGGGCGTCTTGCTTATGACGGGTATGGCAGGCTCGGGAACGATCTATTTCCTGGCTGATATTTATGGCGCCCGGGATGCACTCCTGCCGGATGTTGCGATTGAACTGCACGGACTGTTCGCCAACCTCGTATGGGCCTACCTGATTGGCCATGCCCTGATGGCGTTGCTCCACCAACTGGCCGGTCATGCCAGAATTCGCGATATGTGGTCGCTTAAACGTAATTGAAGCACGAACTCGGCGCCGGATCCCCTGGAAGACCCCACAGGAACGAACCGAACGTCCTACGCCTAACAAGTTTCCGAAGCAATGGATTCAATCAATAAGAACTTGGCCAAAAGCCCCTAGGCGACTGTTGTGAAATTCCGTTTGGCGATCTTGAGGATCGCACTTCCGTTTTTGAGGCATCTGCCTGTACTTCAAAGAAGAACCGTGAGGCTCCAAGAGCGCCGCCAGATGCAGCGGCGCACTTGATTATGCATATCATTCAGGTTTGCCTGACTTGGAAACCTGACCGCCTGCCGTGTAGCCGGGGAAAGCTCCAGAACCGGTCACTCTGCTGCCCGCATTGCCCCAACCGCTATCGCTGGGCCCTTCAGTTGCACCGGACAAGTCCCCGTTCGGGCTGATTGCTGCCGCTGTATTCCCGCCATATTCCTTTATGTTTTCGACCATTGCTTTGGCGTTGCCACTATTTCCCCCGCCTGCGAGCGCGAACGTCGTTGTCATTGCAATTGCGACAGCGGAAAGTGCGAAAATCTTTGTCATGCTAATTCCTCATCTTTTTAAGTTGGGTGATGCAATTTCTACGGACGCGGATGATATACAGATCAGTTTTTCATGGAATTGGTTCTGTAAATTCGAACAAATGACTGATTACATTCATAATAATATCCGCTTGATCGTATTTCGCCGCAGAAACCTGTCGTCACTCCAGTCGTGCCGAAGCATGGACAATGGCGGAGATTTCGTTCAGATCAAACTCCGGATTAAATCGGTTCGCGGGCGAAGCGATCCATTTGTGACTGGGTGGAAAAAAGGTTCAGATCATGAGGCTCTCTCCGGAAAACCTGAATTCCCCGGCTTATGCCAGTGCCGGGATCCTGCTCGGCGGGGCGCTCTGGGGTCTTATGTGGTTTCCTGTCCGTGCGATGGCCGAGATCGGCCTCTGGGGCATGTGGCCGCCGGCACTGATTTACATGTTTACCCTCCTACTCATGTTCCCGATCGCCATTAAACGGCGAAGAGAGATCACCCGCCGCTGGCGACAACTTTTGGTGATTGGGCTTCTGTCAGGTGCGGCTTTCACGTTCTACACCGTGAGCCTATTGATGACCGAGGTCGTACGATCCCTGCTGCTTTTCTACCTGACACCGGTCTGGGGCACAGTATTGGGAATCATCGTTCTCGGCGAGCGGCCGGGAATGGGACGGGTTCTCGGAATAGTGTTGGGTCTGGCAGGATTGCTTGTAATCCTCGGCCTTGGTCACGGCTGGCCGGTGCCTCACAATCCGGGCGACTGGCTGGCCCTGCTGGCCGGCATCCTCTGGGCGGTCGCATCGCTTAAACTCTACCAGATGGGCAATATCGCAGCACAGGACCAGATGTTGGCCTTCGTCAGCGGCGGCGCGGCCATTTCCGGGCTATCGCTGGTTATCGGCGGGCCGATGCTGGGTGGCGCCCTGCCGGTCGGGATACTGATGGACGCCCTGCCCTATGCATTTCTGTTTGCCCTCTACCTTGCGCCAACCCTTTTTCTAACACTCTGGCCGGCCACGATCCTGACACCGGGCCGCGCGGGCCTGTTGCTGATGAGCGAGGTCGTCGTGGGCGTTTTCTCCGCCGCCCTGTTCGCGAACGAGGTTTTCGGGTTGCGTGAGCTGACCGGAACCTTGCTGATCACCACTGCCGCAGCGGTAGAAGTGCTCTGGCGCGGTGACGTTTCCGGAGTCGGAAAGTCCTAGCAGACAGAACGCAGGCCCATTTTTGTAAAATTCAGAAAATTGGAAGGACAACAGGAAGGATTCGATCGACCGACCGCTTCTGGCTTGCCTGTCGACGACAGACAAGGGCTGCGGCACAAGGATTCAAGACCCAAGTCCGGACTCTGCCGGAAATTGCAGCCGCTGGACACTCACCGGCGAAGCGGACTATTCATTGAAAGTAACTGTGCCGCCTTGCGGCGCGCAACTTATTGGTCCACGATCTGTTACTGCCGCGCGAAGCTGTGCAGCGCGTACAAAGTAAAATTGTTAGGGAACAGATAGAGGCCGACCGGCCGCTACCTGTCTAAAGGAACCGCAAAAAATATGGAAAGTTTCCTGCTGCAAGCCACGACTTACCTCGCCGCCGCCGTTATTGCGGTGCCGGTAGCCAAGCAACTGGGGCTGGGGTCGGTCCTGGGGTATCTGATCGCCGGGGTGATTATCGGCCCGTTTCTGGGCCTCGTCGGCTCGGAAACACGGGATTTGCAGCATTTCGCGGAATTCGGCGTCGTGATGATGCTGTTCATCGTTGGGCTGGAACTGGAGCCGAAGTCGCTGTGGGACATGCGCGCGCGGCTGATCGGGCTGGGCGGAATGCAGATCGTGCTGACCGCCGCAGCCATCATGGCGGCCGGCATCGCCCTGAACCAACCCGCGTCCGTCAGTCTCGCGGTCGGCCTCACCTTTGCGCTGTCCTCGACCGCCATCGTAGTCCAGACGCTCAACGAAAAAAACCTGATGCCAACCGCAGGCGGGCGATCCGCCTTTTCGGTGCTGCTTTCGCAGGACATCGCGGTTATCCCGATGCTTGCGCTGGTACCGCTGCTGGCACTCGGAGGCCTGCATAACGAAGAGAGCCATTCGCTGGACCACTCATCTTCGATGAGTCTTGTCGAAGGGCTCCCGAACTGGGGCGTAACGCTGGTAACAATCGGCGCCGTGGTGGCGGTAATCTTGATTGGCAGCTACGTGGCGCGGCCCGTGTTCCGTTACATCGCAAGGTCCCGCATGCAGGAAATGTTCACCGCGATCGCCCTGCTGCTGGTCGTCGGCATCGCCCTGTTGATGACGCTCGTCGGTTTGTCCGCGGCTCTCGGAACCTTTCTGGCTGGCGTGGTTCTGGCCAACTCTGAATTCCGGCACGAACTCGAAGCCAATATCGAACCTTTCAAGGGCCTTTTGCTTGGCCTGTTTTTCATTACGGTCGGCGCGAGTATCAATTTTGGCCTGCTGATCGCGGAGTTCCTGACAGTCATCAGCCTGACCTTCGGCATGATGCTGATCAAGGGGCTGGTCCTGTTCGCGCTGGCGCTGGTTTTCCGCCTGCGCGGAAGGGACAAGTGGCTGTTCACTCTCGGTCTGGCGCAGGCTGGCGAATTCGGATTTGTCATGCTGACCACCACGGTCCAGACCAACGTCATTCCTGCGGCAACCTCGGACATTCTGGCGCTGATGATAGGGCTGTCGATGATGCTCACGCCGCTGCTGTTCATCCTCTATGAAAAACTGCGCCACATGGGCGATGTGGAGGGCACCAAGCGCGACGAGGACAAGATCGAGGAACAGGGCACCGTGATCATTGTCGGCATCGGTCGCTTCGGCCAGATCATCAACCGCATGGCGCTGGCCGCCGGCATCAAGACCGTCGTGATCGACCATCATATCGACCAGATCGAGCAGATGCGAAAATTCGGAGTCAAAGGCTACTTCGGCGACCCGACGCGGCCGGAACTGCTACACGCGGCAGGGCTGGCCAAAGCCAAGGTTCTGGTCATTGCCGTCGATCAGCCGAAAGCAGCCTTGAAGCTGGTCAAACATGCTCGGCGCGAGCGGCCCGACTTGCATATCATCGTGCGTGCCTATGACCGCACCCAGGTCTATGAACTGTATCGCGCGGGCGCGACAGACATCGTGCGAGAGACCTTCGACAGCTCGATCCGTGCCTCGAAATACCTTTTATCCGCAATGGGCTGGAACAGCTTTGACGTCGAGAACGCAGCCGATGCCTTCGTCAAGGCCGACAGCGGCGCCGTGCGCGAACTGGCCGAGCTTTGGGATCCGGACCTCCCGATCCAGGACAACACCGCCTATGTGGAGCGCGCCCTCGCCATAAATAACGAATTCATGACCGGCTTTCTGGCCAACCTTGCCCAGATCGTCGAACATGACGTCAAAGAGGAAGAAGAAAACCGCCTCGGAGAGACTAGGGCAAGCTCCGAATAAACTCGGCTGCATCGGCCAGGTTCGGAACTGTCCGGAAACGGTCGGCGTCGGTCGGCGCCTCGGCATATTCCAGTTCCCAGGTCACGTCATGCGGGACGTAAATACCCCAGCTACCCGCCCTGATCGCCGGAACGATATCGGATTTCAGAGAGTTTCCGACCATCACGGAGCGCGCCGCGCCGTTTCCATGACGGCTGAACACGGTTCGATAGGTGTCCGTCTCCTTCTCGCTCACGATCTCGACCGCATCGAAATAGTCGCCAAGTCCTGACTGCGCCAGCTTGCGCTCCTGATCGAACAGGTCGCCCTTGGTGATCAGGATGATCTTGTAATCCAGACTCAGTCCCTTGACCGTTTTCTCGACTTGGGGCAACAAATGCACCGGATGGCTCAACATCTCGCGGCCGGCCTCCATGATCTGTCGCAGGACGCTTGCGGGAACCCGGTCCGATGTCACATCCATCGCAGTTTCCATCATCGAGAAGGTGAAGGATTTCGCACCATAGCCGTAGTGATTGATATTGCGCCGTTCGGCCTCCAGCAGGCGTTCCGACAGGTGGTCGCCCTCGACATAGTCCGCCAGCAGGTCGATCAGCCAGTCCTGCGTGTCCTTGAAAACCTGCTCGCAGTGCCAGAGCGTGTCGTCGGCGTCGAAGCCTATGGTCGTAATCCCGGTCATTCGGCGGCAATCCTCGGACGGCCGCTAGCGGTGGCGGTAATGACAGCCTCGACAAAAACTCCGCGCCCCTCGACCGTCGCCCGTTTGATATCATGGCTGAAGTTCAACCGGATGCCCTGTGCGCCGGCCCGTTCGGCGGACTTGCGGGCGGCCTCGCCCAAGGCTCGTTCCAGCGAGGCAATCGCCGCGGATTCCTCGGTGTATTCGCTTGGCTGCCCTTCGTAATGCACGCGGAAGCGGCCTTCGCCGGCGCTGGTGATCTGGGCCTGCTCCCGCATCGTGATCTGGCCAACGACGGCCCCGATCGCGTTCGCCACTCCGCCGAATTCGGGAAGGATGGTCTGCGCCGACAGGCGCGCGCCCACCGCCGGGTAATAGGCCCGGGCCGAGGCCCCCAGCCCGATAAGCGGCAGGTTCAGCCCGACCTCGAGCTTCAGAACACCGCGATGATGGCCCAGCCCGGCCTTGGTCAGCGCATGTCGCGCCAGCTGCGCCGGCGGCAGGCCGAAATCCTCGGCCTCTTCGGCGAATGCCGCTTCCAGCAGTGTTTCCGCGCTTTGCTCGGTCAACTGGTCGATAATCATCTTTGCCAGAGCCTCGGCAGACGGCGCCAACACCTGTCCGGCCCCTGTCCGGCGCAAGGCGAACAGGCTCAATGCCAAGCGCGCCGCCTCGGCATCCCACGCATCGACCAGACCCAGAACATGGGCCGCGTCCGACGGCGTGACGCCCGACATGACGACAAGACCACGCGATACCAGCCGGTCCAGCGCCACCAGCTCCAGCCGGCTGCCCAGAACTTCCGGCAGGGCGCGCGCCTTATCGCCGATGGCGTGCAGCAGCTTTTCCTCGCGCGCCGACAGACCCGCAGCATTGCGCTCCGGCCCGACTGTTGCCAGCACGAAGCGGCCGTCCAGCGCGCCACAGGCGTTCGATTGCACTGCCTTTTCAAGGTTCTTATGCACGAGTTCCGGCCAGTCCGCCGCAAGCAGCGAAATCGGCAAGACGCGGCGCGGACCAAGCGACAGGCGGGCCGCCAATCCGTCCTCGACCAGATGCACCTCGCTGTCGCCGCCAAGACCGGCGGTCCGCATCGCCACCGCCTCGACCATGGTGCGATAGTCTCCGACCTTTGCACCCTGCGGGTCGATAAGCGGCTTGCCGTCGCGCAGCAGGGCCACATCCGTCGTCGTGCCGCCAATGTCGGAGACCAGCGCATTGTCCTCACCGGTCAGCCAGCGCGCACCGACGATGCTTGCCGCCGGCCCTGAAAGAATTGTCTCGATCGGGCGCTCGCGGGCCTGTTCGGCGCTGATCAGGGCTCCGTCGCCGCGCACCACCATCAGCGGGGCGTTTATCCCGCGCGACCGTATTAGGTCCTCGCTTGCTGTTATCAGATGGTCGATCATGCCGATAAGACGCGCGTTCAGCACCGCCGTCATGGCGCGTTTCGGCCCACCGAGCTTGGCGCTGAGTTCATGAGAACATGATACCGGCTTGCCCGTGAGTTCGCGGATCATGTCGCGGGCGGCAACCTCGTGCGCAGGATTGCGCGTCGCGAACTGGCTTGCGACGGCAAAGCCCGAGACATGGTCCCCGTGTTCCAGCAAACCGGCACGAAGGCCATCCAGGTCGAGCCGCGCATGTTCGCTGCCGGAATGGTTGTGTCCGCCCGCCAGCACGATCACCGGATCGCCGCGTAGCGTTTCATCCAGCCCCTGCCGCCCGATATCGCGCTCGGAAAAACCGATGAATACCAAGGCGATCCTCCGCCCCTGCCCCTCGACCAGAGCATTGGTGGCCAGCGTCGTGGACAAGGACACCATCGCTATGGCCCCGCCGCCCAGACCGGCATCGCGCAGCACCGCGTCCACGGCGTTTCCGATCCCCACCGACAGGTCGCCCTTGGTGGTCAGTGCCTTGGCGCTGGCGATCACGCGCGCCTCGTCCTCGACCAGCACCGCGTCGGTATAGGTTCCACCAGTGTCTACGCCCAGCAATATGGCCATGATCGCTCCGTCTTTTGCCGATGTTTAGAGCAGGCGCGGCCCGTTGTCAGGCGCTAATTCCGCCCTTTCCCAGCGGAATCCGCCTCGCAATCCGCTTGTCAGAGCCCCGCCAATGCTTATATGGCTGCGCAATGGCACAGAACCCACCCAACCTCCGCCCCGACCTTGCGCCGAAGGCGCGCATCACCGACGCCCCGCGCGATGGCCAGCCGAAGATCGGCATGGTCAGCCTCGGCTGCCCCAAGGCGCTGGTCGACAGCGAACGCATCCTGACGCGGCTGCGGGCAGAGGGCTATGCCATCTCGCCCGACTATCAGGGCGCGGAGGCGGTGATCGTCAATACCTGCGGCTTTCTGGATTCTGCCAAGGCCGAAAGCCTCGACGCGATCGGCGAGGCGCTGAAGGAAAACGGCCGCGTCATCGTCACCGGCTGCCTCGGCGCGGAAGAGGACTATATCCGCGGCACCCATCCCAAGGTGCTGGCCGTCACCGGACCGCAGCAGTACGAACAGGTGCTGGACGCGGTGCATAGCGCAGTGCCGCCGTCGCCCGATCCATTCATCGACCTGCTGCCCGCGACCGGCGTCACGCTGACCCCGCGCCACTACAGCTATCTGAAGATTTCCGAGGGCTGCAACCACAAGTGCAAGTTCTGCATCATCCCCGACATGCGCGGCAAACTCGCCAGCCGTCCGGCCCATGCCGTGCTGCGCGAGGCGGAAAAGCTGGTGCAGGCGGGCGTGCGCGAACTGCTGGTGATCTCGCAGGATACCTCGGCCTATGGCCTCGACCGCAAGCACGACCTGAACCCGTGGAAAGACGGCGAGGTGCGCAGCCACATCGTCGATCTGACCCGTGAACTGGGGCAACTGGGCGCGTGGGTGCGTCTGCACTATGTCTATCCCTACCCGTTCGTGCGCGACCTGATCCCGCTGATGGCCGATCCGGCCAACGGCGTGCTGCCCTATCTGGACATCCCGTTCCAGCACTCGCACCCCGACGTTCTGAAACGCATGGCCCGCCCCGCGAAATCCGCCAACACGCTGGCCGAGATCGCCGCCTGGCGCGCCACCTGCCCCGACATCACCCTGCGCTCGACCTTCATCGTCGGCTATCCCGGAGAGACCGAGGCCGAGTTCCAGCACCTGCTGGACTGGCTGGACGAGGCGCAACTGGATCGCGTGGGATGTTTCCAATACGAGAACGTCGCCGGAGCGCGGTCCAACGCCCTGCCGGATCACGTGCCCGAAGAGGTCAAGCAGGACCGCTGGAACCGCTTCATGGAGAAGTCACAGGCAATCTCCGAAGCCAAGCTCGCCGCCAAGGTCGGCAAGCGTCTGGACGTGATCGTGGACAGCGTCGAGGACGACGGCGCCACCTGCCGCACCATGGCCGACGCGCCCGA
>JAHEFH010000106.1 GCA_024640245.1 Paracoccaceae bacterium | reverse complement strand
AATGGTCGATGACCTCAAGCCCTTTGCTACTCATGGCAGTCTCCTTCCCGAATTGCCTTGAAACGCACGCGACAGGGATTGTTGCCCTGCCGCCCGCAGTTCATCGCGTGTTTATTTATTGCACACTAACAGATCGGACAGGATCGCAGATTGACCTATGTCAACGAGATTTCAGGTTGTTCGCGCATTTTTGAAACCTATGGATCGGCAATCGAGGCAGCGCTGCGCAAATTGATTCTATAAGTTAATTTCCAGATCGGAACTGTTTCTCTGTGCAAAGCGGATAAACTGCTTGATCAACCAGTCCGGTTCGACACGCATCGCAGCGTGGAGTTCGGGGCTGATGAAGAAGGCCTTCGTGGCGTCTAGGTCGCCGGGAGCATCCATCTCGGTTTCTCGAACCGATACGATTAGCCACTCCGTCGCGCGTGTTCTATCAGGCGCATCAGCATGTTGGTGAAAAGGTATCTGATTCTGGCATCGCGATACTTGATATTGTCGAATAACGCATAGATTTTCCCGCCTATCACATTGGTCAGTTCGAGAAATTCTAGATAGACGTTTTCAGTGTTCTCAGCTGTACTTTTTAGTTCGGGCAAAATCCCAGTTCTCTACTCGATAAACTGATAATTAAGTTTCGCTAAAATTCGCAACTTCAATATCATATATCGGTTTCGCCACGATTTCTGTCAATTTGCCTTTTGTAGGGGGTAAGCTTTTTAAGTGATTGTGGACGATATTCGGTCGGAAGGTCCGACACCTCCCCGAAGCTTTGGCCGCCAGTTTCCGGCCGAAACATCTAGGATCGTAAAACCCGAAAATCGCCAGCTTGCCGACAGCCCTGCTTTCGGGCGGAGTAGTGACGTTCGATGTCACTTTCAAACTGCTTGATTTAAATGGTGAGCCGGTCGGGGTTCGAACCCGAGACCTACTGATTAAAAGTCAGTTGCTCTACCAACTGAGCTACCGGCCCACGCGTGATGGGGGTATTAGGCTGACAGGTATGTGTGGTCAAGTGCGAATCTGTGAAAAATGTCATGTCTGGAATGATTGCGAACAAAGGTCTATATGAGCCGCATGAAAAGGACGACACATCACGACGAGGGGCTTCCGTTCCTCAAGATGCACGGGCTGGGCAATGATTTCGTGATCATTGACGCGCGGGGCAGACAGAATCCGGTTACGGCATCGCTGGCGCGGGCCGTGGGAGACCGGTTCTTCGGTGTGGGATTCGATCAACTGGTCGTTCTGCGGGATTCGGACGAGGCGGACATTGCGGTTGATTTCTGGAACTCGGACGGCAGCGCGGCCGACGCCTGCGGCAATGCCAGCCGTTGTGTCAGCCGGTTGATCATGGATGAAACCGGCCGCAAGACCCTCACATTGCGCACGGGTCGCGGCTTATTGCAGGCAGTGGATGCAGGTGATGGTCTGATCAGTGTGAACATGGGTCATCCGCAACTTGTCTGGAACGAAATTCCCTTGGCAGAGGATGTCGATATCGACGCCCTGCCGATCGAGGGCGCGCCTGGGGCCGCCGGCATGGGCAACCCGCACTGCGTTTTCGTGGTGGAGGACGCCGAAGTCGTGCCGTTGGAAACGATCGGCCCGAAAATCGAGCATCACCCGCTTTTCCCGCAACGCACCAATGTCGAATTCATCCAGATACTCGACCGCGAAAACATCCGCATGCGGGTCTGGGAGCGCGGCGGCATGATCACAAAGGCCTGCGGGTCGGGCGCCTGTGCAGCGGCGGTTGTGGCGCATCGCAAGGGCCTGACGGACCGCAAGGTGACGATGCATCTGGACGGAGGCGACCTGTTGATTGACTGGCGCGACGACGGGGTCTGGATGACCGGCCCGACGCAGCTTGTGTTCTCAGGTCGGCTCGACCCGGATTTTCTGGAATCCGTGTGATGGCCAACCCTCCGATTTTCGCCACCTTCGGGTGCAGGCTGAACGCCTATGAAACCGAAGCCATGAAGGAACTTGGCGCGGCCGCCGGCCTGCAAGGCGCGGTCGTGGTCAACACCTGTGCCGTGACCGCAGAAGCTGTGCGCCAGTCCAAACAGCAGATACGCCGCATGCGCCGTGAAAACCCGGAGGCGAGGATCATCGTCACCGGCTGTGCCGCCCAGACAGAACCCGAGACCTACTCCAGCATGCCAGAAGTCGACCTGGTTCTGGGCAATCTGGAAAAGATGCAGGCAAAAACCTGGACCGGGCTGGCCAAGGGACCGGATTTCATTGGCGAGACCGAAAAAGTGCAGGTCGACGACATCATGGCAGTGACCGAGACAGCCGGACACCTGATCGACGGGTTTGGAACGCGGTCGCGCGCTTATGTACAGGTCCAGAACGGCTGCGACCACCGCTGTACTTTTTGCATCATTCCGTTTGGCCGCGGCAATTCGCGCTCGGTTCCCGCCGGCGTCGTGGTGGACCAGATCAAGCGGCTCGTTGATGTCGGCTATAACGAGGTCGTCCTGACCGGCGTCGATATCACCAGTTGGGGCGCGGACCTGCCCAAGGCTCCGAAACTCGGCGATCTTGTGCAGCGAATCCTGAAACTGGTGCCGGACCTGCCGCGCCTGCGGATTTCCTCGATTGATTCGGTCGAGGCCGATCCGGCCCTGATCGACGCGGTGGCGGACGAGCGCCGTCTGATGCCGCATCTGCACCTGTCGCTTCAGGCGGGTGACGACATGATCCTGAAACGGATGAAGCGCCGCCACCTGCGCGACGACGCGATACAATTCTGCGAAGACATGCGCCGCGCGCGGCCCGACATTATATATGGCGCCGATATCATCGCCGGTTTTCCGACCGAAACCGAAGAGATGTTCGAGAACTCGCTGAAACTGGTCGAGGAATGCGGCCTGACCTGGCTGCATGTATTTCCGTTCTCGCCGCGCAAGGGCACGCCCGCTGCGCGGATGCCCCAGTTGCAGAAGCCGCTGATCAAGGAACGTGCGGCACGTTTGCGGTCTGCCGGAGACGCCCGAGTCTCGTCGCATTTGCAGGCGCAGCTCGGGCGATCCCACTCTATACTTATGGAAAGCCCGACGATGGGCCGGACCGAAGGCTTTACCGAGGTCCTATTCGAGCGTGAACAGCCGGAGGGCCGGATCGTGCAGGCAACCATTACCGGATGTAGCGAAACCCAGCTGACTGCCTAGCGCTCTATCAGCATCTGTTGGACCAAAGCGGTTAACTGCTTGTCGCCATAGCCGTCCCGCATGGCGTCATGCGTCAGGTCCGCCATCAACTGCGGCAGGGCGGCGGGAGCGCCGCTTTCCTTGAATGTGTTCAGGGCATCGTCGAGCGCAGCCGCATAGACGGCGAGCGTTGCTTCGGCATTGTCATAGTCGCCGGTCGGAACGGTCCGCGCGAACAATTTATAATAGTCCTGCATCAGTTTCATCGACACCGGAATTTGGTCGGAAAACACCTGTAGCGGCACTTCGGCCTTCCGGCAGACCAGCGCACCGTGAATCATGCCGAACATGAACGCCTGCCGCGTGGTGAAAAGAGCGGCGAACAGGGCGGCCAAGGCCCCCGGTTCACTGCCGACTCTTCGCGATGCGCCTCCCAGCCGACGCACTATGTTGCCGTAAGCCTGCCATGTCTCTGCCGAAGAGACGGTCAGGATCGTGGTGGCCGCATGGCCAATGTCCGACGGGTAGGCGTTGATCATTCCGAGCATATACCCTGCGCCCTGCGCCTCCAGTTCCGCGACAAGGGCGATCGCCTCTGTCGCGCCACCGGTGCTGAGGTCGAAAACGGTTTTTCCGGCCAGCATCGCACCCAGCGGTTGCAACAGGTTCAAAGTGGTGGTGTGATTCTTGACACAGGTCAGGATCAGCGGGCTGGCCGCGATGGCCTGTTCCAACGTATCGGCGGGGGTAGCGCCTTCTTGGATCAACGGTGCGGTCTTGCCCGCCGACCGGTTCCAGACCGTAACTCTGAACCCGTTTTTCAAAAGGCAATGGGCAAGAGCCGATCCCATTGATCCCGTCCCGACGACAGTCACATGCGGCATGAAGGTTCCCCTGATCGTTAATTGGGTATGGCACAAGAATACGCCACTTTGTCCAATTCACAAAGTTGCCCTTGGGACGGGGCTCTGGATTGGACTTGGATTTTTCCGGCAAACCTGCAAGACCCTGTGCATTCAGGACAGTGAGCCCCTATGACCCGACCGATACTTTATTCCTTTCGCCGTTGCCCTTATGCCATGCGTGCGCGGTTGGCGATTGCCGCCTGCGGGCCGGAGGTGGAATTGCGCGAGATCGTCCTGCGTGACAAGGCGCCCGAATTCGTAGCCGCCTCGCCCAAAGCGACAGTGCCGGTTCTGGTGCTGCCGGACGGAACCGTCATCGACGAGAGTCTCGACATAATGATCTGGGCCACGGGCCGTAACGATCCGCAGGGCCTGCGGATGCCGGATCGCGGCACTTACGACCAGATGCTTGACCTGGTGGAGCGTTGCGAGGACGAATTCAAGGTGCACCTCGACCATTACAAATACGCAAGCCGCTATGATGACATAGACGGCACGGAGGAGCGCGCCAAAGCTTCGGCGTTCCTGCTGGAGCTAGAGCCGTTGCTGGAAGGCAGCAGCTTTCTGTTCGGCGAGCGCAGGTCTTTTGCAGACGTCGGCATAGTCCCATTTGTGCGCCAGTTCGCCCATGTCGACCTAGACTGGTTTAATGCGCAGGACTTGCCGAACGTGATCCGCTGGCTGGATGCGTTCAAGGTCTCTGACGTATTCAGTTCGGTCATGACCAGATATACCCGATGGAACGCGGGTGATCCGGTAACGGTGTTCCCGACGCCGAAATCCGCCGATTGAATTTGCCAGAGCCGGAAATTGCGCTTATTTTCAGGCTAACGGAGGATTACCATGCCTTTACCTTTAGCCCCTATTGCCGGTTTCGCGCTACGTTATGGCACCATTGCCGCTGTAACCTACATGGCTAGCCGCCGGATACAGATATCGCGGACCGATCAGCCAACCGAGGATGCGCTGGACAAGGTCTATGACGGTATCAGCGCCCACAAGTGTTCGGATGCGCCGCAGGCCAATGCCGCGGGTCGGTTCCGGCGCGTTATCCGGGTCGGTCGCAACGGTCCGGGCATCGAGATCGACGCCACGGTTCTGGGCCGGTTCCGCGTGCGCCGGGTTCCGCAATGAAACTTTACTATTCCCCGACATCGCCCTTCGCCAGAAAGGTCCGCGTCCACCTGCTGGAAACGGGTCTGGATGCGAGGGTCGAACTGGTAACCGCCGCCGCACATCCCATCGAACCGGGGACAATGCCGCCCGGACTCAACCCGCTAGGAAAAGTTCCCTGCCTTGTAAGGGATGACGGACCGGCGATTTACGACAGCCGGGTCATCACGCGATATCTTGATACGCTGTCGGATACGAAGCTCTATCCGCTCGAGCCCGCACTGTGGGAAACATTGACGCTAGAGGCGACGGCCGACGGCATGATGGAAGCGGCGCTTCTGATTGTGTTTGAACACCGCCTTCGGACGCCCGAGCAGATTTCGCAGGACTGGGTCGCGGGACAGTGGGCGAAGGTGTCGCGGTCCTTGGCGGCGATCGAGGACCAGTGGATGGATCACCTGTCCGGCCCGTTGGACATGGCGCAGGTTGCCGTAGCTATCGCCTGTGCCTACGTCGACCTGCGGATGGCGGAGCGCGACTGGCGCAAGGATCACCCGCAACTGTCGGACTGGCAAACGGAATTCGCGCGACGCGACAGCATGATCCTGACGCAGCCGCAATAATACCCGTGAATTCCTAGCGGGTCTGGCGCAACGCCTCTGACAGGGCCATGCCTGCGCACATCGCAACATTCAAGCTGCGAGCTGTGCCCGACATCGGGATGCGGACGCGGGCGTCGCAGGCCCGATCGACGTCCTCCGGTACGCCTGCGCTCTCGCGTCCGACCATGATCAGATCGTCCGGACGGAAGCGGAAATCCCAGATTGACGCGTCTGCCTTCGTCGTCATCAGAACTAGCCGGCCCGCACCGCGCTGCGCCTGAAAAACCTCCCACGAATCATGCCGGACAAGATCGGCAATATCGGCGTAATCCATCGCCGAGCGCCGCAAGGTTTTGATGGAAAGTGGAAATCCGCAGGGTTCAATGATATCCAGAGCCACGCCAAAACAAGCGGACAGACGAATCATCGCCCCCAGATTTGGCGCGATATCAGGTTGAAACGCACAAAGTCGCAAGAATTGTTCCTCTTTCCTGTGCCTGCGTCCCAAAGTCCGCTAGACGTAGCTGCCGACCAAGTGTAGTAACCCAAAAGGATATTCGGCACTGGGCCGGATGACGGTTTTTCTACGCCTCCGGAGTGGGGCAAGGCAAGGGGAGAAGCTCGTGTCTCAAGCGAATGACACTGCAGGTACGCGTCGTGACTTTCTGTACGTTGCAACAGCAGCTACAGGGGCCGTGACCGCAGGCGCTGCGGTATGGCCACTAATCAACCAGATGAATCCAAGTGCCGACGTACAGGCATTGTCGTCGATCGAGGTTGCAATCGGGGATGTCGAAGTCGGCACCCAGGTCACTGTTAAATGGCTCGGCAAGCCGGTTTTCATCCGCCACCGAACGGCGCAAGAGATCGAAGCTGCGCGCAACACCGATCTGGCGGAGCTGAAAGATACCGACAGCCGCAACGCCAACGCGCCGGGTGAGGCGATTGACGCCAACCGCGCTATAGACGAAAACGGCGAGTGGCTGGTGATGATGGGGGTCTGTACCCATCTTGGCTGTGTGCCGCTGGGCAACGCGTCAGGTGAATTCGGTGGATGGTTCTGCCCGTGCCACGGATCGCACTATGATACCGCCGGTCGTATCCGCAAGGGTCCTGCGCCACGCAATCTGGACGTTCCGCTTACGGCATTCGTCGACGAAACAACAATCAAGCTAGGCTAGGGAGAGACATCATGGCTGGTATTCCACACGATTCCTATGAGCCCAAGTCCGGCTTTGAAAAATGGCTGCACGTGCGCCTGCCGATTGTCAGCCTTGTCTATGACACGCTGATGATCCCCACACCCAAGAACCTGAACTGGATGTGGATTTGGGGCATTGTCCTGACGTTCTGTCTGGTGCTGCAAATAGTCACCGGCATCGTTCTTGCCATGCACTACACTCCGAACGTGGACTTGGCCTTCGCCAGCGTCGAGCATATCATGCGCGATGTGAATGGCGGTTGGGCCCTGCGTTATATGCACGCCAACGGCGCTTCGCTGTTCTTTATCGCGGTATATGCCCATATTTTCCGCGGTCTCTACTACGGTTCCTACAAGTCACCACGTGAGGTGACATGGATCGTCGGCATGCTCATCTATCTGGCGATGATGGCGACCGGTTTCCTCGGCTACGTTCTGCCTTGGGGCCAGATGTCATTCTGGGGTGCCACCGTGATCACCGGCCTGTTCGGCGCGATCCCTGGTATCGGCCCGATCATCCAGGAATGGCTGTTGGGCGGGCCTGCCGTTGATAACGCTACGCTGAACCGGTTCTTCAGCTTGCACTATCTGCTGCCGTTCGTGATTGTCGGTCTGGTAGCTGTCCATATCTGGGCTTTCCACACTACCGGGAACAACAACCCGACCGGTGTCGAAGTGCGCCGCAAGTCGAAAGCAGAGGCAGACAAGGATACAGTTTCGTTCTGGCCCTTCTACGTGGTCAAGGATGCCTTCGCGTTGATGCTGATCCTTGTGGTCTTCATGGCTGTCATCGGTTTCATGCCAAACTACCTGGGTCATCCTGACAACTATATCGAGGCGAACCCGCTGGCGACACCGGCGCATATCGTGCCCGAATGGTACTATCTGCCGTTCTACGCCATCCTGCGCGCCATCACTTTTGACGTGCTGTTCCTCGACGCGAAGTTTCTGGGCGTTCTGATGATGTTCGGTTCAATCGCCGTGATGATGCTGGCTCCGTGGACGGATACGTCACCAGTGCGCTCCGGTCGCTATCGACCACAGTTCAAGTGGTGGTTCTGGCTGCTGGGCCTTGATTTCATGGTTCTGATGTGGTGCGGTGCACAGCCGGCCGAGGGTCTGGTTCCGACCATCTCTCTGATTGGCGCGATCTACTGGTTCGCATATTTCCTGGTCATCCTGCCGGTTCTGGGTTGGAAAGAGAAAGCTCTTCCGGTTCCCGAAACCATCGAGGCCGATTTCGATGCGCATTATCCACCAAAAACCAGCCCTGCTGAATAATCGGGTCAGAAGGAAGAAAAAAATGAAAAGCACAGTTTTTTCAATTCTCGCCGCATTTGGTCTGGCCGTTGGTGGAACAGCTGCATACGCGGCTGGCGGAAAAAGCCACATCGAGGATTTCGATTTCTCTTTCGAGGGTCCCTTCGGCAAGTTCGACCAGTTCCAGCTGCAGCGCGGTTTGCAGGTATACACCGAGGTTTGCGCCGCCTGCCATGGCTTGCAATATGTAGCGTTCCGGAACTTGGGTGACGCGGGTGGTCCTGCATACGGTCCGGAAGAGGTGAAAGCCTATGCCGCGCAATTCGAGGTCTTTGACCCCGAATTGGACGACACGCGTGCCGCCATTCCGTCGGACAAGTTCCCGAAGTCCGCACTGGAAGGTGCGCCTGATCTGTCGCTGATGGCCAAGGCCCGCGCCGGTTTCCACGGTCCTGCCGGTCTGGGGATATTCCAGATCACCAAGGGCATGGGCGGACCGGAGTACATCGCGTCGATCCTGAGCGGCTATACCGGCAAGGAAATGGAGCAGGCAGGATCCACTCTGTACGAAAACACCGCCTTCCCCGGCGGCTGGATTTCGATGCCGCCTCCAATGGCGGACGGGCAGATTGATTATGCCGATGGCCACGGCAACGACGTGCACCACATGGCGCAGGATGTTTCTGCCTTCCTGATGTGGGCGGCAGAGCCTAAGATGATGGCGCGCAAGCAACTCGGATTTCTCGGTGTGGGTTTCCTCGGTCTGCTGACGATTCTTCTCTACCTCAGCAACAAACAGCTGTGGGCGCCGGTGAAGCGCAAAGAGACCTGAGACTGGTAAAAAGATTTGAAAAAGGCGCGATTCACGCGCCTTTTTTTATGCCCAGATAGCGGCGCAGCGCCTCCGGCGGATCGGCAAACAGCACTTCGGTCTCGACCGGCGCACGGGCCACGCCGTCGGCGATCAGTACCGTCTGGTCAGAGATGTATTTTGCGTCGTCGGGATCGTGTGTCACCATCAACAAAGTCGTGTTGGTGCTGTCGACGATCTCCGCAACCAGATCAAGCATCTCGTGCTTGAGCGCGGGTCCAAGCGCCGCAAATGGCTCGTCGAGGCACAGGACGGGCTTGTCCCGAAGCAGGGCACGGGCCAGCGCCACCCGCTGCTGCTGGCCGCCGGACAGCTCAGACGGCATCTTCTTGCCGTGATCCTTGAGGCCGACGCGGGCGAGCGCGTCCTTGACCCTGGATTTTTCCTCGACCGTCAGCTTCAGGTTCGGCCTGATCCCAAGTTCGATGTTCTTCTCCACCGACAGGTGCGGAAACAGGTTGTGATCCTGAAACAGCAGGGTGATCGGACGGTCGGCCGGCGGCAGGTTGGTTATGTCCTTGTTGTTGTAGTAGATGCGCCCCTGATCCTCTTTGATGAATCCGGCGATAGCCGACAGCAATGTGCTCTTGCCGCCCCCGGACGGGCCGAGAAGGGCGATCTTGTGACCCTCCTCGATAACGAAATCCGCAGTCAGGCGGAAATTTCCCTGCCGCAGGACAAGACTATCTAATGTGATGCTCAAGGCGGCCTCCCCGATCGAACAGCCAGAAAAGGAACAGACTCAGCGAGACGAGCAAAAGGGCGACACCGCCCGCGGCCTCCAGCTGATAGGCCGCCATAAGCCGATACATGGTCAGCGGCAAGGTCGAAATATCCGGCGGCGCGAACAGCGCGATCACGCCCAGATCGCCCATCGACAAGGCGGCGGACAGGCCCGCGGCAAATCCTACCTGCCGCTGGATGCGCGGCCAGATAGCCAGACGGAACCGGCTGAACCGGCGCATTCCGATACTGTCCGCAAGCCGTCCGTAGTTGTCCTCTGCGCGGACCAGCGCAGGCAGGATGATACGTAGGGCGAAGGGCAGGCTCATCGCGGCGTTGATCAGCGCCGTGACCGGCAGGGCCAGCGCGAAAGGATCGGCAAACGGGTTGATCAGGATGAACAGCCCTGTCCCGATCACGAAAGGCGAAGCCGCCAGCGTCAGGAAACCCATCGCCTCGATTGCCTGTGACGTGCGGCGGCGGCGACCGGACATCCGAACAATCAGAAATGACAGTGACAGCGCCAGCACGATAGCCAGAGCCGCTGATCCGAGCGCGACGGACACCGAGTTCATCGCGGCGGGCCAGACCTGGTCCGGCAGGCGCAGCAGCGGAGGAATTCCCTTGATCAGAATCGAGATCAGGGGCGTGAAAAGAAAAACGGCGACCGCGATCAGGATGATCCGGTCAAACAGCCGGTTCCACCACTC
>JAHEFH010000105.1 GCA_024640245.1 Paracoccaceae bacterium | reverse complement strand
TGCCGTATGTGTTCGGGTGTGCTCCAGCACTCCCAGACCAGCGCCCGCGGCGCGTCGAGCGTGCGGGTAAAACTCAGGTCAGTCTTCGGGTCGAGTTCCATCTTTTTGTTCTTTCATCAGGTTCGAAATATAGTCGTCCAGGCGGTCTAGTCGCCCCACCCAGATGGCCCATTGTTCGCCGAGCCAGTTTTGTGTCGGCATGAAGGCATTCGGCGACAGGTCGCAGATGCGTACCCGCCCCTCTTTCGTCGATGTGATCGACCTGCCCGCTTCCAGTTTTTCAGGTGTCCGAGAAAGGAGGGCAGGGCCATGTCATGCGCTGCCGCCAGATCTCCGACGCTTGCCGGTTCGCGCGCCAACTGCGCCAGAAGTTTCCGGCGCGTCGGGTCGCTAAGGGCAGTGAAGTGCAGGTCGAGTGCAGAATCATACTTAGATATTTGGCTAACTATTGGCGATCCGGCCTGTGTGTCAATTAAAGAGGCCGGGTCCGCCAGGTATATTCGGGTGCCCATCTTGTCCACACAGCGGATCGGTCCCGTCACCGGCATCTGAAAAGAAAAAGGCCCGCATTGCGGGCCTTCGTCATAAGTCTTGCGTGTGGGCTTTACAGCGCGTCGGTAAGCTTTGGCACGGCATCGAACAGGTCCGCGACCAGACCGTAGTCGGCAACCTGAAAAATCGGCGCTTCCTCGTCCTTGTTGATGGCAACAATGACCTTGGAGTCCTTCATGCCTGCAAGGTGCTGGATTGCGCCCGAGATGCCTATGGCGATGTAGAGCTCCGGCGCAACGACCTTGCCGGTCTGTCCGACCTGCCAGTCGTTCGGCGCAAAGCCCGAGTCGACAGCGGCACGCGATGCCCCGACGGCAGCGCCCAGCTTGTCGGCGAGTTTTTTAATGAGTTCGAAGTCCGCTTCTGAGCCGACGCCGCGCCCGCCGGAGACGACGATGCCTGCGCTTGTCAGTTCGGGGCGGTCGCTTTTGGCGCTCTTGTCCTCGACCCAGGTCGAAAGTCCGCCGCTGGCGGCGGTGTCCAGCGCCTCGACCGGAGCAGAGCCGCCGGCTGCGGCGGCGTCGAAGCCCGCGGTCCGGATGGTCATGACTTTGACCCGATCACCGGATTTCACCGTCTGGATGGCGTTGCCTGCATAGATCGGACGCTCGAAGGTCTCGGCGTCGATCACGGCGGTCACATCCGAGATCACCATCACGTCCAGCAGCGCCGCAACGCGGGGCAGCACGTTCTTGGCGTCGCTCGTCGAGGGTGCTGCAATATGCGAATAGCCGCCCGCAAGGCTGACGACCAGATCGGCCACCGGTTCGGCCAGCGTGTGGCAAAAACCATGGTCGCCGGCGAACAGAACCTTTGCCACGCCGGTCAGAGTCGCCGCTTCGGCCGCAGCGGCATCGCCGCCCTGGCCCGCGACCAGAACATGCACCTCACCCAGACCCGCAACGGCGGTCAGCGCCTTGGCCACGGCGTCCGTGGACAGTTGTCCGTTGGTGACATCGGCAATCAGAAGAACAGCCATCAGAGGACCCCCGCTTCGTCTTTGAGTTTCGCAATCAGTTCGGCCACGTCGGCCACTTTTACACCGGCGGCGCGCGTCGCCGGCTCGGCGGTTTCTTGAACCGTCAGGCGCGGCGTCACGTCAACGCCGTAATCAGCCGGTGTTTTCTCGTCGAGCTGCTTTTTCTTGGCCTTCATGATGTTTGGCAGCGAGGCGTAGCGCGGCTCGTTCAGGCGCAGGTCGACGGTGATCACCGTGGGCATCGTCACCTTGATCGTCTGCAAGCCGCCGTCGACCTCACGTGTGACGACGGCGCTGTCGCCATCGATGTCAACTTCGGACGCAAAGGTCGCCTGCGACCAGCCGAGCAAGGCGCCGAGCATCTGCCCGGTCGCGTTCATGTCATTGTCGATCGCCTGCTTGCCGCAGAGCACCAGACCGGGCTGTTCCTCGTCGACCACGGCTTTCAGCAGCTTGGCCACGGCCAGTGGCTCGATATCGTTGTGCACGTCTTCGGCGGCAACGATCAGGATGGCGCGGTCCGCGCCCATCGCCAGCGCTGTTCTAAGCGTTTCCTGGTTCTGCTTGACGCCGATCGACACAGCGACGATTTCCTCGGCCTTGCCGGCTTCCTTCAGGCGGATCGCCTGCTCCACCGCAATCTCGTCGAACGGGTTCATCGACATCTTGACATTCGCCAGATCGACGCCCGAACCGTCTGCCTTCACGCGCACCTTGACGTTATAGTCGATCACGCGCTTGACGGGGACCAGTACCTTCATTTCGCTTGCTCCTCGATTTTGGCCACAAGCCGGTGGGCTTGGGACGAATTCCTGTCAGGAAATACGAAATGCGGGCGCGATGTGAAAGCGTAAAATCGACAGGCTGAGGGCGGTTATCGTCGCATTTGCCGAAAATGGCCGGTATTCGCGTGTGCTAGCGGTTGGCGCCGGGCACCCAGAGCACATCGTCGGCGCCATTGTCGTTGGCTGCGCGGCCGGCGACGAAGAACCAGTCTGACAGCCGGTTGAGGTATTTGACGGCCTCCGGGTTCACGCCCTCGGATTGCGACAGTTCGACGGTCAGGCGCTCCGCGCGGCGGGTGACGGTCCGGCACAGGTGCAGGTGCGCTGACAGGGCAGAGCCGCCCGGCAGCACGAAGCTCTTGAGCGGTGCGATGTTCTTGTTCATGGCATCGATTTCCGCCTCCAGCCGGTCAACCTGCGCGGCGGTCATGCGCAGAGGGGGATATTCGGCGGTGGCGTCTTTCTCCATCTCGGGGCGGCAAAGATCGGCGCCAAGGTCAAACAGGTCGTTCTGGATGCGGGCGAGTGCGGTGTCCATATCGCCGGATGCGTGCTGGCGCGCCAGTCCGACCGTGGCGTTAGACTCGTCCACCGTGCCATAGGCGGTCACGCGGGCCGAATATTTCGCCACCCGTGCGCCGTTGCCCAGCGCCGTGTCGCCTGCGTCACCGGTGCGGGTATATATCTTGTTCAGCGTCACCATGGCTCAGCCTCCAGACTGCCGCAGGGCGACGAAGATCAGGATGAGGACAATCGCGATGGCCTGACCGATGATCCTCAGCCTCATGAGCTTGTTGGAGTATTTCCGGTTGAACTCGCCTCCCTTGGTGAAAGAGCCGAGACCGATCATCAGCACCACCACCACGGCGAGAACCGCGACGACGATCAGATAGTAGAGGCCTGTCATGTTGAATCACCTTTCGTTTCGCTAGACCTAGCATGGATGCCGGTCGGGAAAAGGGAAAAATCTAGGCGCGCGAAAACAGCCAGTCGAGCGCACGGGTCGACAAGAAACGCTTCAGCATCCCGGCGGCATAGGTCCATGTGGTGACGTAATAGCGCGGGCGCGGACGGCCCGATTCGAGCGCATGGATCAGTTTTTTGGTCACTGCGGAGGGCGGCAGCTCTCCTAAGTCGGGTTTGCCCGCCTCGGCATAGAGCCTCGGCATCAGCGACTTTTCGTAGAAAGCTCGACCGCGCGAGTTTTTCCAGTCAATCCATTTCTCGAAATTCGGCTGCGCCTTCTTGCGGATATCCGTGGTGATCGGGCCGGGCTCGATCAGGGAAATGTGGATCGGCTGGTCGCGCAATTCCATGCGCAGCGTGTCGGTCAGGCCTTCGAGCGCGAATTTGGTGCCGTTATAGGCGCCGCGCCCGCGCATCGCGGTCAGGCCGAGCACAGAGGAACAGTTGACGATGCGCCCGTGGCCCTGATCGAACATCACCGGCAGAAGCCGGTTTGTCAGGTCGAAATAGCCGAAAAGGTTGGCCTCGAAGATCGCGCGCAGGGCGTCACGCGGGTAATCCTGTGTCAGGGCGGGGATTGCATAGGCGCCATTGTTGAATAGCGCATCCAGCGTGCCGCCGGTTCGGCCGAGTGTTTCGGCGACCGCGGACTTGATCGAGGCCTCGTCCTCGTAATCCAGACGGAAGCTTTCCAACCCCTCACCGCGCAGGCGTTCGCAATCGCTTTCCCTGCGGCAGGTCGCGAATACCCGCCAGCCGCGCTTTTGAAGTGTATGCGCCGCGTCATATCCGATGCCGGAGGAGCAACCCGTGATCAGAATGGATTTGCGTGGAGTGTTTTGAGACATGGGGGACGGCTTTCCGGCTGCTTGATCGGCTTGCTGACTGCCTAGCGGGCGATATTTCTGCGATCAAGGCAAAACAGAGGCTGGACCCGTCGAAAACGGGCGAGTATCACAACATCTATGGCTGATTTGACTGATGACCCCGACATGTCCGAAGAATCCTCTGGCGGGATGACCCTGTCCGAACCGCTGCGCCGTGCGATCGGCGAGCGTTATCTGACCTATGCGCTGTCCACGATCATGCACCGCGCGTTGCCGGACGCCCGTGACGGGTTGAAGCCGGTTCACCGGCGCATCCTCTATGCCATGCGCGAGTTGAAGCTCGATTCGGCGGGAAGGTTCCGGAAATCGTCGAAAATCTCGGGCGACGTGATGGGTAACTATCACCCGCATGGCGATCAGGCGATCTATGACGCGCTGGCACGTCTGGCGCAGGATTTCAACGTCCGCTATCCGCTGGTCGACGGGCAGGGCAACTTCGGTAATATCGACGGCGACAACCCCGCTGCCGCACGTTACACCGAGGCGCGGATGACGGCGGCCGCCGAGGCACTGATGGAGGGCCTGTCGGAAAATGCGGTCGATTTCCGCGAAAACTACGACGGCTCGCTGACGGAACCTGTGGTGCTGCCCGCGACCTTCCCGAACCTGCTGGCAAACGGCTCGTCCGGCATCGCAGTCGGTATGGCCACGAACATTCCGCCGCATAATATCGGCGAGTTGTGCAATGCGGCGATCCACCTGATCAAGTCGCCGAATGCCCGCGACGAGACCCTGATGGATTATGTCCCCGGACCGGATTTCCCGACGGGCGGGATTTTGGTCGAACCACGCGAGAACATGCTCGAGGCCTATCGCACGGGCCGCGGCTCGTTCCGCCTGCGGGCGCGCTGGGAGGTCGAGGAATTGCCGCGCGGGCAATGGCAGATCGTGATTACCGAAATTCCCTATCAGGTCCAGAAATCCAAGCTGATCGAGAAGATTGCCGATCTGGTCCAGAGTAAAAAAATACCGATTCTCGCCGATGTGCGGGACGAAAGCGCCGAGGACGTGCGCCTGATCCTGGAGCCGCGCGCGAAAACCGTCGATCCTCAGATATTGATGGAAACCATGTTCCGGCAGTCCGATCTGGAAATCCGTTTCTCGCTGAACATGAACGTGCTGATCGACGGGCGCACGCCCAAGGTCTGTTCGATGAAGGAAGTCCTGCGCGCGTTTCTGGATCACCGGCGCGAGGTGCTGCTGCGGCGCTCGAAATTCCGTCTGGACAAGATCGACCGGCGTCTGGAAATCCTCGAAGGCTATATCGTCGCCTTCCTGAACCTCGACCGCGTCATTGCGATCATCCGCTATGAGGACGAGCCGAAACCGATGCTGATGGAAGAGTTCGACCTGACCGACGTGCAGGCCGAGGCAATCCTGAACATGCGCCTGCGGTCCCTGCGCAAGCTCGAAGAGATGGAGCTGCGCAAGGAGCGCGACGAGTTGTATATCGAACGCGCCGGTCTGGAAGACTTGCTGGCCGACGAAGGGCTGCAATGGCAAACGATTGCCGACCAGCTGCGCGAGACCCGCAAGAAATTCGGCAAGGACAGCGAAGGCGGCGCGCGGCGCACCGAACTGGCCGATGCGCCGGATATCGAGGAAGTTCCGCTGGAAGCCATGATCGAGCGCGAGCCGATCACCGTGGTCTGTTCCGCGATGGGCTGGATCCGCGCGATGAAGGGACACCTGGATCTGAGCCAGGAACTCAAGTTCAAGGATGGCGACGAAGGCCGTTTTATTTTCCATGCCGAGACGACCGACAAGCTGCTGCTGCTGGGCAGCAACGGGCGGTTCTATACGCTGGCCTCTTCCACCCTGCCCGGCGGCCGCGGCATGGGCGAGCCTGTGCGCTTGATGGTCGACCTGCCGAACGAGACCGAGATGGTCGATCTGTTCATCCACAAACCGGGCCGAAAGCTGTTGCTGGCGTCTTCTGCCGGCGACGGGTTCGTCGTGCCCGAAGAAGAAGTGCTGGCCCAGACCCGGACCGGCAAGCAGGTGCTCAACGTCAAGCCGGGCGTCAAGGCGCAGGTCTGCCGCCCTGTGGACGGCGATCACGTCGCCTGCGTTGGGGAAAACCGCAAGGTTCTGGTCTTCCCGCTGGACGAGTTGCCGGAAATGACCCGCGGAAAGGGTGTGCGCCTGCAAAAGTACAAGGATGGCGGCTTGTCGGATGCCCGCACCTTCACGCTGGCCGAGGGGCTGTCGTGGCTGGACCCTGCCGGCCGGACCCGTACCGAAGCCGATCTGGACGAATGGATTGGCAAAAGGGCCAGCGCGGGTCGCATGGCGCCGAGGGGCTTCCCAAGAGACAACCGCTTCGGGTAATGTGCTGACAACCCGTCCCTCGGGCTTTCGGTCAATATGCATTCTTTGGGGGTCCTGATGTCCGATGTATCCGGCGATACCATGGCAGTTGATTACCGGGGCTCGCCGACACCGTTGCTCAAGCTGGGCTTGAAGACGACCTTTCTGACCATCATCACACTCGGTATCTATCGTTTCTGGGCTCGGGCCCGTATCCGGCGCTATTTCTGGTCGGCACTGGCGCCGGGCGGGGATGCGCTGGAATATTCCGGAACGGGGCTGGAGAAATTCCTCGGCTTCCTGATCGCGGTCGCTTTTCTGGCGTTCTATCTGGGGCTGGTTCAGTTGGGCCTGTTCTTCGCCGGCCTGTCGATGCTGTCCGAAGCCGAGACACAGGCTCAGGCGCTGGCGCAGATTGCGGGGCAATATATCACGCTGGTGGCGGTCTTGCCGCTGATCTTTTACGCGCAGTACCGCGGGCGTCGCTATATCCTGTCGCGCACCCGCTGGCGCGGCTTGCGCTTTGGCGTGGAGAAAGCGGCGCTGGGTTATGTCTGGCGAGGCATGTGGTACAGCTTGATAACGCTGGTGACGCTCGGCCTGCTGCTGCCTCGGCAGTTGTACCTGCTGGAGAAATACAAGGTGGACCGGACCTGGTTCGGGACCGGACGCTTTGAACAGGGCGGACGCTGGTGGGTGCTTTATCCGGCGGCAAAGCACGTGGTGATCGGTCTGTTGCTGATACTGTTGCCGATTGTGATCTTGACCTTGCGGCCGGAGCCTCCCGTTTGGGCTTTTGTGGTTCTGGCTCTCGGGGCGGTCTGGTTACCCGTCGGCATCGTCTATTATGTCGTGCATTCTTTCCGCATTCTGACCGGACTCAAGACGCTGAACGGCGTGATCCGGTTTTCCTCGATGCCGCGGACCGGCAAGGTGATCGGGCTGTACCTGATGGGCAGCATCGCCGCCAGCATGATTGCCAGTATCATCGCGACCCTGCTGATGGCAGTCGCCGGCGGGGTCTTGGCGGCCATGCCGGGCGGGGCGGTTCCGCTGGATTTCGAGGCGATGCTCTCTGGCGAACTGCCGCTTGATCAGGCCACCGGCTTTATCACCCTTGCGGGAATCGCGCTGTTCTACCTTGTGTTCATCGTGCTTTTCTCGGCGCTGGCGCTGGTCTTCATCCGCCAGCCGCTGCTGGCGCATTATGCCATGGAAACGAGAATCCTGAATACCTCGGGGTTGCGCAACATCACCCAGCGCGACCGCGACGAGATGGTCGAGGCCGAAGGATTTGCCGACGCGCTGGATGTCGGGGCAGGGATATAGGGGGGCGATGTGACCAAAACGGATACCGAAACAACCCACGCGCCCGCGACCTTTTATGACGGGCAAACCCCGGTCAGCCACGTGGTCTCGCTGGCGGTGTCGGACGACGAGCGCCTGTTGCAGATCTCGGGCGCTGGGCTCGGGCCAGAGCACTATTGGCCGCTGGACGATATCCGTGAGCATCGCGATCAGGCGCTGCGTCAAGGCGCCATGTTTGGATGTCCGAAGGAAGGCGAAGCCCGCCTGACCATTCACAAACCCGACACAGTGGCGGAGATGCGCGCCGTATGCCCGAACCTGACGCGGAGCGATGTCCCGTCAAGGACCTACCGCAAGCTGGCCTTCTGGGGCATCGGCGCAGTGGCCTCGGTTTTGCTGATCGTATTCGTGATCATTCCGGCGCTGGCCGACAGGTTGGCGGTTCTGATCCCCGTGGAGCAGGAGGCGGCGCTCGGTCGCACTGTCGTAACGCAAATGGAAGGTTTTTTCGGCGCCGAGCAGGCCGGTGACCTGACCTGCTCCAGCCCGGCGGGCGATGCCGCGCTGGAAAAGATGGTGGCGCGGCTGGAGGCGGAGGTCGACAGCCCCTACGAATTGGACGTCCGCGTTCTGGACGTGGACATGATCAACGCTTTTGCGGTCCCGGGAGGACAGGTGGTGCTGTTTCGCGGGCTGATCGGCAATGCCACAAGGCCCGAAATGGTTGCCGGCGTCCTGGCGCACGAGATCGGCCATGTCGTAAACCGCGATCCGACCCGCCTGATGCTGCGCGCGGCCGGATCGGCGGGCATCATGGGCATGTTGCTGGGTGACTTTACCGGCGGTACCGCGATCCTTCTGGTCAGCGAGCAGCTGGTCTCGGCGAATTACCAGCAGGGCGCGGAAGAGGATGCCGACACGTTCGCGCACGAGGTTCTGGCGGCAACCGGTCTGCCCTCGGCGGCGCTCGGCGAGTTTTTCCGGCTCGTCCGTGAAAAATACGGCGACGTGGACGGGATACTGTCGCATCTGGTCAGCCACCCCGATCTGGCCGGTCGCGCGGAACGGGCGAAAGAGGCCGATGTCACGGCAAGCGGCGATTTCACACCGGTCCTGAGCGACGCCGAATGGCAGGCGCTGCGCGGCATCTGCGGGCCGGAAGACGGCTAGACCGGTTCGACTTTCAGGTGCACGCCGCCGTCCGGGCGGAGCGTGAGCAGCATTACCGGCTTGGGGTCTTTGCCCGGAACGCGCTTGAAACGGAATTTCGAGATCAGAGTGGACAGGATGACCGTCGCCTCGGTCATGGCGAAGCTGGCGCCGATGCAGACGCGCGGGCCGTCGCCGAACGGCAGATAGGAAAACCTGTCGTATTTAGCGCCTTTGGCAAAGCGTTCCGGATCGAAGCGGTCGGGATCAGGCCAGAGCGCGTGGTTCCGGTGCAGCGCATAGAACGGCATCATTACGGTATCGCCGGGCCGGATTTCGCGGCCCGACAGCGTGTCATGGGCCTGTGCCGTGCGCGATACGATGGCCGCCGGAGGATAGAGGCGCAGGGTCTCTTTGATCACCTGTTCGGTATAGGGCAGGCGGGGGCAATCCTCCGCCGTTGCGGTGCGGCCCTGCAACACGGATTGCGCCTCGGCGCGCAGTTTGTCCTGTACCGGTTCGTCGAAGGCACAGAGGTAGAGCGCCCAGCTGAGCGTCAGCGCCGTCGTTTCGTGCCCCGCGACGATAAAGGTCAGCAAGTTGTCGCGCAACTCGTCCGTGTTCATCCGCTTTTTTGTTTCGGGATCCTCGCCCGCCAGCAGAAGGTCGAGCAGGTCGGGGACGGATTTGGGTCCCGCGGCCTCTCGCTGGCGGATGGCGCGGTCGGCGACAGCTTTCATGTCTTTCAGCGTGTTGGGACGGAACATCCGCGAAGGGCGCGGCACCCAGGTCGGGATGCCGACCACATCCATCAGCGATACACGCCCGATCTGCGCGATATAGGCATCAATCGCCTTGTGGACCGCGTTGCTGTCCATCGCGTCCGAGCCGGAAAAGGTGACGTTACTGATCACGTCGAAGGTGGCGCTTACCATCTCCTGATACATGTCGGCCCGCCCGGGGCAGGCGGCAAGCCGCGCGCAGGTAGCATCCGCTGCAGCCGACATGATTGGTACCAGCGAAGCGATATTGCGGTGCGAGAACACCGGCGCCGCGGCCCGCCGTTGCCAGCGCCAGTGGGCGCCCTCGGCGATGAACAGGCTGTCGCCGATGGCCGGGCGCAGCAGGTTCTTGGTGACGTCGGATTTCGGATAGTCGTCGACCCGGTCCTTCAGCATGCGGCGCAGGCTGTCGGGGTCCATGACCATGTGCCAGCGCACCGTGCCGGTCTTGCCGGAGACGATCGGCTGCCTTGTGGCGATCTCGGGAATGATCTCGAGCAGGTTGCGCCGCGCCGCGATCAGCGAGCGGAAGACACCCCACACTTCTGTTACAAGAGGCACTTTCGGCGGATAGCGGTGCTGTTCCGTTAAATCTGGTGTCGCGGTCATCGGATGTTACGCCTCCGTCGGCGGTTCGGGGGTTGGCGTTTCGGGACGGGCTACCACTAGAAACTAACACATTTCTGCAAAAAACAAGCCCCGGCCCGTCGGTCTGGCCGCCTGTTTCGCGAAAGACGCAACAACGTTGCCGGAAATTGGCTTTCATTGCCGCGAACCCGCAAATTTTTCTTGATCTGGACCTTAAATCCAAGTAGGCGCGGCGCTAAATATCCCGGGTGTAACGACACACGCAATACCAAGGAGGCCTACGTTATGGCAAAAGCAAAGTTTGATCGTACGAAACCGCATATCAACATTGGCACGATTGGCCACGTTGACCACGGCAAGACGACATTGACGGCAGCGATCACCAAGTTTTTT
>JAHEFH010000104.1 GCA_024640245.1 Paracoccaceae bacterium | reverse complement strand
TCGACTCCGACGACTCCGGCCCCTGTCTGATCGAGGATCCGGCGCATCGCGCGCTCTATATCTTCAACCATCTGGAATATGACAGCGGTACGCTGAAGGAAGAGTATGACCGCGACGTGCAAAATGGCGTGCCGATCAACGTGCCGATGAACTATTATCCGAACGACGACCCGTCGAAGCCGCCGCAGAACCGTTGGCGCAGCCATGGGCACCTTCTCTATGGCAACTGGATCAACCAGATTTACCAGACCACCCATTACAATCTCGACGAGATCGGAACCTGACATGGTCAGCCGGTCAGTGATGCTGGCGGCAAGTGCGGTCGTCGCCGCCGGTGCTGTCAACTTCGCCGCTCGGCGGGCCGCAATAAGGGCCGAGGAAAAATATCCGCCACAGGGCGAGTTCGTCAGCGTCGGCAAGACCCGCGTGCATTTCGTCCGGCAAGGCTCCGGTCCGGTATTGATCTTGCTGCACGGCGCGGGCGGAACTGTCCGCGACTACACATTCAGCCTGATGGACAGGCTGGCAAAGACTCACACCGTGATAGCCTTTGACCGTCCCGGCCACGGCTATACCGACACCCTGCATGACATAGGCGAAAGCCCGTCCGAGCAAGCAGACCTGCTGCATGCTGCTGCGCAAAAACTGGGGGTGACCAAGGCGTTGATCATGGGTTATTCGCTGGGTGGTATCGTGGCACTGGCATGGGCGCTGGAACATCCAGATATGGTCGACGGACTAGTGCTGGTGTCCGCCGTGATCAACGAATGGCCAGGTGGCGTGTCCACAATGTACCACCTCGGAGGCGGAGTCGTTCTGGGCACAATATTTCGTCCGCTGGCGGCGCTGGCGACGGAAGGACGGTTGCGGCGGGAGTTTACATCGGTGTTCGAACCGCAGTCTCCGCCCGAAGGATATCTGGACTATATCGGCATGGAACTTGCCGTGCGGCCCGCGACGATGCGGGCCAACGGGCGGCAGGTGACAAACCTGAAGCGGCACGTGATCGAACTGCAAAAACGCTATGGCGAATTGAAAATTCCGATAGAGGCAATTCACGGAACATCGGACAAGTCTACCTTTGCCCACATTCATTCCGCCCCTTTCGCAAAACGTTACGAATACGCCCGCTACACCGAGATTCAGGGCATGGGACACGGAACGCTGCAACTGGCCCAGAACGAGATTCTGGCAGCAACCGAACGGCTGCGGGCGCAGACACGCTAACTTGCGCATTCCGGATTCGATGCGCATAGTGCCGTGAAGTGAGCGAGGACCAGATGGCAAAGAAAACATTCCCGAAACCCTTCGGCGGCGCAATTTCAAAGTTTTACGAGCAGGACGCGCCCGAAGAATTGCGCGAAGCTATCCGGTCGGGCGATCACAACGATATTCTGGACAATTCCTTTCCTTACGAGGAAAAGATGAAGCGCAAGCCGTATGACGAGGATTTGCACGAACTCCAGATTGAACTGGTCAAGGTGCAGTCATGGGCGCAGGAAACCGGCGCGCGGGTGGTCGTGGTGTTCGAAGGTCGCGATGCAGCCGGCAAGGGCGGCACTATTAAGCGCTTCCGCGAGTTCCTGAACCCCCGTACCGCCAAGGTGGTCGCTCTGCCAAAACCGACCGAAGAGGAGTCCAGCCAGTGGTATTTCCAGCGCTATGTCGAAAATATGCCCTCTGCCGGACAGATCGTTCTGTTTGACCGGTCGTGGTACAACCGTGGAGTGGTCGAGCACGTGTTCGGCTTCTGCACGCCGGAACAGCGTCGGTCATTTTTCGATCAGGTCAACGATTTCGAGCGCATGCTGACAGACGACGGCATCATTCTGGTCAAACTGTGGCTGAACATCGGGCGAGCCGAGCAGTTGCGGCGCTTTCTGTCGCGTGAATCCGATCGGCTGAAACAATGGAAACTCTCCTCGATCGACGTCAAGGGACTGTACAAGTGGGACGCCTACACCGACGCGATCCGCGAAACCTTCAAACGCAGCCAAAGCAGCCATGCGCCATGGCACGTGATCCGGTCGGACGACAAAAAACGAGCGCGGCTTGCCGCAATCTGCACAGTGCTGGGCAAGCTGGACTATCCGACCAAAGAGGCCGATATCGCCTGCCCGCCTGACCCGAAAATCGCTGGCGGACCGGACCTGATGGATGGTTAGGAAAGGCTATCACCACGGCAACCTGAAGCAGGCGCTGGTCGAGGCCACGATCAAACTGATCGAGGAAAAAGGCCCTTCAGGCTTTACCCTTTCAGAAGCCGCAAAATTGGCAGGCGTTTCCGCCGCGGCGCCGTATCGTCACTTCAAGGGGCGCGAGGACCTGATTGCCGAGGTTGCGCGTCAGGGTTTCGAGATTTTTGCCGACCTGCTGGAATTCGCGCGCGCCAAGGGCAATGGATCGACCCTTTCCGCGTTCGAATCCGTCGGCCGCGCTTATCTGGCCTTCGCCCGCAAGTATCCCGGCCACTATATTGCAATGTTCGAGAGCGGCGTTTCCATCAATGCCAATCCGGAATTGGCTGCGGTCGCCAACCGCGCCATGAACGTGCTGATCCAGTCCGCCGAAGACCTGACCAAGCACCTGCCCAGCGGCAAGCGGCCACCGGCCTCGATGGTCAGCCAGCACGTCTGGGCGCTCGCCCACGGCGTTGTCGAGTTGTTCGCGCGTGGCGAGCCCGGCGCGCGGTCGCCGTTTTCGCCCGAGGATCTGTTGGAAAGCGGCCTGGGAATTTACCTTCGCGGTTTGGGCATACTCCCCGAAGACAAATAATTTTTGCACCCTGCCCCTTGAAACACGACCCCACCTAATTATTTATGTTAATGTGATTAACATTTACATTAGTCACGAAGGAAACCAACAGAAAGGAAAATGCCCATGTCTTCCCCCGCTTCCTGGCTCCGCTCGGTAGAGCGCTGGCTCGATGAGCGCGGAAAAGGTGCTTGGTTAGTCGCCATGATCCTCGGATTCATCTTTTTCTGGCCCTTGGGCCTCGCAATCCTGTTTTACATGTTATGGAGCAACCGTATGTCCCGTTCGTTTTTCGCCTGCAAATCCATGCACCGCCGTGGCTTCCAGTCCAGCGGCAACACCGCCTTCGACGCCTACCGCGACGATACGATCAAGCGGTTGGAGGATGAGCAGTCCGCTTTCAAGTCTTTCCTGCAACGCCTGCGCGACGCCAAGGACAAGACCGAGTTCGACCGATTTATGGAAGACCGGAATAACAACAAAGGCAACGCAAGCGCCTGACAGTCGTCCCTTGCAGCCTTCCCGCTCCGCCCCCATAAAAGGGGGCGGAGTATCTTTTGGAGTATCCCGATGAACAACGATCTGGGCGGACTGCCCGACCCCGTGCTGGACGCACAATTCTATTCCGGTGTCCCGTTCAAGCGGTTGATCGCATGGATCATAGACACGGTAATCATTTTTGGACTCTGGGCGGCGCTGGTAATCGGCACTTTCGGAGCCTTCATCTTCTTGATGTTGTTCGGTCTTCTGGTGGTCAATTTTGTCTATCGGGCTTTTATGGTCGACCGTTATTCGGCCACTTTGGGAATGATGGTTGTCGGGATCGAACTGCGAAACGGGAACGGCGACAAGCTGGACCGGGCGCAGGCCATATTGCATGTCTCCCTGTTTCTGGGCCTGATGATTTTCTTTTTTATTAATATAATCAGCATGATAATGATGCTTGTGAATGACCGCGGACAAGGTCTGCACGACATGGTTCTGGGGACAACCGCGATCAACCGGCCCGCCGATATGTTACAATTTTAAACTTGCCTATTGTTGGGTCGGGATTCTGTTGCTACCATTTTCACGCTACAATTTATTAATATACAGTAATCTGGGTTATCCATGCGCCATTCGTTGCCACTAGCAACGCAGTTCTATGTAACGGCTCCACAACCGTGTCCCTATCTGGACGGGCGGATCGAGCGCAAACTCTTCACTGCTCTGCAAGGCGACCACGCCAATCTTCTGAATGACTCCTTGTCCCAGCAGGGCTTTCGACGGTCTCAGAATGTGCTGTACCGTCCC
The DNA here is from genome assembly GCA_024640245.1 of Paracoccaceae bacterium. Classification (GTDB taxonomy): domain Bacteria; phylum Pseudomonadota; class Alphaproteobacteria; order Rhodobacterales; family Rhodobacteraceae; genus Amylibacter. Next base: position 6,669 of record JAHEFH010000104.1, on the reverse strand, counting down.
GCCTGCGCCGATTGCTCCGCCTGCCTGTCGGCACGTATCCGCGTCGACAGTTTCAGCACGACCCGCAGCCAGCGCAGAACGCTGCGCCGCAACCAGAATTTGGTCTGCGAGGCTTCCAGCCCATGGGCGACGGAAGAGCAGTACGAACTATTCCGCCGATATCTGGAGACGCGCCACTCCGATGGTGGCATGGCAGATATGGATGTATTCGAATTTGCCGCGATGATCGAGGAAACGACGGTCCGTAGCCGGATTGTCGAATATTTCCAACCCTCGGAAACCGACAAGGGCAGCCGCGACCTGGTTGCGGCCTGCCTGACCGATGTATTGAATGACGGTCTGTCTCTGGTCTATTCGTTTTTTGATACCGACCTGTCCAAGCGCAGCCTCGGATCCTACCTGATCCTTGACCACATCCGTATCGCGAAAGAGGCACGACTGCCCTACGTCTATCTGGGGTACTGGGTGCCAAACAGCCCCAAGATGCACTACAAGGCCGGTTTCAGTGGCCTCGAGATTTTCTATCGCGGTAAGTGGCAGGTAGTCACCGATCCGGAAAAAGTCGTTCCGGACCAGCATCCTATGGGCACCGATCCGATCCCGGAGCAGGTCGCAGCCATCAGCCTGCCTGACATTCTGACGCCCTCGCAAGGCTGACACATTCTGCAATTTTCGATCGTTCCAAGCGCGACAGCGTATCGATGTGGCGCGCGCCGGGGTCTTGGATACAACCTCGGCGCGTCACAATCTTTCTAAGTCAGTGTGGCAGCAGGTTCGGCACGATGGTGACCACCGAGGGGAAGAACCAAAGCAGCCCCAACCCCAGAACCTGGATCAACACGAAGGGGAACACGCCTCGGTAGATGTGGGCCGTTGTCACTTCCGGCGGAGCAACGCCGCGCAGGTAGAACAGGGCAAAGCCGAAGGGCGGGGTCAGGAAACTGGTTTGCAGGTTGACTGCGATCATGATGGTGACCCATTTCGGATCGAAAGTTCCGCCGTAAATCACCGGACCGACGATCGGCACGACGATATAGATGATCTCCAGAAAATCGAGAACAAAGCCGAGTACAAACAGCACCAGCATCACGAGCAGGAAGACAACCCATTCATTCTCGAAAGAGCGCAGGAACTGCTGGATATATTCCTCGCCGCCGAAAGAGATCACAACAAGGTTGAGCAGTTGCGAGCCAATCAGGATGGCAAACACCATCGAGGTGACCTTGGCGGTTTCCCGCACCACCGGCCTCAGAACCATGGACCGCCACAGCACCCAGCAGGCATAGAACAGGCCAAACATGGCATATAGGTAACACAAGTGTGCCGTGATCGCTGCGATCCAGCGCTCGAGCCCTACGACCTGCGTGTTCGTGCGCAGATCGAAATTCACGCCCAGCAGCATCATGATGACCATGGCAAAGGCGGCTTGCAAGATGATCGACGAACGACCGCCCTGCTCGTCCAGCTTACGATAGGCCGCGAGCATAAGCGCTCCGCCTGCCCCAAGCGCTGCCGCCGGAGTCGGGTTGGTAATTCCGCCGAGGATTGAGCCGAGCACGGCAACGATTAGAACAAGCGGTGGAAAAACCACACGGATCAGATCGTTCTGCCCCAGCAGTGCGACCGCATAGCGGGCGCCATAGAGTGTCAGTGCAAAAGGAATGGCGAGGATCAGAAACGTCGTCCCAGGCGTTGCGTCGGGCGCGATAAACAGCGCATCCGCCGCCAGTGCTGCCAAACATCCGGCCAACCCGACCAGCAACGGCTGGCGGTTCGCGGTTTGACGCGTGCCGTAAGCTGCCGACAGCATAATCAGGAACAACACAAACACGGTCATTACCCCGCTGCCGATAGGTGGCGCGTCAGCCAGCTTCTGCAACTTCAACTGCTCGATCTGTTCCGGTGACAACATGCGCTCTTCTTGCGTCTGCACGCCGCCGGCGGCCTTGATCTCGGCGGTTTTGGCAACCGACGCATCCCATTTTTCTTGCCCATGCAGCTCGATCATCGCCGCTTTGCACTGTGCCGAAACGCTGGTTCGCAACTCGGCGGTCTCACCCAGTTCTGCCATCGAGGAAACAGTCAAGTTCTGACTGCCCGACACGTTCAGCGCGCTGCTCGCAAAAGCGAAGGCAATGATGCCGGCCGGAACCAACAGGAACCAGGTCAGACCGTGCGATTTCGTGATAGGATGTTCCGACATGCTTCCGGACATGACCGGCGGCGCCTTGGATGGATTCAAAAGAGCAAAACCGAAGGCATAAAGGCCATAAAGAAGGGCTAAAAGAATCCCCGGCAGGATCGCGGCCTGAAACAGGGTTCCCACTGACAGGACCGCGGCTTCCCCCAGATAGGTCAGTGCATCCGAGCACCCTGCCGCCTGGGCGCGTGTCTCTTGCGCCGTAGCATAGAGGTCACCGGCCAGTGTGCCCAGCAGAACGATCACGATGGACGGCGGAATGATCTGGCCCAGCGTTCCTGACGCAGCGATGACGCCCGTCGACAATTGCGGAGAATAGCCGTTGCGTAGCATAGTTGGCAGCGACAGCAGACCCATGGTGACAACCGTCGCCCCCACGATGCCGGTCGAAGCTGCCAGAAACGCACCGACGACCACGACTGAAACCGCCAGACCGCCAGGCAGAGGCCCAAACACCCGGGCCATTGTCGTCAAAAGCTCATTGGCGATCTTCGAGCGTTCCAGCGTAATTCCCATCATGACGAACATCAGAACCGCGAGCAGAGTCTCGATCGACTGTCCGGCCAAAACGCGCTCGTTCATCCGATTGACAATAAAGGACAGGTTCCGGTCCATTGCCACCTGCCAGCCGCCGTCGAACAGCGGCTCGATCACAACTGGCAGATCAGGATATTTGAAATGCGATATCTCATAGGGCGAAACGCCGCTGTCACGCAGCGCGTTGTAGGCAGCGCTGGAGTTGTCGATGACCTCTTTGGTCAGCACTCCGCTACTGTCCAGAAGCGCCAGCATTCCGAAAGAAATTACCGCCGCTCCGCCGATGGCAAAAGCCACAGGGAATCCCGACATGATCCCGGCGAACAGGCTGGCGAAAACGATGATCATCGCGACTTCGACGCCGTCTAGTCCAAAAAGCATTTACCTGTCCCCTAGTGAATATTTGCGACGGTCTCGGCCAGTTCATCGCCGAGTTGGTCCTGGTCGTGATATTTGCCGTCCGATTCCGGACCCTCGATCAATTCCAGAAGATTGCGGTAGAAATACCCGATTGCCTGCAGGAACATCATTCCGGCAAATGCGACCAGAAGTATCTTGAACAGGAAATACCCGTCAAAACCGTTCGGCGAAAAGCTGATAGTCTCGACATTCCATTTGACCAGACGCGCCTTGCGTTCCAGCAACTCCAACCTGTCCGAAGCCGAGATCTTGGGCGTCACAAGATGCCGCCACATGAAGAACCAGCCGTACATCCAGATCAGGGTCATAACCGGCGCGATAAAGACGAGCGGCCCGAGGATGTCGACGATCTTCTTGGTCTTGCGCCGGGCACCGGCATAGAACAGGTCGACCCGCACATGCCCGCCCTGAATGAACGTGTAGGCACAGCACAGCGCCACGATCATCGAGTTATAAAGCTTAAGTTCGTCCGAGTACCACCCGAGATCGCGCGTGAAACTCGACCCGAATCCGAAGGAAAGCTCGGATACGAGGAATATACGCTGTTGGAAGATAACGATAATTTGCTGCAACACCATGATCAGGCCAGCCCATGCGGCTAGGCGACCGGTCGTGTTACCAAAAGCTTCGATCCCGCGCACGACCCCCCAAAGGAACTTCCTCCGCCAAAGGCCTACCAGCAGGATCACGAGAACGATGTCAAAGACGACAAAGAAGAATTCTTCTGACGCACCGTAGTAAATGAATTTGACCAGAACTGTCCGGTCTCCCCATGCCAGCCATTCTTGCGGATGGGTTAGGGCATAGGCAAAATTGTAGAAGCCCAGAAAAATTTGGCTGACCAACCAGATAAGCGCGTCCAGCATTTTGGTATCCCTTTAAAATGGGCCGCCAACGGCGGCCCATCGTTTACCAAGATATTTTATTTAACCGAAAATCCGGGTCCGCTGAGCTACGTAGATAGCGTCGGATTTCGAAATCCAGCCCGCAGACGCGGTCATGGATGCTGTCGCAGAATTCCGGATCTTGGCGTAGATCTCGTCATCCATGTGGCTGTCCATAACTTCGCTCGCAGCCGCACCATAAGCATCCCAGACTTCGTCGGAGAAAGTATGCGTCTGAGTGCCGCCGTTGATCAGGCGCTGAAGCGCTGGACCGTTATTGGCGTTGAAGACCGCATAGTTGAACTGGTGCGCATCCGCCGCAGCAACCTCGATAGCGCGCTGATGCGCCTTCGACAGTCCATTGAACTTGTCGAGGTTGACAGAGACCGACAGGGCCGCGCCGGGCTCGTGGAAACCGGCAGGATAGTAGTGATCGCAAACTTCCTGCAGGCCCAGTTTCTCGTCCGACCATGGGCCGATCCATTCGGTGCCGTCAATCGCACCTGTGGAAAGAGCCTGATAGATCTCGCTGGCCGGAAGCGTTTGCACGGATGCACCCAGCTTGGCCACAGTTTGACCGCCCAGACCCGGCATACGGAATTTCAGACCTTGGAAATCCTCTGCGGTCTTGATTTCCTTACGGAACCAGCCGCCGCCCTGACCACCGGTCTGACCCGCTACGAAATGCTTCATATTGAACAGTTCGCCCAGTTCGTGATGCAGGTTGATGCCGCCGTTGGCATAGTACCAGATCATGAATTCAGGGGCAGTCATGCCGAACGGAACAGTTGTGAAAAAGGCAAGTGCCGGATGCTGACCGATAAAATAGTAGTCGGCGGCGTGGTACATGTCTGCCTGACCAGCTGAAACCGCGTCGAAGACTTCCAGACCACCGACGAGTTCGCCTGACGCCTTAACGTCGATTTCCAGAGTGCCGCCCGTAATGTCGACAACATTGGTAGCAAAGCGCTCGACCGAGTCCCATACACCTGCAAGGCCGCGCGGCCATGCAGTGACCATTGTCAGCTTTTCGCGGCCCTGCGCCAGTGAAGGCGCTGCCATTGAGGTTGCCACAGCGGCAGAGCCTCCGAGGGCAGTGGCCCTCAGAAATTTACGACGATCCATAGATATCCTCCCATTGTGGTTCCGATCCGCCGGAACCAATCCATCAGGTAATACTAGGAGATTCGATCAAATCTGCAAATACCCACTTCCCCTTACTTGGGAATACACAAGTTTTACTATTTGTTCGGGTAATGTAGCATCCGCCAAAAGGGCATGATATAGCATCGCAAACACTCACATTTTTCGGAGTTACCTTAACACTGCCCTCTAAGTTTCTGGAATTAATTCGGTTATCTTACAGCCAGAAGGTTTTCCTTGTGGCAACGGTTCCGCTCATTCTGGCGGTGGCCGCCATTTCCCTGCTGGTTCAAAGCCAGACGCGGAAATTGTCCGAGCAGGAACTTCTTTCATTGAAATACGAGTTATTGTCCGCGAAAGAGGCGGAATTGCAGAATTATATCAATATTGCGCAGACCGCGATTTTCGAGGTGTACGGCCCTGCCGGACCCGATGACGAGAAGGCCAAATTGCGGGTCACGCAGATCCTGTCAGCGATGACCTACGGCACCGACGGGTTCTTTTTTGTGTATGACTATGACGGAAATAACCTGGTCAGCCCGCGTCAAACCTACCTGATCGGCAAGAACTGGAGCGGCACCGTCGATGCGAACGGCACAAGTGTCGTCGATAGCCTGATAGAAATCGCCAAAACCGGCGGCGGCTATCACAGTTACCTGTGGCCCAAGCCTTCGACCGGCGAAGTTGCAGAGATGGTCGCCTATGTTGACGGGTTGCAGGATTGGCGCTGGGCCGTAGGAACCGGTATTTTCATTGACGATGTCGGCGCCGAATTGGACGCGACACGCGCAGAGACAGAACGCCGCATCAACGAGACTTCCCTTCAGATCGTGGCGATCACAATCGTTTCGCTGTTTCTGGTGTTTTTGTCCGGCATGCTGATCAACCTTCGCGAACGCCGAATGTCGGACGTCAAGTTGCACCAGCTGACGCAGCGGGTTTTCGACACACAGGAAGAGGAGCGCAGCCGCGTTGCGCGCGAATTGCACGATGGCATCAGCCAGATACTTGTCGGAGTCCGCTACGCGCTGGAACTCGCCCTGCGAAACCTTTCGCCCTCCGAGAAAAAGGCGGCAGACAGCATCAACAAGGGCCGCAACGAGCTGGTTACCGCAATCAACGAGGTCAGGCGCATAAGTCGCGACCTGCGCCCTGCGGTGCTTGACGATCTCGGCCTGGGCCCGGCGCTGAAAGCCCTGACCACGGAATTCGGCACCCGCACCGGAATGAAGGTCGATTTCGAAACAGTCGTTTTCAGCAATCGCCTGCACGACGATGCTAAAACCGCTCTTTATCGTGTGGCGCAAGAGGCATTGACCAATATAGAACGCCACTCGAAGGCCACAAAGATTTCGCTAAAAGTTTACGGGCATCGCCACGGTGCCACCTTACGGATTGAGGATAATGGCATAGGAATGCCGGATAAGATCAGAGAAAGCGAGGCGCTCGGCGGTTTGGGAATGCGAAACATGCAGGAACGTATCG
>JAHEFH010000202.1 GCA_024640245.1 Paracoccaceae bacterium | reverse complement strand
AAATTGGATCAAAAGGAACAACAGTGGCCTACTTTTTACCGCGGGTTACATTGATACTAGGTGGAGCCGCTTCCGGCAAATCACGTTTCGCTGAGCGGATTGTGGACCGGTCCGGCTTACCAAAGACCTATATCGCCACCGCGCAGGCATTCGACGACGAGATGAAGCGCAAGATCCGCAAGCATATCGCGGACCGAGGCGATAGCTGGCTCACGATCGAGGAACCGCTGAATATTCCGGAAACGATCGGCAAGCTTCACGCCGGTTCCGCCACCCTGCTGGACTGCGCAACGCTGTGGCTCTCGAACGCGATGCTGGCAGAGCATCCGCTCGACATGCGCAGCAAGGCGCTTCTGGAAGCGGTCGCCTCTGCAACCGGCCCACTGGTCATCGTATCGAACGAGGTCGGTCAGGGCATCGTCCCGGACACGAAGCTCGGCCGCGATTTCCGCGCGGCACAAGGCCGGCTCAACCAGGACCTCGCTGCCTGCGCCGATCTGGTGGTGCTGGTGGTGGCCGGCCTGCCGCTGGTGCTGAAGGGCCAATTGCCGGAGGGCATGGCATGACACGGTTCTGGTGGGTCCGGCACGGGCCGACACACCGCAAGGACATGATCGGCTGGACGGACGTGGCGGCGGACCTGTCAGACGTGGATCGCCTGACCCGACTGGCGGCCCATCTTCCGGCGACGGCTCCGGTGATCTCTTCCGACCTTCTACGCTGCCGCGCAACTGCCGAGGCCCTGATCGGCGAACGCCGCAGCCTCGGCCATGATCCGCAGTTGCGCGAAATCAATTTCGGTGACTGGGAGGCCCGAACACCCGCAGAACTGGCCGCAGCGGAACCGGACCTGTCACAGAAATTCTGGTCGGCTCCGGGTGACATAGCGCTGTCGGGCGGCGAAAGCTGGAACACCATGGCGGCTCGCGTCAACGCCCGCGTCCGGAAGCTCTGCGACGAATTTCCGGATCAGGACGTGATCGCTGTCGCGCATTTCGGAGTGATCCTTTCGCAGATACAGATGGCCGCCGGCATGTCGCCACAGGCCGCCATCAGCTTCCAGATCGACTACCTTTCCGTCACGCGCATCGATCATCTGGGTGACGGCATGTGGCGGGTCTACGGCGTCAATCAAAATCCTTGATGCGGCTCTAACCAAACAGAATTTGCCAAACGCCATTATCCGGTCATAGTGACTTCATGACCTATGAACTCGCCATCGGAGACCGTTCCTACAGCAGCTGGAGCCTGCGCGGCTGGCTGTTGTTTGAGAAATTCGGCCTGCCCGTGAGCTTGCGCTCGGCGCGAATGTACACCGAAGAGTTTCGCATCATGCTGGCCGCTTTCCCGCCCGCGCGCCTTGTACCCGCGGCGCGGTTGGACGGGGCCGTCGTCTATGACACGCTGGCATTGGCAGAGACCCTGAACGAACGCCACCCCGAGGCCGCGATGTGGCCCTCCGATCCCGCCGCGCGCGCCATGGCACGCTCGATCAGTGCTGAAATGCACTCCGGTTTCACCGCCTTGCGCAACGACTGCACCATGAACCTGCGGCGGCGCTATCCCGGCTTCAGACCCTCGGACGCAGTGCTGGCCGACCTCGCGCGGATCGAGGCGCTCTGGACCCACGCCCGTTCCATGGCCGCCACCGACGGCCCTTGGCTGTTCGGCGACTATTCCATCGCAGACGTATTCTACGCTCCCGTCGCCACCCGCCTCGCAACCTATAACCTGCCCGTCGGGACCGAAGCCGCCGCCTATGTCCGGCGCCACCTGTCAGATCCGGCCTTTCGCCGCTGGCGCGCGATGGGACAGGCCGAGAAATTCGTCCAGCCCGGCTATGACCGGGACTTGCCCGACGCCCCCTGGCCGGGACCCGCCCCCCTGCCCGCAAGGGTCGTGGACCACGGCCAGCCGGAAAATTCCCTCTGCCCCTACTCAGGCAAACCGGTGTCGCATTTCATGGAACTGGACGGTCGGGTTTTCGGTTTCTGCAACGCATTCTGTCGCGACAAGACGGTTGCGGATGCGGAAGTGTGGGACGAATTCATGGGCATATTCCGGAACTAGAAAGGCTCAGCATCCGACACCTGCCAGCGGCAGAACCCGTTCAAAAAGCCGATTGCCAATTTCTTTTGCTTGGCCATATTGGCGCGATGACACATGAACTCGCCATCGGCAACCGATCAACCTGCAGCTGGAGCCTTAGAGGCTGGCTGCTGTTCGAAAAATTCAACCTGCCCGTCAAGATTCGCAGTGAGCGTATAAGGTCCGACGCGTACCGCGTCATGATGGCGGATTTCGCGCCCGCGCGCTCGGTCCCGGCGGCGCGGCTCGATGGCGTTGTCGTTTATGACACTCTGGCGCTGGCCGAGTCCCTGAACGAACTGCACCCCGAGGCGCAGATGCTGCCAGCCGCCCCCGCCGCCCGTGGTCTGGCCCGTTCGATCGTCGCAGAGATGCACTCCGGTTTCACCGCCTTGCGCAACGACTGTTCCATCGACCTGCTGCGCGTCTTTCCGGATTTCGAGCCGTCGGAAAAAGTTCTGGATGATGTCGCGCGGATAGAGGAGATCTGGGCCTGCGCACGGGAAATGGCCAGCGGCGTCGGCCCGTGGCTGTTCGGCGAATATTCCATCGCGGACGCATTCTATGCACCCGTCGCAGCGCGCATCGCGTCATACGGCGTTCCGATTAGCGAGAACGCCGCGGCCTATATCGTGGCCCATCTTTGCGATCCCGCCTTCCGTCGCTGGCGCGCAATGGCCGCCGCCGAGAAGGTCGGACAGTCCGGCGACGTCCGGGATGTGCTCCAAGCCCCCTGGCCCACCCCGCCACGCCTGCCCGCGGCTCCGGTGAGCCTCGGCTCTTCGGAAAATGAGTTTTGTCCCTATTCCGGCAAACCGGTGACGCATTTCATGGAACTGGAGGGACGGGTCTTCGGATTCTGCAACGCTTTCTGTCGTGACAAGACGGTTGCAGATCCCGAAGTCTGGGAAGATTTCCAAAAAATTTACCAAAAATAAACCATACCCGCCCTAGCGTTAACCTTGTTTAACGAAAGGGACGAAAGTGGT
>JAHEFH010000103.1 GCA_024640245.1 Paracoccaceae bacterium | reverse complement strand
TCGTATTCAAGAACTATGTCGAATCCGCTTCCAACGGAGCGATCGAGGTAGAGTTGTTCATCGGTACGCAGTTGTGTTCGAACGGCGCGGAATGCCTTCAGGGTGTCGCCGACGGTACGGTCGATATCTACATTTCAACATCCGGCGGCGCATCGGGTATATTCCCCTACGTGCAGGTTTTGGATCTGCCCTATCTGATGGCGGATGACCGGATTGCCGAAAATGTTCTGTCCGGAGATTTCACCCGCACGATGCGCAAGATGGCTCTGGAGGATAGCGGCAACGCAATCCGCCTGATGACCATCGGCAATACTGGCGGATGGCGCAACTTTGCCAATACCAAGCGCCGCGTTGCGGAACCGGCAGACCTTAAGGGCCTGAAAATCCGTACCGTTGTGGCGGACCTGCCGCAGGAACTGGTCAAGGCATTGGGCGCCTCCCCGACACCGATCCCGTGGCCTGAACTGTTCACGTCGTTTCAGACCGGCGTTGTCGAGGGATCCAAGAACGGCATCACCGATATCATGGGTATGAAATTCCCCGATGCCGGATTGCAGTATCTGACTTTGGATGGCCATGCCTATATGGGCGCGCTGTGGTGGATGTCGAACGAGCGCTTCATGTCGATGCCGGAAACTCTTCGCCAAGTTGTTGTCGATGGGTTCTACCAACTGCAGCAGGCCACTTTCGCTTCACCGAAACGCAAGTCCATTAAAGCCTATGAAGATTTTGTAGCCGGTGGCGGTGACCTTTACGTACCAACGCCGGACCAGAAGGCTGCTTTCGCAGAAGCCGCGACTCCGGTTTATGACTGGTTCCAGAAAAACGTGACGCGCGGCGACGAGATATTTACGGCCCTGACTGATGCTGTGGCAAAAGCAGAAGGCGATATCAACGCGGCGCGCGCCGCTGACATAAACTGACCGATCGGGGCGCGGCCACGGCTGCGCCCCTTTCCGAGGTGCCTAACGAAACGGGTACATCCAGACCTTGTAGTCCCTGACAAGAATATGCGATTTCTCAATCTGTTCCGGCGACATCTTTTTTATAACCTCCTCAAGCGATATCGCCGCGTCCGGGTCGCCGCCAATGGCGCTGAGCGTGTACCACATGTAGGCGCGAACCAAATCTGGTGCCGGCATGCCGCGACCGACCTCATAGTACCATCCGACACCAGATTGCGCACCCGGATGGCCCTTCATCGCGCTGCGAAGGTACCATTCAAAAGCCCGCTGGTCATCGCGCTCAACCCCCAGGCCCATCGCGTACATAACGCCGATCAACTCTTCCGCATCGGCATTACCGGACCGCGCAGCCGGCCACAGTTCGTCTCGTGCCTGAGAAAATTGCCCAGCTTCCATCAGGTCACGCGCTGCCTCCACATCCGCCATTATCGGCGTGGTCATCAGCAAGAAAGCGCATATTGCCCGGCGCATCTTGGTATCCTTCTTCTCTGTTTATCGGCACCGGTCCAAGCCGACGCCCCAACTCCCTTGCTACCATTGGATTTCCTGACATTTGAAGTGGAACAGGCAGCACTAGGGCAACTACTGTTCTATGATAAAATCTTGTCTGGTAACAGAAATATTGCCTGTTCAACCTGCCACCATCCAGATTTTGGAACCAGTGACGGGCTGTCTCTGGGCATAGGTGAAGGAGGGGTCGGGCTTGGGCCGAAGCGCAGTACAGGGACCGGTGATGACAGGATCAAGAAACGGATTCCACGCAATGCGCCGGGTCTGTGGAACCTCGGGGCACGTGACATTGATGTTCTGTTCCACGACGGGCGCCTGTCACGCGCGGATACCTACGGCAACGGTTTTGACACCCCCGCCGAGGAATGGTTGCCGGACGGCCTAAATTCTGTTCTCGCGGCCCAGGCGTTATTTCCTTTGACCGCGCAATTCGAAATGGCCGGAAACCCGAAGGAGAACGAGATCGCGGGTGCCGTGCACGACCGAATTGACGCTGCTTGGCCAATACTTGCGAAACGTGTTCGGACCATTCCTGAATATGGTCAGGGATTTGTGCGCGCATTTGACCACGTTGCGACTGCCTCGGACGTGACAATTGTGGAAATTGCCAATGCATTGGCGGCCTTTATGTCGATAGAGTGGCAAAGCTTCGACAGTCCCTATGACGCGTATTTGGCCGGAGACTCAGACGCGCTGACGCCGGAGCAGAAGCGTGGAATGGATTTGTTCTTTGGCAGTGCGAATTGCTCCGGCTGTCATTCCGGACGATTGCTGAGCGATCAGAAGTTTTATGCGCTGGGTTTGCCGCCATTCGGCCCGGGACGCACACGTATGTTTGACCCGATGGTTCGCGACGTGGGCCGAATGGCGGAAAGTGACGATCTGGCGGATGCCTATCGGTTTCGCACGCCGATGCTGCGCAATGTCGCGCTGACTGCCCCGTATGGCCACAATGGAGCCTATCCGACCCTTGATGGCATTGTGAGGCACCATCTGGACCCCAACACAGGCCTCACGAAGTGGACCTCGGACTTGGCTTCATTGCCGAATGCGCCGTGGTTGGCAGAAATTGACTTCGTCGTTTGGCAAGACTGGCGCGAGATGGCCCGCCATGCCCGTGCGGTAGACATAGAGCCGATTGACCTGTCAGAATCAGGGATTGCCGATCTGGTGGCATTCCTGCAGGCACTGACGGGTAAATCGGTTGTTGATCCGCGGTTCGGCATCCCGAAAAGTGTCCCTAGCGGTTTGCCTTTGGATTAATGTCACGACACATGCTAGTCTCATCGTACAGTTCGCCCGGATGAAATCAGGTTGAAACGGGCAGGGTGCGCGAGTCGTGACACTGAACGGCTGGAATTCCCGAATGCAGACTTGGAACTCGCTAATTGAAAGAGCCTTGACTTGGGCCTGTTTGGCAATTTCGGGTTTTGTCCCACCCGCCCAGTTTCAGCGACTATTGCAGCAATACAACTGATGACCGGATGGTGACCGAGGACCTCTTCGCAAACTGGAACCGGGCCCACATGAGGTGGCGACCTACCTCTTAACCCGTTTAAAAATATACAAAATATATCGGAAAATTTGGTGGAGCCTAGGAGGATCGAACTCCTGACCTCTTCGCTACCAGGGTAGAGATCAGTTGGTTTGGAAAGTGCAGGGAAGGGTAGCGGAGTAAACCTGATTGCAGGAAATTGAAGGTTTGGCGGTTGCCCATGGGAGGCAATCCGATGGTGGTATTTAGGACGGATAGTCAATTTTGGTAGAGTTTGGTGCTGGTGACACAATGGTGACCTGACGAGCAAGAACCTTAAACTGCCTCCCTCAATATCGATTTCATCGTGAACCGATTTTCTTCATCAATATCTATCTTCAGTTTCCCACCTCCATCTTCCTCCAAAAATGCGCTGGCCGGTGGCTTGAGCCACCGGCCAGCGTTGAGTTCAATTTGTGTCTCGGGCCGCAGTTACGAGCCGAATCCGCCGCCGCCGGGCGTGTGCATGACAAAGACGTCTCCCGTTGCCATTGCCGCCTCGTCATTGCCTGACAGGTTGACGATGGTTCCGTCGCTGCGCTGCACCAAGTTCTTGCCGGGTTTCCCGGCCGCGCCGCCGGCCGCCCCGAAAGGAACCGTTTTGCGGTGCGATGTCAGGACCGTAACGGTCATCGGCTCCATGAACCGCAGTCTGCGGGTAATCCCGCTGCCGCCGCAGTGCCGGCCCTTGCCGCCGGAACCGCGCCGGATGGAAAACTCTTCCACGCGAACCGGAAAGCGGGTTTCCAGTACTTCAGGGTCGGTCATCCGGGTGTTGGTCATGTGCGAATGCACCGCATCGGCGCCGTCGAAGGTCGGGCCGGCGCCGGTGCCGCCGCAGATGGTTTCATAGTTCTGGTACGTGTCGTTGCCATAGACGAAGTTGTTCATGGTGCCCTGCGACCCGGCAATCACGCCGAGCGCGCCATACAGCGTATCGGCAATGGCCTGGCTGACCTCTGTATTCCCCGAAATGACCGCTGCAGGATATTCCGGATTGATCATCGACCCTTTGGGCACGCGCACGTCCAGCGGCTTCATGCAGCCCTCGTTCATCGGGATGTCGGACCCCACGAGCGTGCGGAACACATAGAGGACGACCGCACGGCAGATCGACAGCGGGGCGTTGTAGTTCAGTTCGTCCTGCGGTGAGGTTCCGTCGAAATCGACGACCGCGCTGCGCATCGCCTTGTCCACGGAAATCCGCACCTTGACCTCGGCTCCGCTGTCCAGCGGATAGGTAAAGCTGCAATCCTTCAAGACGTCCAGAACCCGCCGGACGCTTTCCTCGGCATTGTTCTGAACGTGGGTCATGTAGGCATGCACGACGTCCAGACCGAAATGCGCGACCGCCTTGCCGAGTTCCTGCAACCCGGTTTCGTTCGCGGCGATCTGAGCCGCCAGATCGGCCATGTTCTGATCGATATTGCGACACGGATAACGGCCCGAGGCCAGCAGGGCGCGGGTTTCGCCTTCGCGCATTGCGCCCTTTTCCACCAGCAGGAAATTGTCGATCAGAACGCCTTCCTCCTCGATGTTGCGGCTGTCGGGTGGCGAGGAGCCGGGCGTCTTGCCGCCGATATCCGCATGGTGCCCGCGCGAGGCGACGGTAAAGATGATATTCTCGCCCGCCGTATCGAAAACCGGCGTGATCACGGTGACGTCGGGAAGGTGAGTTCCGCCGTTGAAAGGGTTGTTCATCATGAACACGTCGCCGGGCCGGATCTTTCCCGCGTTCTGTTTCAGGACCGAACGCACGCTGCCGCTCATCGAGCCGAGGTGAACCGGAACGTGCGGCGCATTGGCCACCAGATCGCCGTTGGCATCGAAGATGGCGCAGGAAAAATCGAGCCTTTCCTTGATGTTGACCGAGTAGGCGGTGTTGGCCAGCGTTGCACCCATTTGTTCAGCGATGGACATGAACAGGTTGTTGAAAACCTCCAGCATCACCGGATCGACGCTGGTTCCGATAGCCTCTTCCCGCTCCACCGGCACGATCCGGCGCGCGACCAGATTGCCGCCGGCGCGGCATTCCGCCTGCCAGCCATAGTCGATCACGTTTGTGCCGGTCGGCTCAAATATGATGGCCGGGCCGGTGACGGTCTGGCCTTCGCTCAACAGCGTGCGGTCGACCAGCGGTACCTCGCGGTATTCCCCGCGAGAGAACATCTGCGCGGTTTTTCCCTCCTGATCGAGGCCTTTTGCCGGGACCGGCAGGTTGACGGTCTCTCCGGTGGCGCCGATCGCTTCGGACGTCAGCAGGTCGATGATCAGGCGGTTGTACTTCGGAACGAAGCCAAAGCGGGACTGGTGCGCGACTTCAAACGCCGCGCGCATGTCGTCCTCGGTTCCGAACGGCACTTCCAGCGTTTGCTGCGAGCCGTCAGTTCGGACATGGGCCGTGCGCACCGCGGTAATGGCGCTGTCGGCGATGCCTTGACGCGACACCTCGGTCGTGGTCTGGCGTTCCAGATCGGCCAGAACCTCGGCTGCGGCAGCAACCTCGGACAGGTCGCGGGCGAACTGGTTTTCGCGCATGGCGCGGACATCGGCAAGCCCCATGCCAAAGGCCGACAGAACCCCGGCGTAGGGGTGAATGAAGATGCTTTCCATGCCCAGAACATCGGCGACTTGGCAGGCGTGCTGCCCGCCGGCGCCGCCGAAACAGTTCATGGTGTACTTGGTCACGTCATAGCCGCGTTGGACGGAGATTTTCTTGATCGCGTTAGCCATGTTCTCGACGGCGATCCGCAGAAAGCCCTCGGCCAGTTCCTCGGGCGAACGCGGAGCCTCGCCGGTTTCCTCGGCAATGGCCCGCGAGAGCTCTTCGAACTTTTCGCGCACGACCGCCACATCCAGCGGCTGGTCGCCTTCGGGGCCGAAGACATGCGGAAACTGGTCTTGCTGAACCTTGCCAAGCAGGACGTTACAGTCGGTCACGGCCAGCGGCCCGCCACGGCGGTAACAAGCCGGTCCGGGGTTGGCGCCGGCGCTTTCGGGCCCGACCTGCATGCGGCCGTCGGCGAAGCTCAGCACCGAGCCGCCGCCGGCGGCAACCGTGTGGATGCTCATCATCGGGGCGCGCATGCGCACGCCAGCGACTTCGGTTTCGAACGAGCGTTCGTAGTCGCCGCCATAGTGGCAAACGTCGGTCGAGGTGCCGCCCATGTCGAACCCGATCAGCTTGTCGAAGCCCAGCGCCTCGGCACTCTTGACCATGCCCACAACGCCGCCGGCGGGCCCGGACAGGATCGCGTCCTTGCCCTGAAACAGGGCTGCGTCCGTCAGACCGCCGTTGGATTGCATGAACATCAGCGACTTGCAGCCGCCGCGCGCCGCTCCCAGCGAGTCGCTGACCTGGCCGACATAGCGGCGCAGAATCGGCGAAAGATAGGCGTCCACCACGGTTGTATCACCGCGCGACACCAACTTGATCAGCGGGCTGACCTTGTGGCTGAGCGAAATTTGCGTGAACCCAACCTCTTCCGCGATTTCGCCGAGCCGCTTTTCATGCGCATCGTAGCGATAGCCGTGCATCAGAGCGATGGCGACAGATCGGATGCCTTCGTCATAGGCGGCCTGTAAATCCGCGCGGGCACTGGATTCGTCAAGTGGGGTGATGACCGCCCCTTCGGCGTCCACGCGTTCCTCTACCTCGGCCACCTCTTCGTACAGCAACTCGGGCAGAACAATGTTCAGGTCGAACAGCCGCGGCCGGTTCTGATAGCCGATGCGCAGCAGGTCCCGCAGGCCCTGGGTGATCATCAGCAGGGTCCGGTCGCCCTTGCGCTCCAGCAAAGCGTTGGTCGCCACGGTGGTCCCCATCTTGACGGCGTCGATGGTACCGGCGGGGATGGCCTGATCTGCGTCAATCCCCAGCAAGTCGCGGATACCCTGTACGGCGGCGTCCTTATAGCGCTCAGGGTTTTCGGACAGCAGCTTGTGCGACTGCAGTGAGCCGTCCGGTTTGCGGGCCACGATGTCGGTAAAGGTACCGCCGCGGTCTACCCAGAATTGCCAGGTCATGATAGTCATCTCCTTTGTCTGCAGACGCGCAAGCGCCTGCCGTGTGTCGGTTATCGGGGATTATTCGGTTGCTTTGCCGGACGCCTGTTACAGGGCGGACGGCAGATAGAGTGCAATTTGCGGAAAGGCGATCAGGGCGGCCACCATCATCAGCATCACGATGACGAAGGGAATCGTGCCCAGCATGACCTCGCTCATTTTGCCAGATTTTCTGGCACCCTGGACGACGTAGAGGTTCAGCCCGACCGGCGGTGTGATCAGGGCCATTTCGATCAGAACGATCATCAGGATACCGAACCAGATTGGATCGTAACCCTGTTCGATCACCAACGGAACTATGATCGGAATGGTCACAACCATCAGCGAAAGGGTTTCGATGAAGAACCCGAGTACGACATACATCAGCACGATCACCATGATGGTCATGAACGGCGACAAGCCGAGGCTTTGCAGAAAGTGTTGCAGCTCTCGTCCCAGTCCGGCCGCGGACAGGGTGAAATTCAGGAAGGATGCGCCGATCACGACCAGCATGATCATCGCGGTAATCTTTATGGTGCCGATCAGGCTCTGTGAGACCATCTCGAGCGAGACACCGCTGAAAAACGCAGCGATCAGGAAGGCGCCCGCGACGCCGACGGCCGCAGCCTCGGTTGGGGTTGCCCAGCCCTTGTAGATCGTGCCGATGATCATCGTGAACAGGGCGATGATCGGCAGCAGGTGCACCAGTGCTTGAAGCATTTGTTTGATGGGGTAGACGCGCCGTTCACCGCCCATTTCGGGGCGCAGAGTGCAGATGATCGCTGTGATCACGATAAATCCGAGCGCCAGAGCGATGCCCGGCAGCAGACCGGCGAGGAAGAGCTGTGGAATGGATGTCTGGGTCAGGAAGCCATAAACGATCAGGTTGATCGACGGCGGGATCATGATGCCCAGTGTTCCGCCTGCCGCGATCGCGCCGGAAAACAGTTTCGGGTCATAGCCCAGACGTTCGGCTTGCGGCATGGCCACGGTGGCGACGGTGGCCGCCGTGGCGACCGAGGATCCGGATATTGCCGAGAACATCGTCGATGTGGCGACGTTCGCGTGCACCAACCCGCCCGGCAGCCAGGAAACCCAGCGGTCCAGCGCCTCGTAAGTGCGGGCGGCGACGCCGCTGCGAACTAGGATCTCGCCCAGCAGCACAAAAAACGGGATCGCGATCAGTGTCGCGCTGTTGGACGCAGACCAAACCATCTGTCCCAACCCTTTCATCAGCGGAAAGGGGCTGAAGAAGATGTCGACGCCAAATCCCAGTAGGAAAAGCACGATGCCGACCGGAATCGAAAGGCTGAGCAGGGCGAGCAGCCCAACGGACACATAGGTAATCATGCTGCAGACTCCTGCTCTGAAAATGCGCCTATGGCGGTTTCCGCCGTTTCAAACCGGCCTTGCAACACCAAGACAACTGCCGCGACAAGGGTCAGCCATGCCATCGCGGCAAACCAAGCCCAACCGGCAAACCAGGGCACTTGGACGATCCATAAGGGCGTTTCCAGCGATGTATTCGCCCGCGAACCGTTGGCGATTGACTTTTCAACCACTGGCCAGCATCGAAATGCGATAAGGGATATCGTGCCAGTCAGTACGATCATGGAAAAGATGTCAAACAGACTGCGGCCCAGCGCGCCAACGCGGCTACGCAGAATGTCGATCCGAACGTGACCCAGTTCTAGCATGGCAAATCCCATGCCCCATGCCGTGGCAACAGCCATTACATAACCGCTAATTTCGTCCGTGCCCCCGAATGAGGAACCCGTTTGCCTGAGCGTGATATCCAGCAAAACGAATACGACGCAGGCCAGCAGCATTACCCCAATGAGTATCGCTACCCACCTGTTCAATTTGCGTAATACTGACAATATTTGATCGGCCATCGGGTTCCCCTTTTCTTGTGATGTGGATCAGTTGGCGCTTACAGTAACGCCGACAACCGCACCCACCGAGTCATTCCAGCGTGCAACCCAGTCCGAACCGGCGCGACCGGCCCAGTCGGGCAGTACTTCGGATTCCAGAATTTCGCGCGCTTTGGCAAAATCGGCATCGGTCGCTTCCACCAGCACCATGGAACGTGCGTCGCCCGCTGTGCATTCGGCGTTGCCGGTCAGGCAGGCGACGTCATTGGTCAGCGCGTCCTGCGCGGTTGCCCAGGCAGGTTCCTCGAACTCGGTCTTTATCTCGGACGCGATCAGGTTCTGCAGGTCCGGGCTCAGACTGTTCCACTTGTCCAGGTTGATAGCCGTCACCACGGAGTCCCAGCCGCCCAGAGGCAAAGTCAGCAGGTGTGTGGAAACTTCCCACCAGCCAGCGCTGTAGCCCGAACCTGCACCAGTCACCGCGCAGTCGACCACGCCTTTTTGCAGGGCTCCGGGAACCTCGGAGAAGCTCACGTTGACGCCTTCCGCACCCAGTGCTTCCAGAAACTTGGCGGTCATACGGCCAGAAGCACGGACTTTAAGGCCCTGAAGATCTGATAGGCCGGCTATCGGCTTGTTGCAGAAAACGACCTGCGGAGGGTAGGGCGCAATTGCCAGAACATGCGAATTGAAGCGGTTGTTATAGATATCCTCGACCATCGGGCGGGCCGCATCGACCATGGCGCGGGCTTCGTCCGCGCTCAGTGCCAAAAGGGGAACGTCCAGACCTTCCAGTTCGGGCGCATCGGCCACGGCATAATCCGCCACGGTCATTGCGACGTCATACACGCCGTCGCCGAGCAAGCGGTATATGTCGCCCACACCCAGACCCATCTGGTCATGCGTGGTCAGGGCAACGTTCAACTCGCCGTTCGATGCGGCGGGCAGAGTTTCGCCCCAGAAAGGTGCTTCGTATTGCTTGTGCAGCGGCAGGCCGGACCAGCTGCCGACGACCGCGAGGTCTTCGGCGAGTGCCGGGGATGCCGCCATGGCCGTCGTGGCCAAAACTAATAGTGTATTTTTCATGGTTTACTCCTTGTTGGTTGAGTCTTGAGAGTGTTGTAGGGAAGGAATTACGGGAATTTCGGCGTCCTCCGGCACGTCCGTCAACAGCATGTGACCCGGCTTGTGCGTGACGACGATCGGCAGTCTGGCCTTTTCGATGGCGACCTGTGGGGTCACGCCGCAGGCCCAGAAGACCGGTACTTTGCCTTTTTGCGCCGGCACCGGGTCGCCCCAGTCGGGCGAGTCGATATCGCGGATTCCGATCTCGGACGGATTGCCCGAATGTACGGGTGCGCCGTGCGCCAGCGGGAACTTGCGGGAAATTTCGCGAACCAATTCGACCTTGTCCGCGTCTATCATCCGCATGCTGACCACCATTGCGCCCGAAAACGGGCCTGCAGGAACGGTCTGAATGTTCGAGCGGTACATTGGTACCGTGGTGTTGTTGTCAATGTGCCAGACCTCGATTCCAGCCTTTTGAAGCGCATGCTCGAAGGTAAAGGAACATCCCAACGCAAAGGCGACGGAAGCCGTCGTCCAGTAGCCGGATATATCCTGAGTGCTCTGGTCGAACTTGCCATCGCGGTAGATATTGTACATCGGCACGTCGGTCCGGATGTCGATATCCTGGCCCAGCGTGAACATCATCGGGTTGCCGGTGTCCGACACGCCCACCAGCGGACAGGGCTTCGGGTTCCGCTGGCAATAGCGCATGAAGTCCAGAGCGTATTCCGCGGGTA
>JAHEFH010000102.1:6064-11003 GCA_024640245.1 Paracoccaceae bacterium | reverse complement strand
GATTACGTTCTATCGCATCGTACCTTTGGTGGCGGGTGGAGCAACCCATTGTCTCGCACAGCCTTCCTTTCCGCAGATGCCGTGACGGTGCTGCCCTACGATCCGGTGCTGGACAAGGTCGTCCTGATAGAACAGTTCCGTGTGGGAGCCTATGCGCGCGGCGACCGGCAGCCCTGGTTGCTCGAGGTCGTCGCCGGTCGGTGCGACAGCGGGCAGAGTCCGGAGAATGTTGCGAGGCGCGAGGCCGAAGAAGAGGCCGGACTGACGCTCGGGCAGATGGACCTGATTGCCCAATACTATACTTCTCCGGGGGCGTATAATGAATACATCTATTCCTATATCGGACGTGCGGACCTGTCTTCGTATCGCGAGGGAACACATGGTCTGGGCAGCGAGAATGAAGATATCGCGACGCACCTGTTGGATCTGGACCAACTGATGCCGCTGGTTGCTTCCGGCGAGGCCAATAATACCCCGCTGCTCATTTCTATACTGTGGCTGGCGATAAATCGTGACCGGCTGCAGAAAGAGTGGACGGGCGCTTGAAGTCACCGGACCGGCGGCGTAACAATAGCCTCGGAAATCAAATGGGATGAAACACATGAATGTCTATCCGGATCTGGCAACTGCCGTCGGCAACACCCCCCTGATAAAGCTGAAGCATGCGTCAGAACTGACTGGCTGCGAGATTTACGGCAAAGCTGAGTTCATGAATCCCGGCCAGTCTGTAAAGGACCGCGCGGCGCTGGGCATAATTCAGAATGCGATCAAATCCGGACAGCTTAGACCCGGCGGTACGATCGTCGAGGGCACTGCTGGCAATACCGGTATCGGGCTGGCGCTGGTTGGAAATTCCATGGGTTTCAAGACAGTTATCGTCATTCCGGAAACCCAAAGCCAGGAAAAGAAAGACATGTTGCGGTTGGCGGGCGCGGCGCTGGTAGAAGTGCCCGCGAAACCTTATCGCGACCCTAATAACTATGTAAAATATTCCGGACGATTGGCGGCCGAGTTGGCCAAGACCGAAAAGAACGGAGCGATCTGGGCCAACCAGTTCGATAACGTCGCTAACCGTCAGGCTCATATCGACGGCACTGGCCCCGAGATATGGAAACAGACCGGCGGCAAGATCGACGGGTTCATCTGTTCGGTCGGCACCGGCGGCACGCTGGCGGGCGTGGCGCATTTCCTTCGGTCCAAGAAGAAGGACATCAAGATCGGCTTGGCAGATCCGGATGGAGCCGCGCTCTACAGCTATTACAGCACGGGTGAACTGGCGTCAGAGGGTGACTCGATCACCGAAGGTATTGGTCAGGGCCGGATCACGGCCAATCTAGAGGGCTTGACTGTCGATATGCCCTACAACATTCACGACAGCGAGGCGGTACCCATCGTATTTGACCTGTTGCAGAACGAGGGGCTTTGCATGGGCGGTTCGACCGGTATCAACGTCGCCGGCGCGATGCGGATGGCGCGCGAAATGGGGCCGGGGCATACGATCGTGACTATCCTGTGTGATTTCGGCAATCGGTATCAGTCCAAACTTTTCAACCCGGCGTTTCTACGCGCGAAAGAGCTTCCAATTCCGGCGTGGCTCGACAGCAAGAATGTAGGCCTGCCGATCGTCTACGAATAGTCGGCCTTGATGTATTTAGCCCGTATCTTTTCGCTTTGTTTTTTTGTTCTGCTTTTCGCGACCTCCGCGTCGTTCAGCCAGACCGAAACAACTCCGGCATTCGATGCGGAGGCTATCACGGCGCTGGCGACGCGCGCAGAAGAGGTTATGCGCGAAGGACAGGCATCCGATGCCGCGTTGCAGGAACTTCGGTCGCAGTTGACGAAAAAGCGAACCGAGGTGCTGAACGCTGAGTCTGCGCGGAAACAAAACGCCGACACGCTCCAGACACAGGTCGATGCGTTGGGCCCGCCGCCGGAGGGCGAAGCATCCGAAAGCGAAGAGGCTGCGGCGCGGCGCACCGAATTGAACAAACAACTGACAGAGGCGCGTTCCTTGCAGGGTTTCGCAAAGGAATCCTACGAGCGGCTCAATGCTTTGATCGGGCAGATCGACAAGGAACTGCGGGATCGCCAAAGCAAGGTGTTGCTCAGCTTTGAATCTTCGCCCGTAAAGCCGAGCGTACTGGCCGAAGCGGGTAGCAGTCTTGCTGAATATTATCGCGAATTCACTTCGGAGGTGGTCGCGGCATGGAAGAATGAAACCAATCGGGCTGTACGCAAAAATAACCTGCCGGCGATAGTCCTGCTGCTTGTTCTGGGGCTTGTGTTCATTTTTCCGGCTCGGATATGGCTGGTAAAAATTTGGGACAGGGGCAGGGCGCACAGGAATCCAGGCGCCGAGGGCCTGTTCAGATTTGTCATTTCATTGCTGGTCCTGACCTCGCCACTTGTCGGGCTTGAACTGATCGTGCGGGCGATCATTCTGGCGCAAGTAGTCACTTTTCGCGGTTTGTTTCTGCTGCAAGCGTTGCCGGTTGCCGGTATCGCGTTTTTCGGGGCCGTATGGTTGTCCCGAAACCTGTTGCCCGTAACGGCCGAGGATCGTCCCCTGACCGTGATGGAAGGCTGGTCAGGGCGTACAGGGCGGCGAACAGTTACATTGCTGGGTTTAGTCTTTGCCTTCAAGCTTTTGCTGGATGCAGTGACAGAGGGCCAGAACTGGTCTGAAAACGTATACATCGCGCTTCTTTTCCCGCTGACGGTGATGGGTGGAGCGGGCCTGTTGCGGATCGCCTACAGGCTTTGGACAACCGATTTTGTCAAGACCACTGATGGCGAGAAACGCAGCTTGGCGGAACGTCTTAGCCGATGGATTTCATATGCATGCGCGATCGGCGGAGTTTTCGGGCCATTGGTGGCGCTTATCGGCTATTCACGCCTTGGCAGTCTGATCGTATTCGCTTCACTGCAATCACTGGCCCTGATAGCGACGCTGCTGGTTGTGTTCCGCCTGCTTGTCCAGCTAAGCGGAATTTTCGAGACGCGCGCCCAAAAACCGCACAAGAAGGAAGACGAGTCGAACACCGGCTTTTTGTACCAGCTGGCGCTGGCCTTCGTTCTGGCCTGTGTGGCCATGCCTGTACTGGCCCTGATATGGGGCGTCAGTCCCGGCGAACTGGGAGAGCTCTGGCTGGCCCTGCGGGAAGGGATTTCCTTTGGTGGCACCCGGATTTCGATTTCCGAGTTCCTTGCCTTTGTCCTGATTTTCTTCCTTGGTTATACGCTGACGCGGCTGGTGCAGGGCGGGTTGCGATCTGTTGTCCTGCCCAATACGCGGCTCGACAAGGGCGCGCAGAACGCGCTGGTGACCGGTGCAGGTTATGTCGGGATATTTCTGGCGGTCCTGATTGCGGTTGTGTCGACCGGACTGGATCTGACAAGTCTGACCATCGTCGCGGGTGCCCTGTCGGTCGGTATCGGTTTCGGTTTGCAGACCATCGTTTCGAACTTCGTTTCGGGTATCATCCTGCTGATTGAACGGCCGATCAAGGAAGGTGACTGGATAGAGGTCGGCCAATATTCGGGCCTCGTCCAGAAAATTTCAGTGCGCTCCACGACGATTGAAACATTTGACCGGGCCACTGTCATTGTGCCGAATGCCGATCTGATTGCGGGAACGGTTGTGAACTGGACGCTCCAGTCACTGAACGGGCGGGTAAAAGTTCCGGTCGGTGTGTCTTATGATAGCGATCCGCAGAAGGTCAGCGACCTGTTGCTCAGGATTGCCCGCGACCATGATCAAACACTCTCGAATCCGGAGCCGGTCGTGATGTTTATGGGCTTCGGAGCCGATTCCATGGATTTCGAGCTGCGGGCGATCCTGCGGGATGTGAACCTTGTTGCCGCCACAAGATCGGACATGAATTTCGAAATTGTGCGTGTTTTCCGCGAAAACAACATCGAAATACCCTTTGCCCAGCGTGATGTTACAATCAAGAATGCCAAGGATTTTCTGCCGCCGCAAAAGCCGGCCAATGACGGAGCCGCCGAATGACGGAACCTTTGTTTCGTGACGATGCTTACCTGACGGAATGCGACGCGACCGTGGTCGCCGTGAATGATCGCGGTGGGATCATTCTGGACCGCTCGATTTTTTACCCCACTGGCGGCGGCCAGCCGGGTGATATCGGTTCCTTGCGGTTCGACGGTTCGGAGATCGGGATCGTGACGGCGGTGAAGGGCGAGGGCGACGAAATTGTCCTTCTCGCGGCCGAAGGTGCGATTACCCCGCCTGTCGGAGCGACTGTCACCCAGATTCTCGACTGGCCTCAGCGTTTCCGCCATATGAAAATTCACAGCGCACTACACCTGTTGTCAGTCGTTCTGCCGTTTCCCGTCACAGGCGGTCAGATTTCTGCGGACAAGGGGCGTCTGGATTTCGACATGCCCGAGGCTCCGGAAGACAAAGAAGCTATTGCAGAGGCCCTAAACGCGCTTATCACCCGTGATCTGGAGATTACCCAAAGCTGGATAACCGATGCCGAACTGGAGGCGAACCCCGGTCTAGTCAAGACAATGGCGGTCAAACCCCCGATGGGGTCTGGGCATGTGCGGCTGGTGCGTATCGGGACGGAGAAGGAACAGGTTGACCTGCAGCCCTGCGGCGGCACACACGTCCGGCGCACCTCTGAAATCGGCCCGATGCGGATCGGCAAGATCGAAAAGAAGAGCCGGCTGAACCGTCGGGTCAATATTCATTTCCTGGATGAATAGTGGCCGCAACGGCAGGTCTTGCACTTGTCTCACTTGATTGCAGGAAAACCCCTGTTTTCGCTTGCGGCAGTTCATATGGCCGTGTATTGAACCGCAGCACGGAGAGGTGGCCGAGTGGTCGAAGGCGCACGCCTGGAAAGTGTGTAGGCGGGGAACCGTCTCCAGGGTTCGAATCCCTGTCTCTCCGCCACCCAGACCCGTCTCTTCC
>JAHEFH010000102.1:0-5964 GCA_024640245.1 Paracoccaceae bacterium | reverse complement strand
GTTCGGTCGCGAGGACGGCTGCATCGAGCCGGAAGCATCCGTGCCGCCCGAGATCATTCGCCCTTTGAGGCGAGACATAGGTGATCATGCGGTCTTTTTTGCAGCCGTCTCCAATGTTCGAATGTAGGCTCCACCGACGAAGGCTCTCCCTTAGCAAAACAACGCTCTCTGTCTCAAATGCCGTGACGGGTTACAGTTCGATGTAGGCTGTTTCGATGCTTGATGTAGCCACGGCCCGTGAACTCGAATAAGGTTTCCAATGACATTTGTTATGAGCGCACGTTTGCGGCAACTTCCTTAGGAGACATTTTATGAATTCGAGCATTAGTGAACGCTTCGCTTCCGCCAAAGGAATTTGCGGTGATGCCGGAGATTATGCGCTGGAATACTTCCAGCGTATCGAAACGTTGGCCGTTGAACGAAAGGGGCATCAAGATCTGGTTTCCGAAGCGGACCGTAATGTCGAGTTGTTGATAAGAGCAAGATTGGTGGAGGCTTTTCCTGACGATGCAATCGTGGGGGAAGAGCACGCGCCTACTGAGGGTTCGTCAGGCTACACTTGGGTGATTGATCCTATTGACGGAACCGCGAATTTCGTCGCGGGTATTCCGGCGTGGACCGTTGTCTTGGCCTGCGTGTACAATGCCGAAACCTGCATCGGTGTAATTCGTGATCCCGTTCATCAAGAAACATTTGCCGCCACCTTGGGCGGTGGCGCTTTCCAGAACGAAAAGAAAATGAGTGTTTCCGAGACAGCTGGATTGCATGAAGGATCCGTCGGAATCGGTTTTTCTAACCGCGTCCGAGGTGAGGGGATGACGGCAGTTGTCGAAGGGCTAATCAAACAAGGCGGTGTTTTTTACCGCAACGCATCCGGCGCCCTGTCCCTAGCCTATGTCGCCGGAGGGCGTCTGATCGGCTATACCGAGGAGCACATGAACGCTTGGGATTGTCTAGCCGGGCAACTGTTGGTCAAAGAGGCTGGTGGGGTCGTCGAACCGCAAAATGCCAATGATATGATTAGGAATGGTGGGCGCGTGGTTGTCGGCGCGCCGTCTGTTTTCGAGAGCATACGCCAGATATCCGATGCTGCCTATGACTGAGACAAATCCCGTGTCCATGAAAAAGATAATATTCTGCGATATTGATGGGTGCTTGAATCTTGGGAAAAATATTTCGCTTGATTTGGAAGTCCTGAGCCAAATCAAGAAATTGATCCCCCGATTGTCAGAGAAGGGTATCGGTTTTACTCTGAGTACGGGGCGTCCACAGCCGTATGCCGAGGCCTTTGCCCAGTTGCTGGATTCCAACCTGCCTTTGGTTTGTGAAGGCGGGGCCATGGTATACGCCCCGGAGAACGACGAATATCGCGCAATGGCCCTTCCGGAAACTTTGGACAGTGTGAAAGCACTGCGCATGGCAATTCAGAATTCGGGTTTGTTAAACGCGGAGTTGTTCTTCGAGATCGGCAAGGCCTACAGCCTTTGTGTTACTGGCCCCTATCTGACTACGCGCGACCATAACGGTATTCGGTCCGAAATGGACGACTTCAAGAAGCGTTATTCAGACTATCCGGTGAACTGGACCCATTCAACAACTTCGATTGACATCACTCCTTTGGGGACCAGCAAGGCCAGCGGCCTAAGTGCAATTAGTGCAGAATTTGGTGTGAAACTGGCTGACACGATGGCGATTGGCGACAGCAACGGAGATATCAGTATGTTGGAGGTGGCAGGGCAGGCATTCTGCCCCCAGAACGCGAGCGACGAGGTAAAGCGCGCCTGTCAATATGTGTCCAGTGAAAGCTATGCCGAAGGAACGCTCGATATCCTGAAACGTATTTTGAATCAGGTCTAGTATTGTCGGGCAATTCGAGACAGCCGACTGTCCAGCGCATGTCATGTGATGTTCTGTTTTCAACATAAAGCTTGCTGAAATTTAATTTTAGTCTCATTTTGAATTCATTGAAGATTAATTAACAAAGAAAAAAATGATCTGGGAGGATAATAATGAACAAGTTAACTGTATTTGCCGCAGGCGTCTGCACGACATTTCTAGCTTCGGCACCTTTTGCGTTTGCCGCTGAGAAATTAACGTTTTATTGCAGCGCTCAGGAGGAGTGGTGCCAGGTTGTGTCGAACGGCTTTCAAGATGCGACCGGTATCGACGTGGCAATGACGCGAAAGAGTTCCGGCGAGACTTTTGCGCAGGTCAAAGCTGAAGCCTCTAACCCCAAAGGCGATATCTGGTGGGGGGGCACTGGTGATCCGCATCTGCAGGCAGCTGAAGAAGGCCTGACTGAGCCATATGTTTCACCGATGCGCAGCGAATTGAACGACTGGTCTATCTCACAGGCGACTTCCGCCGACGACAAGACGATCGGCATCTACTCCGGCGCGCTAGGCTATGGTTACAACACGGAATTGCTAGCTGCGAACAATCTGCCGGAACCGGCCTGCTGGAAAGATCTGCTGAAGCCGGAGTACAAGGGACACGTCCAGATGGCGAACCCGAACTCTTCGGGGACCGCCTATACCACGCTGGCAACGATCATCCAGTTGTTCGGTGAGGACGAAGGCTTTGAATTCATGAAAGGCCTGCACAAGAACATCAACCAGTACACCAAATCCGGTTCGGCCCCGATCAAGGCTGCCGGGCGCGGCGAAAACACAATCGGTATCGTGTTCATGCATGACGCCGTGGCTCAGGCCGTTGCCGGTTTCCCGATCAAGGTGGTCGCGCCTTGCGAAGGCACCGGATATGAAATCGGCTCTATGTCGATTATCAAAGGTGCTCGAAATCTGGAAAATGCGAAGAAGTTCTATGACTGGGCTTTGAGCGCGGATGCGCAATCGCTGGCCTTACAGGTCGATGCGTTTCAGGTTCCGTCCAACAAGGGCGCCAAAACATCGCCTATGGCACCGGACCTCGCGTCGATCAAGTTAATCGACTATGACTTTGTGAAATACGGGTCCAGCGACGAACGCAAGCGTTTGCTGAAAAAATGGGACGACGAAGTTTCTGTTCTGCCGCAATAATCCGGCCGGACAGACGTGAACGTTAAGCGCCTTCAAGAACCGGCTCAACTGGTATTGATCTTCTGGATCATCATTGGTTGGGCCGGATTTCTAATTCTTCCGTGGTATGTAGTCGAAGACGGTTTGTTTTCGTTTGACTGGTTGTACGACGGCTATCCATTTGACACGGACTACGCGCCGGCGGTGTTCCTGATTACGCAGGGGGAAAAGTTTTGGCTTGCTCCGTTGCTTGCGCCATTAGTTGCGGTATTGATGGCAATAGGTCGGAAAAAGAGCGATCCGCTTTACCCCACATTATTGATATATTCCGGTCTATTCGGCTTTGCATGGCTGGCCTTTCAGGGCCTGGGTATTGGCCTCAGAGGCTGGCAATTCGATTGGCTGGAGGCACTATTCGGCCCACTCGACGATCGACAGTTTGGCATGGGCTATGGCGCTTTGCTACTTGCCGCTGCGTTTTTGTTTCTGTTCACGCAAGGCATCGCGGCCCGCGGAGCAATCAACGGAGATGTTTTTGTCGTAAGTGCAATTGGTGGCGTAATAGCGGTCGTCTCTATTTTTGTATTTTTTCCAATCGGCAAGATGCTTGTTGCCGCCTTTATTACTGAAGACCAGACTTACTCAATCGCAGTATTCTTTTCCAAATTTCTGGACGATCGGCTTTGGGGCATCTCTTGTCTGACGGGCGGTGGAAAATGTGGCGTGGGCTGGAATTCTCTGTTTCTGGCAATTCTGGTCGGTTTCATAACAACAGTACTGGGATTGGTGTTCGCCCTCGTTGTGACGAGGACCACATTCAAATATAAGCAGGCTCTAAGGGCGCTGACAGTATTGCCGATTATCACGCCACCATTTGTTATCGGTCTGGCGATAATACTTCTGTTTGGTCTCTCCGGCTCCGTAACGGCATTTTTTGCCGATCTATTTGGTGTTCAGGCGACGCGTTGGGTGTATGGACTGCCGGGTGTGCTGATAGCACAGACGCTGGCGTTTACGCCGATCGCATTTCTGGTCCTGATTGGCGTGGTCGAAGGCGTCAGCCCCTCGATGGAAGAGGCAGCACAAACGCTGCGGGCCTCCAAATGGCAGGTTTTCAGAACAGTGTCATTTCCGCTGATGCGCCCGGGATTGGCAAATGCATTCTTGCTGGGTTTTATCGAGAGCATGGCCGATTTCGGCAACCCTTTGGTGCTCGGTGGAAATTACGATGTTTTGTCCACCGAAATATTTTTCGCCATCGTGGGCGCTCAATATGATCAAGGGCAGGCTGCAGTGCTAGCGATTGTCCTGTTGGCTTTCACTCTAGGCGCATTCTATGCGCAGCGTTTCTGGTTGGGTAAAAAATCCTACACCACGGTCTCGGGCAAAGGCGATGCAGGCGTCCATCCAAGCATGCCGAAAGGCCTCGCGGTTCCTGTCTACCTTATTGCTACAGCCTGGGCCGTCTTTACCGTCATAGTATATGGAATGATTGTTTATGGCAGCTTTGTAGAACTGTGGGGCGTCAAAAACACACTCACATTCAAACATTATATTACGGCATTTTCATTCCGTATCGAGGACGCTGGAATCCGATGGACGGGAGCTGCCTGGGATAGTTTCTGGACGACGATCAAGATTGCGGGTATCTCCGCGCCTTTGACCGCAGCTCTTGGGTTGGTCACGGCCTATCTGTTGACCCGCCAGACTTTCCGGGGAAAAAGCGCTTTTGAATTTGGAACAATGCTTAGTTTCGCTATTCCAGGCACTGTGATCGGTGTCAGTTATATTCTCGCATTTAATGTGCCGCCTTTAGAACTGACCGGAACGGGCATCATACTGGTGATCAGCTTTATATTCCGCAATATGCCGGTTGGTGTCCGGGCCGGGATTGCGTCGATGACCCAGCTGGACAAGAGCCTCGACGAATCGTCTTTAACACTGGGTGCCAACAGCTGGCAGACTTTCAGAAAGGTGATATTGCCGCTGATGCGTCCAGCGATACTGGCAGCGCTGGTCTATAGTTTTGTTAGGGCAATGACGGCGATCTCTGCAGTGATCTTTCTGGTCAGCGCCGAATATGACATGGCGACCAGCTATATTATCGGGCGTGTCGAAAACAATGACTACGGGTTGGCAATCGCCTATTCGACGACACTCATTGTTGTAATGTTGGCGGCCGTCGGATCAATGCAATTGGTGGTCGGGCGCACTAAAATCGGACGGCGTACCAGCCAGTCCGGTGTAACAGTATAGGAGCCTCGCAATGGCTAATATGTTCAAAAGCAAAGCGGCTTCGGTGAAATTCCAGGGCGTGACCAAGGTCTATGGGACCGATGTAGTCGCTGTCGATGACATATCTCTGGATATCGAACCCGGCACGCTGGTTACCTTGCTCGGACCGTCCGGTTGCGGAAAGACCACCACGTTGCGGATGATCGCAGGTCTGGAAATTGCCACCAAGGGTAAGATACTGATTGGGGACGCGGACGTGACGAAGCTGCCGGCGACGGATCGCGATGTATCCATGGTGTTCCAGTCCTATGCACTGTTTCCCCATATGAGTGTTCTGGAAAATGTGTCTTACGGACTGAACTACAGCGGCTTCAAAAAGACCGAAACGCGAGAGCGTGCAATGGCAGGGCTGGAGATTGTCGGCTTGGGACAACTTGCCAACCGGTTGCCCAGCGAGTTGTCAGGAGGCCAGCAGCAGCGTGTCGCCGTTGCTCGCGCGCTGGTTCTGGAGCCGCAGGTTCTGCTATTCGACGAACCGTTGTCCAATCTGGATGCTAAACTCCGCCGTCAAGTGCGCGAGGAAATACGTGAAATACAGCAAAATCTGGGGCTGACAGTTGTCTATGTGACTCATGACCAGGAAGAAGCTGTGGCGGTTTCGGACAGGATCATCGTTATGCGGAACGCCAGCATCGCTCAAGAGGGAACACCC
>JAHEFH010000101.1 GCA_024640245.1 Paracoccaceae bacterium | reverse complement strand
CTGAAGGCCTTGCCGGACTGGAGCAGCCGGATGCGGTTTTCATCGGCGGAGGTCTGGGCGAGCCCGTGATCGATGCCTGCTGGCAGGCATTGCGCCCGCTGGGGCGGTTGGTCTGCAATGCAGTGACGCTGGAGTCCGAAATACTGCTGATCGACATGCACAGGAAATACGGTGGCGAGTTGATCAAAATGCACATCAACCGCGCAGAGCCGGTCGGTGCCTATCGCGGCTGGCGCGCGCATATGCCGGTGACGCAATGGAGCCTGATCAAGCGATGAGCGGTAAACTGTACGGAGTTGGCCTCGGCCCCGGCGATCCGGAGTTGATGACCCTGAAGGCTCACCGGCTGATCGCCGGCGCACAGGTGATCGCATACCCGTCACTGGAAGGTGGCGAGAGTTTCGCGCGCTCCATCGCGGCGGAGTTCATTCCGCAAGATTGTGCCGAAGTCGCGATTTCCATCCCGATGAGCGTGGCCCGCAAACCGGCGCAGGATGCCTATGACACGGGCGCCGCCGACATAGCCGCGCATCTGGATGCAGGCCGCAATGTGGTTGTGCTGTGCGAGGGCGATCCGTTCTTTTACGGCTCTTTCATGTACCTGTTCTCGCGGCTTGCCGACCGCTATCCGACAGAGGTTGTCCCGGGCGTGACATCCGTCACCGCCTGCGCCGCTGCGCTGGGTCGGCCGCTTGCCGCGC
The DNA here is from genome assembly GCA_024640245.1 of Paracoccaceae bacterium. Lineage (GTDB taxonomy): Bacteria > Pseudomonadota > Alphaproteobacteria > Rhodobacterales > Rhodobacteraceae > Amylibacter. The sequence goes on along the minus strand of JAHEFH010000101.1, from coordinate 10,383 downwards.
GCAACGAGGTGCTGACCATCATCCCCGGCCCGATGGCCGAGGATGAAATGCGCGACCGGATCGGTGCGGCGGAAGCGGTAGCAATCATCAAGGTCGGGCGGCATCTGGCGAAGATCCGGCGGGTCTTGCAGTCCTTGGGGCACGAGGCAGATGCAGGCTATATCGAGCGGGCAAGCTTGCCCATGCAGAAGGTTCTGCCGCTGGCGGAAGCACCGGACGAGGCGCCGTATTTTTCCATGATACTGATGATGAAGGGGCATGACCCGTGGCTGTGAAACCGGTTGTAATGTATCTGTCACGCTCCGGCGAAACAGTGGCGCGGCGTGTGGCCGGTTTGCTGGGTGCCGATCTGCACGGGCGTGCGGGTCGAACTGATGTGGCGGATCTGTTCTTCGACAACGCTCTGGACCATGCGCGGACACTGTTCGCCGCTGGAACACCGATTCTAGGCGTCTGCGCCTCGGGTATTCTGGTCCGTGCCGTCGCGCCGCTACTGGCCGACAAACGAACCGAGCCACCGGTGTTGTCGATCCCGGATGACGGTTCCACGGTGGTGCCTTTGCTGGGCGGCCATCGTGGTGCCAATCGGCTGGCGCGGCAGATCGCCGAGGGGTTGTCGGCGCACGCGGCGGTGACCACGGCGGGCGACGTGGCGATCGGTGCGGCGCTGGACGAACCGCCCTCCGGTTGGCGTCTGGCCAATCCGGAAAATGCCAAAGGCGTCATGGCCGAGATTCTGTCGGGTAGTGCCGTTCGGATCGAAGGTGAGCCGATCTGGGATATGCCGCACGATCCGCAGGGCGGTGTGCGTCTGGTAACCAGCGAAGCGCCGGTTGCCGCCGACGCCCTGACGCTGGCCTACCATCCGGCGCGTTTCGTACTGGGACTGGGTTGTGCGCGGAACTGTGATGTCGAGGAGTTGTGGCAACTGGCTCAGTCGGTTCTGCAACAGGCAAATGTCGCGCCCGAAGCCGTTGCTGCGGTTGCCTCGCTGAACCTGAAAGCTGACGAACCGGCGATGAACGCGGTTGCCGCAAGACTGGGTGTTCCGTTCCGTCTGTTCGACGCGAAAGAACTGGAGCAGGAATCCCCGCGGCTGGCCAACCCGTCCGATGTGGTTTTCGCCGAGGTCGGCTGTCACGGTGTCGCCGAGGCCTCTGCGCTGCGCATGTGCGGAGCGCAGGGTGTGTTGGTCGTCGAGAAACGGAAAACCGCGAACGCGACCTGTGCGCTGGCCCGCCGCGATCAACCGATAACGGAACTAGCGGGGCGGTCCCGCGGCAAGCTCTCGATCATCGGTATCGGGCCGGGGCAAGCTTCATGGCGGACGCCGGAAGCCTCGCGCTTGGTTGCCGAGGCCGAAGAACTGGTGGGGTACGGGCTGTACATCGATCTGCTTGGGCCCTTGGCCTATGGTAAAGCGCGGTCCGATTTTCCGCTGGGCGGCGAGGAAGACCGCTGCCGCTATGCGCTTGAACAGGCGGCCAAGGGCAAGAATGTCGCCCTGATCTGTTCCGGTGACGCGGGCATTTATGCGATGGGTGCGCTGGTTTTCGAACTGCTGGACCGCGGTCCAGACCAGATGGGTGTCAGCGACGCCGCACGGCGGGTCGAGGTTGTGTCCACCCCTGGCGTGAGCGCCCTGCAAGGCGCGGCGGCAAGGGCCGGAGCGCCGCTGGGCCACGACTTCTGCGCCATATCGCTGTCCGACCTGCTGACCCCGCGCGAAGATATCGTGAAACGCCTGCACGCGGCGGCAGAAGGCGATTTCGTGATCGCTTTCTACAATCCGGTTTCTATGCGTCGCCGCACCCTCCTGGCCGAGGCGCGCGATATCTTGCTACAGCACCGGCCCGCCGATACGCCGGTAATGCTTGCATCCTCGCTCGGACGGCCCGAGGAACATGTCCGCTATCGCCGGTTGGCGGATTTGCAGGTGGACGAGGTCGATATGCTGACCGTGGTTCTGGTCGGCTCTTCGAATTCAAAGCTGGCGCAACTGGGCGAGGGGCCGCGGATGTACACGCCGCGCGGCTATGCCCGCAAAATTGACGGAGATCTGGCATGACGGTTTATTTTATCGGCGCGGGACCGGGCGATCCGGACCTGATCACGGTCAAGGCGAAGGCGCTTATCGAGCGTTGCCCTGTCTGCCTCTACGCCGGGTCGCTGGTGCCCGAGGCAGTTGTGGCTTGTGCGCCCGACGATGCTATCGTCAAGGACACCGCCGTCATGACTTTGGCCGACACTCACGCAGATATCGTCGCGGCCCATGCCAAGGGGCAGGATGTTGCCCGTGTCCATTCCGGCGATCCGTCGCTGTATGGCGCGATTGCCGAGCAGATCCGTCTGCTGAAACGCGACAATATTCCCTTCCGGATAATCCCCGGCGTACCTGCCTACGCCGCCGCCGCCGCCGCGATGGGGCAGGAACTGACGATCCCCGAGATCGCGCAGTCCATTGTGCTGACACGCATGTCGATGCAATCGACCTCCATGCCTGCAGGCGAAACGCTTGAAAACTTCGGTCGCACAGGTGCGACGCTGGCCATTCATCTTGCGATCCGCAACATGCGCGAGATCGAGCGCCAGCTGATCCCGCATTACGGCGCCGACTGTCCTGTCGCCGTCGCCTATCGCGTCGGTTGGCCGGACCAGATGATCCTGCGCGGAACGCTGTCGGATATCCGACAGAAAGTCCGGGCCGCTAAAATTACCCGTACGGCCCTGATTCTCGTAGGTCCCGCATTGGCCGAAAGTCATGATTTTGTTGATTCCGCGCTTTATGATCCGGCCAAGCCGCATGTGCTGCGTCCGGTGATGGGCGTCGAGCTGATTGAAGATCACAACACCTGAGACATTAATCGTCTAATTCAAAAAGCTTTTCTTGACCTTTTCCCACCGGTTGCCCGAGACTGTGCGCGTTAGGGGAGTACTATGGATAGTTTTATTTCAGACGAAGTCCGGTTGGGACTGCAACGTGCCGAAGCCAAAGCCTTGCAGCGCAAGAACCGGATGCGCGTACAGAGTGGCAAAACGTCGACGCCGATCCTGCGGTCATGGGAAGGCGGATTTGCAACGGATATCGAAAATGCACAGGTACTGCGTGGCCGGGTCGATATCTATGACGGCAGCAAACATCTCTACCAGTGCCTAGTGATCTTTTCGGCCCGCGAGGCGAACGAAATGATTTACGAATACAAGCGGCACACTCCTGCCGAAGACAGGCGCATCGTCGATTACGACGAACCGGACGACAAGCCGATCGCCCTGATTCCCGGGGAACTCTAATCGATCTGGACTCCGGTTGCCGGTTGGTGGCAATCTTTCGATAAGGACGTCTTATCGCCCAGCTTTGGACCTAATTATCGGACCGGCTGGGCCTATGTCCTGTAAGGCGGATGTGAAATCCGCTCTTTGAATTACATGCATTGAAATGGTTAGGATTCGCGAAATGATACAGTCTCCCTATTTGTTGTTCCTCGGCGATGCGCCCGATGCACTGGCCGCAAAAGTTGCGCAGGGCATCAAGGATTGGCGCCCCGAGGCCTGCCTGGGCCAGTACCGGATGGAGGGTTGCAAGGCCAACCTCGGGCTGGAGGACCTGACGCTCGCCGAAGCGGCAGAGCGCGGAGCGAAAACGCTGGTGATCGGCGTGGCTAACCGTGGCGGCTATATTTCCGATAGCTGGAAAGAAGTTCTCAAGGATGCGATGGACCACGGAATGGACATCGCCAGCGGCCTGCACAACCTGTTGCGCAATGACGAGGAACTGTCGCGCCGGGCGCAGCGCACCGGCATGAGCCTGTTCGACGTGCGTATCCCGACCGTCAGCTTTCCGATCGCGAACGGCAAAAAGCGCACCGGTAAGCGCTGTCTGGCGGTGGGCACCGACTGTTCTGTCGGCAAGATGTATACCGGTCTGGCGATGGAAAAGGTCATGCGTGAACGCGGCATGGACGCCGATTTTCGTGCTACCGGTCAAACCGGCATCCTGATCACCGGCAACGGTGTTCCGCTCGATGCGGTGGTGGCAGATTTCATGGCCGGTTCGATCGAGTACATCACGCCCGACAACGATCCCGATCACTGGGATCTGATCGAGGGGCAGGGCTCGCTGTTCCATGCTTCTTATTCCGGCGTCACGCTGGCATTGGTGCATGGTGGACAACCGGATGCTCTGGTGCTTTGCCACGAACCGTCGCGCGCGCACATGCGGGGCCTGCCCGACTACAAGCTGCCTTCACTGGAAGACCTGCGCGACACGGCGCTGCACATGGCGCGGATGGTCAATCCGGCCTGTCAGGTGGTGGGTATTTCCGTGAATACCTCTTCGATGTCCGAGGACGACGCTGTCGCCTATCTGAAAGAGACCGAGGCGCGCATGGGTCTGCCGACGGTAGATCCGTTCCGGCACGGCGCCGACCGTCTGGTCGATGCGTTGGCAGGTGTCTGACTTCCCATGCAGATAACGGTTGTCGAGGATACATTCCGCCTGAAGCAGGCCTTCGTCATTTCGCGCGGGTCGCGGACAGAGGCCCGAGTGCTGACGGTTTGCGTCGAGCAGGACGGGATAAGGGGCTACGGCGAATGTGTACCCTATGCCCGCTATGGCGAAACGATGGCTTCGGTGGCGGCGCAAATCCGCAACCTGAAGCCGCCGTTCAACCGTCAGGAACTGCAAGCTATGCTGCCCGGCGGCGCCGCGCGGAACGCTGTTGATTGCGCGCTTTGGGATCTGGAGGCAAAGAAGTCCGGAAAACGGGTCTGGCAACTGGCAGGTTTGCCGGAACCTGGGCCGGAAATCACCGCGTTTACGCTGTCTTTGGGGACGCCCGAGTCGATGCGCAGCGAAGCCGCAAAAAACGCCCATCGTCCGCTTCTGAAAATCAAGCTGGGCGGCGAGGGCGATCTGGAACGGCTGCGGGCGGTCCGGTCCGGCGCGCCCAACGCCGCAATGGTTGTCGATGCCAATGAGGGCTGGACGCCCGAAAGCTATGCAGCGCTGGCGCCGCAGATGCTGGCACTGGGCGTGCAGATGGTCGAACAGCCCCTGCCGGCAGGCGCAGATGACGCGCTGCTCGGCATGGAGCGACCGCTGCCGGTTTGCGCCGACGAAAGCTGTCATGACCGCGCCAGCCTGCCGGCGCTCAAGGGCAAATACGATATGGTGAATATCAAGCTGGACAAGACCGGCGGCCTGACCGAGGCCTTGCTGCTGAGACAGGAAGCTATCGCGCTGGGCTATGAGATCATGGTTGGTTGCATGGTCGGATCGTCGCTGGCGATGGCGCCAGCGGTGCTGGTGGCGCAGGGTGCGGCAGTTACCGACCTTGACGGGCCGCTGCTGTTGGGCGAAGACCGCGAACATGCTTTGAAATTCGACGATCTGGGCGTTCACCCGCCCGACGCAATGCTTTGGGGATAGTTATGGAACGGATAGTTTATGTGAACGGGGACTACGTGCCAGAGGTCGATGCCAAGGTGTCGGTCTTTGACCGAGGCTTTCTGATGGCGGACGGCGTTTACGAGGTCACCTCGGTTCTGGACGGAAAGCTGATCGATTTTGACGGTCACGCAAAACGTCTGGTGCGGTCGTTGCGCGAGCTTGAGATGAAAGCGCCCTGCTCCGAGGCGGATCTGCTGAAAATCCACCGCGAACTGGTCAAGCGCAACGCTGTGACCGAGGGCCTTGTCTATCTGCAGGTGACGCGCGGCGTCGCCGATCGCGATTTCGCCTATCCGAAAGACGCCAGGTCGACGCTGGTGATGTTCACGCAAACCAAGACCCTGATCGACAATCCCGTCGCCAAGACCGGCATCAAGGTGATTTCCATAGACGACATCCGCTGGGGTCGCCGCGACATCAAGACCGTGCAATTGCTTTACCCGTCGATGGGCAAGATGATGGCCAAGGCCGCCGGGGCGGACGACGCCTGGATGGTCGAGGACGGCAAGGTGACGGAGGGAACCTCGAACAACGCCTATATCGTCAAGAACGGGAAAATCGTGACCCGCCATCTGTCGAACGAAATCCTGCACGGCATTACACGCGCAGCGGTTCTGCGCGTTGCGAAAGAGGCGGGAATTGCGTTCGAGGAACGCGCCTTCACCATCGAAGAGGCCAAAGCGGCGGACGAGGCGTTTTTCACCTCTGCTTCCGCTTTTGTCATGCCGGTCGTGGAAATCGACAAAACACCGGTCGGTGCCGGCGTGCCGGGTCCGGTTACGCTGCGCTTGCGCGAGGTTTATCTGGAAGAAGCCCGCAAGGCCGCGGTCTAGAACAACACATTCGCAGCCACGGGGCGATTTACCCGTGGCTGTGCTTGAAGGCCTCTTTTTGAGCCTCGGTTGCCTCTGTTTGGTACTTGTCGCGCCACTCGGCATAATCCATGCCGTAGAACTCGGCGCGGGCCTCGGCCTTGTCCATCTCGATCCCGCGTTCGTTCGCGGCTTCCTGATACCAGCGTGACAGGCAGTTCCGGCAGAAACCGGACAGGTTCATCATGTCGATATTCTGAACATCCGTGCGTTCCTGTAAATGATCGCGCAGGCGGCGAAAGGCTGCTGCTTCAAGTTCGATTTTGGTCTGTTGGTCCATAGGATGCTCCGTTATCGTGCTGCTTTTATGGCTTCTTGTATCACCGGCGCCAGACGTCCGGCCCAGGTTTTCTGTCCTGCTTCGGTTTCAATCAGGTCGTTTCTCACTTCGATTAACACGTGCAACCGTCCGTGGCCAAGTCCGTGACGGTCCATCGTGTCGCCGAGGATGGCGCCATGGTACGGCTCATTGTCGCCGAGGCAGATATCATCAAAGCGTGCGAATTGCTGCATCAGCGGCAGTGCGAGGCGCGTGTCGTTCGCGTAGAGTACACCGATATGCCAAGGGCGCGGCGCGCGTCCCTTTAACTGCGGTGTAAATGAATGGATCGAAACCAGTGCGGGCGCTTGTAATTTGGAGAGTTCTTCTTCGATCTTCCGGTGATAGGGCCGATAACACCTGTCCAGCCGCTGTTTTTTTTCGTCGGCCGACAAGGACCGGTTCGCGGGGATAACAGAACCGTCATAGAGTCGCATTATCAGCGTCGGATCATCCTCTCCGCGGTTCGGGTCGATGACCAGTCTGGAAAAGTTGGACATCAGAACGCTGGCGTCGAGCATTCTCCCAAGCTCGTGGGATACGCCGGCCGCGCCGATATCATAGGCGATGTGGCGTCCCATGTCGGTGGGCGGCAACCCCAAGTCGCCATTGCCTACAAACGACGGTACTGTATTCGACGCATGATCACATAAAACCATGATGTCAGAGCCCCGGGCGCGATCTATGTGCCTGTAGGGGCGAAATTCGGTCATTGCCTTGTCACCTGAGAATGCTGCTGTATCGTCGGTAAAACTAAATACTCGCGTTGGCCAGTGCATATTGCAAAATCTTCCTTTTTGACGCCGTCGCACTGGTCCGAGAATTTGCGGATAGATAATGCGCCGGACGGGAAAAGTGAAGATCACGGAAAAGCTTGGCCCGACTTCGGCGACTTCCGAAGCTCTTCAGGAGTTGTCGGAAAGCGCGACCACCCGCCTTGATTTCGAATCGCGTGTCGTCGTCCTCGCCGAAGATTTCGACGGTATCGATGTGGTCGTGCTGTCGGGCGAATCAGCCGCCGGCAACTATGCCGTCAGGTGGGTAAGCACCGTGTTCGATGTCGCCATCGATGTCGAAAAGCAAACCATCTTTCGCAATGTGATCGATGCGTCGCGGGTCGCAAGGTTGCAGCCTAAGTCATAACAGTCGCCGCCCGCGTGATTGCCTCAACCCCGGACATAAGGGCGATCTGCTGCTTCACCCACTCCGGCAGGAGGCCGATTATGGCAACAAAAGGAAAGCCCGAGGTTTCCATCATCGGGCAGGCGCCGATGAGCGATGCCGCGCGTCGCCTGGGGCCGATCCGGGAGCGGCGCTGCGTGGTTGCCGGCGGGGGTATCACGAGCCAAAATGGCGGTCGTCTGCGCATCGCGCGCCGCAAAAAGTTGCGAATTAGTGCAAGATTATGATAAAATTATAATAATTGTGGGGAATCCTTTCAATATTCCGGGGTCCAGAAACATCTTGCGGGTTGCGCCGGATCGGGAAAAGTTGATACTCAAGGCTGAAGTCAAGTAATTTCAACAAAGTAGTGTTCCCCGCATATTGGTGGGTATTATGCCGTATGATGTACCTTTAATATTGTCCCTGGTGGTCTTTTTCTTTTCGATCCTCGGTTTCTTGAGTTCGATAATGGAAAAGGAAACGTTGAGCCGACATGTAATCTCGTTCGTTATTGCTATGGGGTTGCTCGGGTATGCTTGGTATGTGTCGGATGGCGGGTTGGGAGTGAACTCCGTTCCCGATGCTTTTTTGAGAATCGTCTCCAAGTTTTCGTGACGCCTATTAGTCCCTTCGGAGACCCGAAACCCCTTGCAATTGGGGTCAGCCGATTTTATACGACAGTTTCTGTTGGCGTGGCCGGCTAAAAAGGGCTGCCGAGTCGCGTTTGAAGACCAACCCCAAAGCAGGAGATGGAAATGCCCAAGATGAAGACCAAGTCAGGCGCGAAGAAGCGCTTCAAGGTGACGGCCTCCGGTCGTGTTGTTGCAGGTCAGGCTGGCAAACGCCACGGCATGATCAAACGTACGAGAAAATTCATCCGTAACGCACGTGGTACGACCACGCTGAGCCCGCAGGATGAAAAAATCGTAAAAGTCTACATGCCGTACCACCGTTAGGAGCACCAGATATGTCACGTGTAACAAGCGGTAAGGTCACCCACGCCCGCCACAAAAAAGTGATCAAGGCAGCCAAAGGCTATTATGGCCGTCGCAAGAACGCATTCCGCACCGCGACCCAGGCTGTCGACAAAGCGAACCAGTACGCAACCCGCGACCGCAAGAACCGTAAGCGCAATTTCCGCGCTCTGTGGATCCAGCGTATCAACGCGGCCGTGCGCAGCCATGACGAGGCGCTGACATACAGCACCTTCATCAATGGCCTGAGCAAAGCCGGCATCGAGGTTGACCGCAAGGTTCTGGCCGATTTGGCCGTGCATGAACCAGAAGCCTTCGGCGCGATTGTCACCCAGGCCAAAGCGGCACTGGCGTAATTCGCTCCAAAAAGAATTCCGGAAAGCCCCGCCCAGTGCGGGGCTTTTTTCGTTTAGGGGTGCGATTTAGACGAGTATACCGTCCAGACTGAGGTCCGTGGCATCCAACCCCTTGAGGACCATCAGCGCATCGCCCAGCATCAAAGCCGCATGGCCATTGAAATCGGTCAGTGTTACCAAATCTGGATCATCCACATCGACAAGATCGATGCCTATCTCGAAATCCATAACCTGATCCAGATTCGAATTTGCACGGAAGATGAAAACATCAGCGCCCTCTCCGCCAGTCAGCCTATCGCGGCCGGCTCCGCCATCAAGCCGATCGTTGCCGTCGCCGCCAAACAACCGGTCACGGCCGCCGCCTCCCAGCAACCAGTCGTTGCCGTTGCCGCCATACAGACGGTCGTGCCCGCCGTTGCCCATTAATCTGTCATCACCGGTGCGGCCATAGATTATGTCGCTACCGCCGCCGCCTGCCAGCAGATTTCGCGCCGCGTTGCCATAGATCACGTCGTCGCCAGATCCGGTTTTCACCGCCTCAATCAGCGGGCGTCTGGATCCGTCGGGCGAAAGAGCGAAATAGATGTTGGCGTCTGCCTGCTCGCTCGATGACAGTTCGGCAAGATAGGCACTGCTGAACTTCGCGCTGCCGCCTGCGCGCAGGTCGATATACTGGTCGTCAGAAAAATTGCGCAGCATCAGCATGTCCCGTCCGCCGCCGTCCCAGATCGTACTGAACACCTCGGATCCCGCGGGCGCTCCCTGACCCGTCCCGTTGATCGACATCTCACCGGTCTCCGCATCAAAGCTGTAAACTGTGCGTCCGGCGTTGGTTTCCCAGTTAATACCGTAGAGCGACTGCAGCGCCGCAACGTCATAGACCATGTAGCTCTGCGCAAAGCTGTCTGCTGCATTCTGGTAGTAGTCGTCATGGGCGCCGAAATACGACCTGTAGGTCATGACGCTGCTGGGCATGCCGTCTATGTCCGCGGGCAGGGCGCCGTAACCGCTGGCGTCATGGCCGTGTTTCAGGCCGAATGCGTGGCCCAGTTCGTGCAGGATGGTGAAATAGCCGTAATCGCCGGACTGCGGATCGTTGAAATCGGCGCGGTCGGCCGAGAACCACATGTCGCCGGCCTCTCCGGTACCACCCGGGAAATACCCCATCGCGGTGGAGGTGGCATTGGTCATCGCGAAGCGCAAGACGGCATCGGCGTCCTGCTCGCCCGACAACTCGATGAAGGTCAGC
>JAHEFH010000100.1 GCA_024640245.1 Paracoccaceae bacterium | reverse complement strand
TGACCAACTTCCGCCATGCCTTTACTGAAGGGCGCGATGAGGCTGCCTGGTTGCGATTCCTCTATGACAAGACCCGCAAAAAATCCAATGACGGGCCGGAAATGCCGGATTACGAAACCTTTATAAAAAACAAGGTGTTGGCTTTTCCCGTACCTGCCGAAGCGATGGTGATGTTGAAAGATTTTCGCGAAGATCCGGCAAGATTCCCGCTATCCACGCCATCCGGTCGGATCGAGATATTCAGCGATACGATTGCGGATTTCGATCTGGAGAGCCAGTCCGGCCATCCGGTCTGGTGCGCGCCGACGGAGTGGCTGGGCGCCGAAAAAGCGCAATTCTATCCCCTGCATTTGGTCACGCACCAACCCGCGCGGCGCCTGCACAGCCAACTGGACCAGAGCCGCCACAGTCGCGCGGGCAAACTGCACGGGCGGGAACCTTGCCTGATGAATTCACAGGACGGCAAAAGCCGTGGCATCGCCGACGGCGATCTCATCCGCATTTACAACGGACGCGGCAGTTGCATTTCGGCGGCGAAACTCAGCGAGGACGTGCTTCGAGGCGCCGTAATGATGGCAACCGGGGCATGGTACGATCCGGATTGGGAAAACGACCCGACCTGCTGCAAGCATGGAAACGCAAACGTCCTGACCGCCGATCTGCCGACCTCGGAACTCGCGCAGGGTCCGGGGGCTCTGACTTGTCTCGTGCAAATCGAGAAGCTCTTAGGCGAAGCGCCCTACGTCACAGCTTTTGTCCCGCCGCGAATAGAGCCTGACAAACCGTCCTGAGCCGCTTATTTTATCAGCGGAACGTCCAGACTGACCTTCGAACGATCCATCACCACCGAGGTCTTGAACCGTTTTACATTCGTATCCTCGAAGAACAGACGTTCCGTCAACGACTGGAAATCCTCCATATCGCGCGCGAGTGCGATCAGGGCGAAATCCGCCTCTCCGGTAATGTAGTAACACTGCTGGACTTGGGGCTCGGCTTTCGCCTTGCGGCGGAAAGCGTCAATCTGGTCAATGCGCTCGCGTTCCAGTTCGACCAGTATGATGAAGCTCATGCCGTAGCCCGTCGCGTTCGGCGAAATCACCGAGGCGTCCCGCAGGATCACGCCAGCATCTTTCAGGGCCCGCACACGGCGCTGGACGGTCGCAACCGACATTCCGGCCTCGAAAGCTATCGTTTCAAGCCGTTCGCGCGCATTCGCCTGCAGCATCCGCAGTATTATCAGATCCGACTCGGACAAATTCATTGCGGCGATCCTTTCAGATTATGCCGGTTTTGCGATATTAATTTTCAATATCACCATTTTCGCGCATAAAATATGCGAAATTATCGAGTTTGCCAGTAGTTTTACTCAAGGAAAGAATGTCGGACTGCCAAGAAGTAACGAGCCTCGGCGCACCACAGCAACCAGTACTATCTAATTTTAACGCAATTCGCCAATTCGGTCATCTGACAACCTCGAAATAAAGTTAAAAAATCAACACTCAAAATTTGCGCTGCCATCCAATCTGGAGGACATCAAAGGACGGCGGCAAAAGAGGAGGCGTGCCAGTGGGCAAGCCGCAGCACAAAAACGGTGATCAGTGTGTATGGCGGAGAGACAGGGATTCGAACCCTGGGAGGCTTGCACCTCAACGGTTTTCAAGACCGCCGCATTCGACCACTCTGCCACCTCTCCGCAAGGGGTAACGGTCACGCTTGTTTCAGGAATTGACTGGTAATTCCGCAACCGAAAAACATCAAGCCCCAATAGACGCGCAAAACACCGCCTGCCGTCGTTTTCTAGCAATATGCTTCTTTAAAATTCGGCAATGTTTCGTTAAGGTGCGACAGGTTCCCTTTATCAGGGGGCAGCAGAGCAGTATTTTCCGGTAAAAAGCGGCAGAAAGCCGCGTTTCGGAAACAGGAGGCAGCGTCATGATTTTTGGATTATCTTCAGCAGGAATTCTCCGGTTGGGCCTTATTCCAGCTACGGCACTTTTGCTGGTAGCATGCGAGGAAGGCACGTTCGGCTCTGGCGCCGCAAAGCCGGATCAGGCTGCGCCGAGCAGTGGCGGCGCTATCGAATTCGAGGAGCGTGACGTCGAAGCGCCCAAAGTGTTTCAGGTTACCGACAAGGCCTTGTGGGACGGACGCCCGTCGCTGGGCGGCGTATGGATCGCGCATCCCGACAGCAAACAGCCGGAACGAGTGATCATCGTGAACCTCGAAAACGGCAAGTTCGTCGTAGGCGCCCTGTTCCGCAGAGAAGCCGACCTTCCGGGACCGAAGCTGCAAATGTCTTCGGACGCGGCAACGGCCCTTGGCGTACTGGCCGGGGCGCCGACCCAGGTCAAAGTCACAGCGCTGCGTCGTGAAACCGTTCAGGTGTCCGTGCCCGAAGAACCGGTCGAGGCAAAACCTACCAAAGGACCGGAGAAGGTAGAGGCCACGGCGCTGGCCGCAATAGATTCCGCGAAGGACACGCCTTCGGCCGCTAAGACCAAGGTAGAGACCAAAACTGCCGCCAAAACCACGGTGCCTGCTGCGACCAAGCCGGCGGATGCGGCTACGCCCGCGACCGACAAGAAACCAGCTGCGCCAGCGACGAACCTGTCAGCACCCTATATCCAGGTCGGCTTTTACAGCATCGAGATCAACGCCAAGTCAGCAGCGGCGGATCTGAAAAAGCTGGGCATTTCATCTTCGATCTCTCCGACGACAATCAAGGGCAAGACTTTCTGGCGCGTTCTGGCCGGACCGGCGGCAAACAAGGCCGAGCGCGACAAAATACTGAAATCCGTGAAAGGAATGGGCTATACTGACGCCTATGCGGTGAAGGGTTAGACGCGGCATGAGTTTTATGAGGATCATTTTCGGTGGAATTCTGGCTTGTTTACTGGTCAGTTCCTCTTGGGCGCTGGAAACACGCGCAACGGCGGCGCTGGTCGTGGACCAAGGCACCGGTACTGTTTTGTTATCGAAAGATCCCGATCGCCCGATCCCACCCGCTTCGATGTCAAAGCTGATGACGCTCAATATGCTGTTCGAGGCACTAGACAGCGGTCGCGTCACCATGGACACCGAATTTCTGGTCTCACAAAAAGCCCATGAGATGGGCGGCTCCAAAATGTTCGTCAGCGCAGGCAACCGGATCAAGATTTCCGACCTGTTACGAGGCATTATCGTGCAATCCGGCAATGACGCCTGCGTCGTCGTCGCGGAAAACCTTGCCGGAACCGAAGACGAATTCGCCCGGATGATGACACTGCGCGCCGCGCAATTGGGAATGGTCAATTCAAACTTCGCCAATTCCACCGGTTGGCCCCATCCCGAACAGCGAATGAGCGCGCGCGATCTGGTTTTCCTCGCCGACCGGATCATTAACGAATTTCCCGAATACTATTCCATATTTTCAGAAACCAGCTTCATCTGGGCCGGTATAACCCAAGACAACCGCAACCCTCTGCTATCGCTCGGGATCGGCGCCGACGGGTTGAAAACAGGCCACACGTCAGAAGCGGGTTACGGTCTGGTCGGATCGGCGCGGCAAGGCAACCGGCGGGTGATCTTCATGATTTCGGGCCTGGAGAGCGTCAGGGATCGCGCGGAAGAAGCCGAAAAAATCGCCAACTGGGCTTTTCGCCAGTTCACACAGAAGACACTGCTGGAAGCCAACAAGCGCATTGCCGAAGCCGATGTCTGGCTCGGCAAGAAGTCAAAGATCGGACTGGTCGCCAAGAACGACATCATCGGGCTGATCCCCTACACGACGACCGAACAGGTTTCCATGTCCGTGGTCTACAACGGCCCGCTAGAGGCGCCGATTTCCGCCGGTGATGATGTCGCGAAGCTGCGCGTGGACGTACCGGGTATGGAACCCGTGTTCTATCCGCTTTATGCCGAGGCCGATGTCGGTTCCGGTAGCATTTTCACCCGCTTCAAAGGTTCGGCACAAGTGTTGGCCAAGCGCGCCCTGGCGACCGCCTTCGGGTCCGAGCAATAGGCGATGTCGGGCAACGGGATTTTCATCACGTTCGAAGGCATTGACGGGTCCGGAAAATCAACTCAGGCCCGCGCACTGGCAGACAACATAAAATCTACGGGGCAAGAGGTCGTTCTGACCCGCGAACCCGGCGGGTCGCCGGGCGCCGAGGCTATTCGCTGCCTCTTGGTAGAAGGCGACACCGACCGCTGGTCACCGGAAACGGAAATTCTGCTCTTCACCGCCGCCCGCCGCGATCATCTCGAACGGACCATCGAACCTGCACTGGCCGCCGGAAAGGTTGTCATTTCCGATCGTTTTGCCGATTCCACCCGCGTTTATCAGGGCGTTGCACGCGCCGAGCTGCGCCAGACCGTGGACTTGCTGCACGACCGGATGATCGGCCGAGAACCGGATTTGACCTTTGTAATCGATATGGATCCCGAAGCGGCCCTTTCCCGCGGCCTGGCGCGAAACTCCGGCGAGGACCGTTTCGAGGAATTCGGCCTGAGCTTCCAGCAGAAACTGCGGAGCGGCTTCCTTGATCTGGCGAAGCAATTCCCGGAAAGATGTCACGTTATCAATGGTTCTCATGGTGTTGAAGAAGTTTCCAAGGCGGTTCTCTCTATCTTCGAGACCTTCCGCAAATGACAACCGAGGTCCTGCCAGAACCCGATCGCGTCGAAGGCGCGCCGCATCCCCGACACACAACCGACCTGTTCGGTCAGTCGGCGGCGGAGGCGGAGTTTCTGGATGCGTTCAACTCTGACCGGATGCACCACGCCTGGCTGATTTCCGGACCACAGGGTGTCGGCAAGGCGACGCTGACATGGCAAATTGCCAAGTTCCTTTTGGCGCAACCAGGCGAAGGTGGCGGCATGTTCGCAGAGCAGACCCCTGCCCGCCCCGACAACCTGCGGATCGATCCGGAGCATCCGGTGGCACGACGGGTCGAGGCCCTGTCGGAACCGCGCCTGTTCCTCTGCCGCAGGCCTTGGGACGAAAAAGTTAAAAAACTGCGGCAGAACATCACCGTAGACGAAACCCGCAAGCTGAAGAGCTTCTTCAACCTGTCCGCTACCGACGGCGGCTATCGCGTTGCGGTTGTCGATGTGGCCGATGAAATGAACACTTCTGCCGCCAATGCCCTGCTGAAAATATTAGAGGAGCCGCCCGAGAAAACCGTTCTCCTGCTGGTCAGCCACCAGCCTTCGCGCCTGTTGCCGACCATCCGTTCACGCTGCCGGACGCTGTCCTGCAAGACACTTGGCGCCGCAGATATGGCGGTCGCCCTATCCAATGCCGGTTTCGACGCCGGAGATCAGGGTCAGGCGCTAGCGATCCTGTCCGGCGGATCGGTGGGCGAGGCAGTGCGGCTATTGTCCGGTGACGGACTGGCGCTCTATTCGCAACTCGTGTCTCTGGCCGCCGCCGCGCCACAACTTGACCGCAGCGCCGCGATCCGGCTGGCTGACAGTTGCACCGGAAAGACGGCGGAGGCACGCTACACGGCCACATTGCGCCTGATTTTCCTGCTTTTGTCGCGGCTGGCCCGTTTTGGCGCTCTGCAACCGCCCGTCATGGACGAGGCCTCAACCGGCGAAGCGCGCATGCTGGCGAAGCTCGCGCCCGACTCTGTGGCCGCACGCAAATGGGCCAATCTGGCGCAAGACCTGTCGGCGCGAAGCAGCCACGCCCGCGCAGTTAACCTTGACCCTTCCACCGTGATCTTGGATATGTTGCTGAAACTGAACGAAACAGCGCAGGCCTGACCTGCAAACAGGCGTATCCATGTCCCAAGTACCGACCATCGTCGACAGCCACTGCCATCTGGATTTCCCCGACTTCGAAGGTGAAATTCCCGAACTCGTCGCGCGCGCAACCGCCGCCGGCGTTGCGCGCATGGTCACTATCTGCACCCGCCTGCGCAATGAGCCCTCAGTGCGTGCCATCGCAGAGGCCTACGATCCTGTCTTTTACGCCGCCGGCACCCATCCGATGAGCGCCGCCGAAGAGCCGCTGGCCACCGTGGACGAGCTATTGAAAATCGCCGAACACCCGAAAATGGTCGGAATTGGCGAAAGCGGCCTTGATTACCATTACACGGCCGAAAGTGCCGACATCCAGAAACAAAGCCTGCGCATCCACATCGCCGCCGCGCGCGAAACCGGCCTGCCCCTGATCATCCATGCGCGGGCAGCTGACGACGATATGGCCCGAATTTTGACCGAGGAATACAGGAACGGCGCCTATAATTGCGTCATGCATTGCTTTTCTTCCAGCAAGCAACTGGCAGAGGCGGCGCTCGATCTGGGATTCTATCTGTCGATGTCGGGCATCACCACTTTCAAGAAAAGTCAGGACCTGCGCGATATTTTTGCCGCCGCTCCGGTTGACCGGATACTGGTGGAAACCGATGCACCATATCTGGCACCCGTGCCCTATCGCGGGCGTCGCAACGAACCGGCCTATAGCGCCTATACCGCCAAAGTCGGCGCAGAAGTCTTCGGCATGGACTATGCCGCCTTCGCCCGCCAGACGACCGAGAATTTCGACAGGCTGTTCAGCAAGGCCATCACGAAGGTATCTGAGTGATGGCGCGGACAGTTCTGACAATACTGGGTTGCGGATCGTCGGGGGGCGTACCGCGCATCGGCGACAAGTGGGGCGCATGCGATCCCGCGAACCCCAAGAATTCGCGCCGCAGATGTTCGGTTCTGGTCCAAAGATTTTCCGATGAAGGCGAAACTGCGGTTCTGATCGACACCACGCCGGACTTGCGGGCGCAATTACTCGACGCCGGTATCGGCCTGCTGGACGCAGTGCTATATACCCACGAGCATGCCGACCACACCCACGGGCTGGACGACTTGCGCATGGTTGTGATGAACCGTCAGGAACGGCTGCCGGTCTATGCGGAACAGCGCACCTACAACTCGCTGGTCAGCCGCTTCGGCTATGCCTTCATACAACCGGAAGACAGCCCCTATCCACCAATCCTGAACATCTATGCACTGAACGGCCCCGTTACGATCGAGGGCGCGGGCGGTCCGCTGACGCTGACCCCCTTCACGGTCGAGCACGGCAATATCGACGCGCTCGGCTTCCGCATCGGCAATGTCGCCTATACGCCCGATATCTCCGACATTCCCGAAGATAGCCGCGCGATCCTTCAGGGGTTGGACTGCTGGATCGTCGATGCACTGCGCCGTACACCGCATCCGTCGCATTCACATCTGGAAAACACGCTGTCCTGGATCACGCAATTTGCGCCGAAACAGGCCGTCCTGACCAACATGCACATCGATCTGGACTATCAGACGGTGCTGGACGAGACACCGGACAATGTGGTGCCAGCCTATGACGGCATGACGATCGAAGTGACCGGCTAATGCTGGAAATCCTGCAAATTGTCCTGCCTGTCTTCATTGTGATCGGAGCCGGATATCTGGCGGTCAGGATCAGGTTCTTCGCGAACAACGACGTCGATTCCCTGATGCGGTTCGTTCAGACCTTCGCTGTTCCTTGCCTTCTGTTCATGGCAATGGTGAAACTTGATCTGGCGTCGGTTTTCAAGCCGCAGCTTCTGATCTCCTATTATCTGGGATCGGTCGTCTGTTTCGTACTCGGCATGGTCGGGGCGCGGTGGTTTTTCAACCGACGGCCCGGCGAGGCGGTCGTGATCGGGTTTGGCGCGATGTTTTCAAACACTGTCCTACTCGGCCTGCCGATTATGGAACGCGCCTATGGCGCCGCATCGACCGAACCGAACCTGGCGATTATCGCGATCCACGTGCCGTTCTGCTATCTGCTTGGCATCACTTCGATGGAGCTGTTCCGCGCCGACGGGCGGGCGTTGCACAAGACTGCCGTCATCGTGGTCAAATCCATATTCTCGAACGCGATGGTTATCGGGCTGTTTCTGGGGCTTGCGGTCAACCTTCTGGCCCTCCCCCTTACCGAGCCCGTGACCATTGCACTGAACATGATTGCCCGTTCGGCCCTGCCGGCCGCCCTGTTCGGGCTCGGCGGCGTATTGGTCCGCTATTCCATGACCGAGCGCCTTGGCGAAATCGCTATGGTCAGCGTGATACGTCTGTTAGTGCATCCGGGTATTGCCTATACGATGTCACATTTCGTATTCGGCCTGTCCGAGGAATTCGTGCGCTCGGCAGTCGTCGCCGCAGCCATGGCACCGGGCGCGAACGCCTATATTTTCGCCAACATGTACGACCGGGCTAAAGGTACGGCCGCCAGCGTCGTGCTGATCGGAACCGTTGCGTCTATCTTCTCGGTTTCGTTATGGCTGTTTATTCTGGGAACCTAAAAAGGGTTACAGGCGCGTTCGCGGCTGATGAGCGGCCAGCAGGATATTTGTCTCGCTTTCGGCAATCCCTTCGATCATACGCATCTGCCGCAGGGCCGCATCAAAATCCACCAGCGTTTCTGTCGCGAGATCAACTATCAGATCCCACTTTCCGTTCGTCGCATATACCGACTGAACTGCGCTTATTCGGAATATCTGGCTTATTATCCGGTCGGTTCTGTGCCCCTCGATCTTGATCATCGTCATGCCGCGCACCGGATGCGCCAGTGTGTCCTCGCGCAGCTTGACCGTAAATCCGGTTATGACACCCGAGGACTGCAACTTCTCCAATCGGCTTCTGACCGTCGCCCGCGACAGTCCCAGCGCCGCCGACAGATTGGCAATAGACTCGCGCCCGTTGCGGCGCAGAATGGCTATCATATCCAAGTCTTTACTGTCCATAATGTTACTTTTAAGTCCCTAATTGATCAATAAACCAACCATTTTGATCACTTATCGGCCTATATATCGCCGTTATGCAAGCACATATTGGCCTCGGATATAAATTCTGGAGCAAAAAATGCGAAATTGTGTACTCGTCGGCGCCCCTGTTCAGGAAGGGGCAAGTCAGCCTGGTTGCCGCATGGGACCCGAGTCTCTCCGCACTGCGGGGCTGGTCAAGGCACTGGTGAACCTAGGGCATCAGGTCGTCGATAAGGGCGATGTAAAGCCGGACGCGGTTTCCGTGGACCCACACCCGAACGGGGCGATCCACGATATGAATGTCGTTGCGGGTTTCATTGCCGCACTTGACCGCGCAGCCTATGAGTCCGCCGGTGAGGGAACTCCGATCTTTTTGGGGGGTGACCACAGCCTGTCCGCCGGAACCGTGACAGGTGTTGCCCGTGCCGCAAAAGAGGCCGGCAAGCCTCTGTTCGTACTGTGGCTCGACGCGCATCCGGATTTTCACAAGCTCGGCACCACCGAGAGCGGCAACCTGCACGGCTCCCCTGTCGCCTATTTCACAGGACAGGAAGGCTTTAACGGTTACTTCCCGCCGCTGGAAAACCCGGTGGACCCGGCAAACATCTGCATGATCGGCCTGCGCTCCGTTGACCTGCCCGAAGCAGATGCCCTGCTGGCGAAAAACGTCACCCTGCACGACATGCGGGCGGTCGACGAGTTCGGCATCGTGCGACTGCTGCGCGATTTCATAGACCGGGTGGCTGAGGCCGACGGCTGGCTGCACATCAGCCTGGACGTCGATTTTCTGGACCCTTCGATCGCACCCGCGGTCGGCACCACTGTCCCCGGTGGCGCCACCTACCGCGAGGCGCATCTGATCATGGAAATGCTGCACGAGAGCGATTTGGTGAAATCCCTCGACCTTGTGGAACTCAACCCGTTTCTGGACAACCGCGGCCGCACCGCGAAACTGTTGGTCGACCTGACCGCGAGCCTGTTCGGCCGCCGTATCATCGACCGTATGACTAGGAGTTTTTAAGCTATGAAAAAAAACCTGAGCAACGTGCCCTTCGTCAGCGTCGAGAACATGATGCGCCTGATCCTCGAGATCGGTGTCGAAGACTGCATCGCCAGCATCGCGCAATATATCGAGCAGGATTTCCGCCGCTGGCCGCTGTTCGACAAGACCCCGCGCGTCGCCTCGCATTCGACCGACGGCGTGATCGAATTGATGCCGACCTCGGACGGTATTGACTATGGTTTCAAATACGTCAACGGCCATCCGAAGAACATGAAGGAAGGCCTGCAAACCGTTACTGCATTTGGACTTTTGGCGTCAGTGGAAACCGGCTATCCGGTGCTTCTGTCAGAGATGACTGTCCTGACCGCGCTACGCACCGCAGCAACTTCCGCGGTTGCCACGAAATACCTGGCCCGCAAGGATAGCAAGACGCTGGCGCTGATAGGCAATGGCGCGCAGGCCGAATTTCAGGCACTGGCGCTCAAAAAGATTTGCGGTATCGAAACCGTACGTCTCTATGACATCGATCCGGCGGCCACCGCGAAATGTATGCGCAACCTGGCCGGTTCCGGCCTGAAGCTGATCGCCTGTACGACCGGGCAAGAAGCCATCGAGGGCGCGGATGTGGTCACCACCTGCACCGCCGACAAGAGCTATGCCACAATCCTGACCGACAACATGGTCGGCGCCGGAATGCATATCAACGGTATCGGCGGCGACTGTCCGGGCAAGACGGAATTGCACAAGGATATCCTGCTGCGCTCCGATATCTATGTCGAGTACCCGCCGCAGACCCGCATCGAGGGCGACATCCAGCAGTTGCCTGCGGACTATCCGGTGAAGGAACTGTGGCAGGTCCTGACCGGTGAAATCCCGGGCCGTGAAAACGACCGCGCCATCACTCTGTTCGACGGCGTCGGATTTGCGATCGAGGATTTCTCGGCCCTACGCTGGTTGCGCGACCGTCTGGCGCAAACCGACAAGTACATCATGCTGGACATGATTGCCGATCCCGACGATCCACGCGATCTGTTCGGCATGGTTCTGCGTGAAAAAGGGCGAATGGAAACGGTCTGAGGCATTATTCGATCAAGTACCCCCGCCGGTTTCGCAAAAGGCGCGCGACAGCGGGGTGCGGGACGCAAAACGCCCCGCAGGTTTGAATTGCGGAAGTGCCGCTGTGATGCGACCCGCGTCCTAGCTCTTGCTGACGGCCCCCAACTGTGATGAAGCGACGGCCAGCTTGGCGACGCTGAGGGAACCGCTTGCCCGCAACTCCTCGATCAGGCGGTCGGCCCGGTCAGAGGTTTCCGAAT
>JAHEFH010000201.1 GCA_024640245.1 Paracoccaceae bacterium | reverse complement strand
GATAAATTCGACACCGGCCTTACCGCATCCGGCAAGGCCGAGCTGCAAGCCGCCTCCATTGACCGGTTTTCAGGACTGATCGGCCGCGACATCGCGGGCGGCGTCCGGTTGCACGCCGAGGGTAGCGGAGCACTTCTGGACGGCAGTTTCGATGTGGTGCTCAGCGCGGATGCCACGGATCTTGTGACAGCAACACCGCAGATCGATCCACTTCTGGCCGGTCTCAGCCAGTTGCGGCTGGAGGCAAAGCGGGACGAGACCGGCACCGAACTGTCGCTGCTGACCCTTCGATCGCAATCTGTCGATGCGACGGCCAGGGGCACAGTTTCGAGCACCGCCGGACAACTCGACCTGAAGGCCGCTCTGAAGGATTTGTCGCTGGTCGACAAGAACCTCGAAGGCCCGGCAAATCTGGACACCGCTCTTTCCTGGCAGAAAGATGAACCCATTCGCGTTTCCCGTCTACAACTGACCGGTACTGGCGTGGAATTGAGCGGCAGCGGAGAGGTCGATCTGGCGGATGACGCCCTTCCCGCCTCGGGACAGGCGAACCTGAATATCGCCGACCTGTCGCAGTTCAATGCGCTGGTCGGTCGGACGCTGAAGGGCTCTCTCGCGGCATCGGTCAATGGTTCCGGACAAATCCGGGGGCGTGACTTCGAGGTCTCGCTCGACGCAACGGGAAATGATCTGGGCACCGGCATCGCCGAAGTCGACAAACTGCTGGCCGGTTCCTCTCGCTTTGCGGTACAGGCTTCCCGTGTGGCAGAACAGTATTCGCTCGTCAAACTCGACCTTGAAACACCCGCCATGACCGTCAAGGCACACAGCACAGCCGGCGCCAACTCACCCTTGGCCTTCAGCGCCCAATTGGCAGACGTCAGCCTGTTCGCACCGGACTTCCCCGGCGCCGCTGAAATGCAGGGAACGGCGGAACCGTCGGGACAGGACTGGGTCCTTTCGCTGAACGGAACCGGACCCGGGGGAACAACAGCGAAGGTCGAAGGCATTGTTGCCGGCGATCTCGGTGACGTGGATCTGGAAATTACCGGCTCCGCCCCATTGGGCATGGCCAACCCGTTTATCGCCCCGCAGTCGCTGCAGGGTGTTGTCCGCTATGACCTGCAACTGACCGGCCGGCCGGCCATCGGGAACCTGTCCGGCCAACTCTCGGCCAGTGGCGCGCGGTTTTCGGCCCCGACAGTCAATCTGGTGCTGTCCGACATCGATGGCAACGTAACCCTGTCGGACCAGCGCGCGCAGATCGGCATTTCGGCGCTGTCACGCGACGGAGGAAACATCCGCGTAGAAGGTGCCGTGAACCTGCGGCCAGGCTACTCGGCCGGGCTGACTGTCGCCCTATCGCAACTGGTCCTGAGCGATCCGTCGCTTTATCGCACCACGCTCGACGGAACCCTTTCGCTGGACGGACCCATGACCGGCGGCGGCAAGGTCAGTGGTACGATTGAATTGGGAACCACTGAAGTCCAGGTTACCGCTGGCACTGCAGGCGGCGGCGACATTATTCCGGGCCTGATCCATGTGAACGAACCCTATGATAGCAGGCTGACCCGCGCCCGAGCCGGATTGTTGCAAACCGGAGGCGATACAACCTCTAGCGGTGGCAGGCCGCTCGCTCTCGATTTGCTGGTGCGCGCGCCGAGCCGAATTTTCATACGGGGTCGCGGACTAGACGCCGAATTCGGCGGTCAGGTGCGCCTGACAGGAAATTCCCGTGACGTGATCCCGATCGGGCAGTTCAACCTGATCCGCGGCCGGCTCGATCTTTTGGGTAAACGCTTCGATCTGACCGAGGGGCAAGTGCGTATTCAGGGCAGTCTTGACCCGAGCATGCGATTGGTCGCGGAAACACGAAACGACGATATCACCAGCCGGATCGTAATCGAAGGACAGATCAGTGCCCCCGAGGTCAGTTTCGAGTCCGAACCGGAACTGCCCGAAGACGAGGTTGTCGCGCAATTGCTGTTCGGGCGCGACATGTCCACCCTGTCACCGTTTCAGGCCATCCAGCTTGCTAGCGCAGTGGCGACCCTGACCGGGCGCGGCGGTGGCGGTATCGTGTCCGATATCCGCAGCAATGTCGGCCTGGACGATCTGGACATCTCCACCTCTGCCACCGGAGAGACGGAGGTGCGCGCCGGGAAATACCTGACCGAGAATATATATTCGGACATCATTGTGGATTCGGCCGGCAAGACCGAAATAAACCTGAATCTGGACATCAGCTCCAAGCTGAAACTCAAGGGTCGCGTGACCAGCGAAGGCGACACCGGTATCGGTGTCTACTACCAGCGCGACTACTAGCGTCGGGTCTGGGCTTGTGGTCCTAGGCGAGACCGCTGAGCTGGAATGAAAAGATGATGATCGACGCGGCGGCCACCCATGAACCCAGAACACGCAAGATTATGGCAATCCACCAGTACTGCTTCGAGAACCGTCCCAATGTGACGCAGACCAGATACGAAGCGAATAGCACCAGGAACAATGAAAACACGAAGTTTCCCACGACAAGCATCGATACTTGTTCAAAATAGCGACCCAATTCAACAAGCGGCGCGCAATTCATTCCGGCGAAAACCAACGACGCCTGCAGCACGCGTACAGGCAGAGATACCTGAAGTGCGACCATGCCGCCAAAGCATATCGCCAACAGCAGGCAAATCCACGACACATCCACTCGAAAGATATAGTCAAATGGAAATCCGAGAATGACGCCGCCAAAAAAGGCGGCAAATCCGACCACGGCATCACGCCGGCTCCAATAGGAAAGTACCAGCCCGACGGCAATCGGCAAAAGCAACAGTTCCGAACTGTAGACGACCATCTTCGCGCCAAGCTTGATCTGCTGGAGGGGTCCGAAATGGTCGGCAAACACAACGGCAGCGCTGCTTGCCCAGATCGTTGCGGCAGTCAGACCGGTCTGCAGTTTCACGCGAGAACTCCCGTCATGAAACCAATGCCTGACAGGCAGATCACTGCTCCGATCGTGCGCACGATATAGTCACCGTACCGGATACCGCGCAGCAGACTGAAACATATACCCGTCGCGTGCAGCAATCCGGTGCCAACCACGAAACCGATGGCGTAAATGCCCGGACTTACGGCGTTCGGCAGCTCCTGCCCGTGCGCATAACCGTGGAATATCGCGAATACCCCGACAATCA
>JAHEFH010000099.1 GCA_024640245.1 Paracoccaceae bacterium | reverse complement strand
TCCAGCCTTTGCCAAAGTTCCGCGTTCTTGACCGGTTTTCTCGCCGCGTTGCGCCAGCCGTTCTTTTTCCAGCCATGTATCCACTTGGTGATACCGTCCTTGACGTAAGAACTGTCCGTCACGATGGTCAGCTTGCTGGGCTTTTTCAGCGCTTCCAGCGCCGAGATCGCCGCCATCAGTTCCATGCGGTTGTTGGTGGTCAGGGCCTCGCCGCCGTTCAACTCGCGTTCGCGGACGATGCGGCCGCCCTCCACCGCGCGCATCAGGACGCCCCAGCCGCCCGGGCCGGGATTTCCGGAGCAGGCTCCGTCGGTATAGGCGAAGAGGTCAGGCATAAGGCAGGCTCATATATTGGCCCCGACGAAGAGGCAGGTCAGAACTACCGCCGTGATCAGCAAGCGCAGGCGCATCCACCATCGCGGTGCGAGACCGCGCATCTGGTAGAGCACGTCCAGCAACAGGATGCCTGCAAAACCGAACCAGAGCGCGGGCAGCGATCCGCCGGTGATCCGGCCCGGCGTCAGGATGGTATTCTCGACAAACAGGAAGACGTAAAGGGCAGGGATGACGCTGAACCCGTAGGCCCAGAGCTGGTCGCGCCCGCCGGACTTGGTGGCAAAGCCCCAGAGTACGCCGGACATGAAACACAGGATGACCGTGCCGTAGGAAATCAGCAGCTTTGTGCCGCCCGGTTCGTGCAGGAATTGCATCGTCGCGCCCAGCAGGAACGGCAGCAGGCCGGCCATGCCCAGCCAGAACGGGATACGCGGAATACCGAGCATCAGGCGGGAACACGGAGGGCGCGCGGAACCTTGAACTCGACGTTCTCGACAGCGGTTTCGACGATTTCGGTAGTGACATTGTATTTGTCGGCGAAGGCGTCGATGACCTCTTGTATCAGGACCTCTGGGGCCGAGGCGCCGGCGGTTATGCCTATTGACTTTATGCCTTGCAGCGCGCGCCAGTCGATGTCGCTGGCCCGCTGCACCAGTTGGGAATAGGCGCAGCCGGCCTTGGAGCCTACTTCGACCAGACGGCGCGAGTTTGAGGAATTCGGCGCGCCGATCACCAGCAGGGCGTCGACTTTCGGCGCTACCGCCTTGACCGCCTCTTGCCGGTTTGTGGTGGCGTAGCAGATGTCTTCCTTGTGCGGCCCGACGATCTTTGGAAAACGCGCTGTCAGGGCCGCTACAATCTCTGCGGTATCGTCAACGCTGAGCGTGGTCTGCGTGATGTAGGCCAGCTTGCCGGAATCGCGCGGCTTCAGGGTGGCTACATCGGCGGGCGTTTCAACCAGCAGGACTTCGCCTTCCGGCAGTTGGCCCATGGTGCCGATGGTCTCGGGGTGGCCGGCGTGGCCGATCATCACCATCTGCAGGCCTGCGGAGTGGTGGCGTTCAGCCTCGATGTGAACCTTGGACACCAGCGGGCAGGTGGCGTCTACATAGACCATGTGGCGCCGTTCGGCTGTGGCGGGGACCGATTTCGGAACACCGTGAGCCGAAAAGATCACCGGCCGGTCATCGGGGCATTCGTCGAGTTCCTCGACGAACACCGCACCCTTGCGGCGCAGTTCGTCCACCACGTATTTGTTGTGCACAATCTCGTGCCGGACATAGACCGGCGCGCCCCATTTGCCGATCGCCATCTCGACGATCTTGATGGCGCGGTCGACGCCGGCGCAAAAGCCGCGCGGGGCTGCAAGGTAGAGGGTGAGGTCTGGTTTGGTCATGCCAAGGGTTTTAACCCGATGCGGCGTACATTCAACGCCTTTCGGCAGTTGAGCCGCGAATTTCCGGCGCGTTGCCGTGTTCGAAACGAAACAGGGCGCCCGCGGCGCCCTGTGTCTGTAACTTATTCCTCGGCTTCGTATTCCGGGATATTTTCGGTATCGCTGCCCGGGCGTGGCGGCCGGCCAATGACTTCGCGCAATTCGTCCAGTTCGATGAAATTGTCGGCCTGACGACGCAGTTCATCGGCGATCATCGGTGGTTGCGAGCGGATCGTCGAGACGACGGAAACCCGTACTCCCTGACGCTGCAGCGATTCGATGAGCGGGCGATAGTCACCATCGCCAGAGAAGATCACGATATGGTCAACATGCGGTGCAAGTTCCATGGCGTCTACGGCCAGCTCGATGTCCATGTTGCCTTTGACTTTGCGACGGCCGATACTGTCAGTGTATTCCTTGGCCGGCTTGGTCACCATGGTGAAGCCGTTGTAGTTGAGCCAGTCAACCAGTGGGCGGATCGGCGAGTATTCCTCGTTCTCCAGCAGCGCTGTATAGTAGAAAGCCCGTAGCAATTTTCCCCGACGCATGAATTCTGTGCGTAGCAATTTGTAGTCGATGTCGAACCCAAGAGCCTTTGCGGCGGCGTAAAGGTTGGAGCCATCTATGAAGAGCGCCAAACGCTCGTCACGGTAAAACATTTGTTAGTCCTCTCAAATTCTTGTCCCACCGACGCAATATGTATAGGTGATAATTCAAGCGCCTTCGGAAGCAGGCACAATAGAAAATTAACGTGGTACATCAAGTGAATATTTTAACATGTTCCGTTAACGAATGCTTAATCGCAATGGGCTCCAATCAACCCTTTGAATACATTCAACCTTTGGAATTAATTGAAAATGCTATAAATTATCTCGCTGATAGAAACTTGCGAATCACTCGTACCAGCATGTTTTACAGAACCCCCGCTTTTCCCAAGGACTCAGGGCCGGACTTCGTCAATGCGGTGATCGCGGCAGATACAGACCTGACCCCCAAAGAGTTGATGGCTACCCTGCACGAGGTCGAAAGGGCGTTGGGACGGGACCGCAAGAAGCGTTGGGCGCCGCGTACTCTGGACCTCGACCTGATCGATTACGCGGGTCTCGTGCTGCCCGATCTGCCCACTTACCGGAACTGGGCCGAGGCAAGTTCCGAGGTGCAGCAATCAAAAGCGCCCGAACAGCTGATCCTGCCGCATCCGCGCCTGCAGGACCGTGGCTTTGTCCTGCTGCCGATGCGCGATGTAGCGCCGGACTGGACGCATCCGGTGACCGGCGCAACCGTGGATGCGATGATCGCCGGTCTGGACGAAATTGATGTGAGCGAAATCCGGGCGATCTAAGACCGCAATTGCCTGAGGGGTTGGGCTTGCCATTTGGCGGGAAAAGGCGTAATCACCGCAACTCATTTGAAAGTTGTTAGCTGGAGTGGCCCATGGCACGCGTTACCGTAGAAGATTGTGTAGATAAGGTACCGAACCGTTTCGACCTAGTAATGCTGGCCGCACACCGTGCGCGCGAGATATCTTCGGGTGGGAAAATCACCGTTCCCCGCGACAACGACAAGAACCCGGTCGTGGCTCTGCGCGAGATTGCGGAAGAGACCCTGACTGCGGAACAGCTGCGTGAAGCCGCGATCCAGAGCCACCAGACCCAGATTGAGGTCGATGAGCCTGAAGAAGATCAAATGGCGTTGCTGATGGGCGGCGAAAGCGACAAGCCCGACGACGACATGTCAGAGGAAAACCTGCTGCGCGCCCTGATGGAAGCGCAGGAAGGCAAGTAGGGGCAGGCTCCAGCGCATGTTCTCGGACATGCCCCCAGCCCAGAGAACGGTCGGTCATGAAATCTGTTGAGACACTGATCGACCAGATCAAGGCCTACAACCCGAAAACAGACCAGAAGCTGATCCGCGATGCCTATGACTTCGCCAAGAAGATGCACGCGGGCCAGTTCCGTCATTCCGGCGAACCCTATTTCTCGCACCCCGTAGAGGTCGCGCTGATCCTAGCGCAGCAAAACCTGGATGACGCAACCATCGTTACGGCCTTGCTGCATGACACGATCGAAGACACCGAATCCACCTACAAGCAGCTGACCGGCAGGTTCGGTGACGAGATCGCCCAGTTGGTCGACGGCGTAACCAAGCTGACCAATCTGGAATTGTCGTCCTCGGAAACCAAACAGGCCGAGAACTTCCGTAAGCTGCTGCTGGCGATGTCCAAGGACATCCGGGTCATTCTGGTCAAGCTGGCCGACCGGCTTCATAATATGCGCACCATCAAGCATATGCGCCCCGAAAAGCAGACACAGAAAGCGCGCGAGACCATGGACATCTTTGCGCCTCTGGCGGGCCGCATGGGTATGCAGTGGATGCGCGACGAACTGGAGGATCTGGCGTTCCGCGTGCTCAAGCCAGATGCCCGGAGTTCAATCGTGCGCCGCTTCCTGACCCTGCGCAACCAGACCGGCGACGTGGTCACCAAGATCGCGCAGGATATCCGCGCCGAACTGGAAAAAGCGTCCATCGAGGCCGAGGTCTTCGGGCGCGAGAAAAAGCCCTATTCCATCTGGCGCAAGATGCAGGAAAAGAACGAGGGCTTCTCGCGGCTGAGCGATATTTACGGGTTCCGCATCCTGACCGAAAACGAAGAGGCCTGTTACAAGGTTCTGGGCGTGATCCACCGGCGCTGGCGCGCGGTTCCCGGGCGGTTCAAGGACTATATCAGCCAGCCCAAGCTGAACGGTTACCGCTCGATCCACACAACCGTTTCGGGGCGCGACGGGCGCCGCGTCGAGGTCCAGATCCGGACCCATGAAATGAATGACGTGGCCGAGGCGGGCGTCGCGGCGCACTGGTCCTACAAGGACGGCCAGCGGGTCGAGAACCCGTTCACCGTCGATCCGGTGAAATGGCTGTCCGACCTGACAGAGGCTTATAACAACGCGGACAATTACGGCGATTTTCTGGAACATGTGAAGCTCGACATGTTCGCGGACCAGGTGTTCTGTTTTACGCCCAAGGGCGCAGTGATCGCGCTGCCGCGCGGCGCAACGCCCATTGATTTCGCCTATGCCATCCACACGCGGATCGGTGCCGCCTGTGTCGGGGCCAAGGTCGACGGCCGGCGTGTGCCGTTGTGGACGCGCCTGCGCAACGGGCAGTCCGTCGAGATCACCACCGCCGAGGGACAGCGTCCGCAGTCGACCTGGGTTGATATCGCGGTCACGGGACGGGCGAAGTCCGCGATCCGTCGCGCCCTCCGCGATGAACACAAGGAAGGTTTCATCCGGCTGGGACGGGAGCTGGCGCGGGTGGCGCTGGAACATGTCGGCAAGAAGGCTACTGAAACGGCCCTGCGCACCGCGGCGAAAAACCTTGGCCTCTCGGGATCGCACGAGCTGCTGGAACAGCTGGGCAGCGCCGAGCTGACCGGATCGCGGCTGGTCGAAGTGTTGTACCCAGAGCTGATCCGCGACGCCGAGGGCGAGGTCAACCAGCCTGCCGGACGTATCGTCGGCCTGGAGGCGGAACAGTTCGCCGAACCGGGAAACTGCTGCCAACCGCTGCCCGGAGAGCGGATCGTCGGAATTGCGACGCGCGGTAAAGGCGTGATCGTGCATCGCATCGACTGTGAACGGCTGGCGGCTTACGAGGACCAGACCGACCGCTGGATCGACCTGCACTGGACCGAGGGCCGGAACGCCGCAACCCATGCCGCCGGCATCGAGGTCACCATGGCCAACGACACCGGGGTGCTGGGGCGCATCTGCACCCTGATTGGTGAGCAGAAAGCCAATATCGCCGATCTGAATTTCACTGCGCGAAAACCGGATTTTTACCGCGTGGAGATTGATATCGAGGTGCGGGATGTGGAACATTTGCACCATGTAATGACCGCGATCGAGGCTGATTCGGACGTCGCCCAAATCCTGCGGATAAATGCCCGCCACAAAGCCGAATGACCACACAGGCCGAAATCTGAAAGTAGGGAATATTGTTCAAGCGCAGAAATCCTAGATCCTATCGGGAATCGTTCGTGGAGATGTTCTATCCACGATCGGGATGGCGTCGTGCGTTGGGCTATATCCGTCATCGAGTGCAGCGCCTGCCCGATACGCCGCATAAGATCGCCATGGGGTTTTCCTGCGGTGTCTTCGTCAGTTTCACGCCGTTCTTCGGCTTCCATTTTGTCGTCGCCGCCCTGATGGCGGTCATCTTTCGCGGAAATATTGTCGCCTCCATCCTCGGCACGTTTTTCGGCAATCCGATCACCTTTCCCTTTATCGCCGGCTTTAGTTACAGGCTGGGCTGGTTCCTGTTGGGGCGCGGCAACGAAGAGGCGGTCTGGCCGACTATCCGCCACGGATTTTATGAGGCCTTCGACGGGCTGTGGCACAATTTTCTGGCGATTTTCACTTCCGAGACAATGGTATGGGCCGGACTTCGGGACTTCTGGGACTCGGTCTTCATTCCCTATCTGATCGGCGGCCTGATGCCGGGATTTGTACTCGCGGTATTGTTCTATATCGGCGCCAAGCCGTTGATCGCGGCCTATCAGCACCGGCGCAGGGGCCGGCTGGTGGCCAAGCTGAAAGAACTGCGCGAGAAAAAAAGGCAGTCCGAGGCTGACGTCCAGTAATTTTACAACTAGAGTGCGGAAAACTTCGCGAGGGGCCGATGAGTTCAAGCAGACAGAAGCAGGACAAGGGCCGTTTGCGGCTTGGCGTGAACATCGACCATGTCGCGACGGTGCGGAACGCACGCGGCGGAGCTTATCCCGATCCGTTGCGCGCCGCGCTGCTGGCAGAAAAGGCCGGTGCCGACGGTATCACGGCGCACCTGCGCGAGGATCGCAGGCATATCACGGACACCGATATCGACGCGCTGATGGCGCAACTGACGGTACCCCTGAATTTCGAGATGGCGGCAACGGCCGAGATGCAGGCGATTGCCTTGCGCCACCGGCCGCATGCGGTTTGCATCGTTCCGGAAAAGCGCGAAGAACGCACGACCGAGGGCGGTCTGGAAGTGGCGCGCGAGGAAAACCGCATCGCGCATTTCATCGCCCCGCTGCGTGACGCGGGTTGCCGCGTTTCGATCTTTATCGCCGCCGACGAGGCGCAGATTCGGTCTGCCGCGCGGATCGGAGCGCCAGTTGTGGAGCTACACACCGGCGCCTATTGCGACGCCCATGCCGAGGGCCGCTTTGACGCGCGCGATGCTGAACTGGAACGGCTGCGCGTGATGTCGGCGCTGGCCCACAGTCTCGGGCTGGAGGTCCATGCCGGTCATGGGTTGACCTATGACACTGTGACCCCGATCGCGCAGTTTCCCGAGGTGCGCGAACTGAACATCGGCCACTTCCTGATTGGCGAGTCTATTTTTGTCGGCCTGCCGGCCGCAATTGCGGAAATGCGCCGGTTCATGGATGCGGCGCGCGGATGACGGGGCCGCGATGATTCTGGGTATCGGCACCGATCTGGCCAATATCGAGCGCATACAGGGCGTGCTCGACCGCTACGGCGACCGGTTCCGTAACCGCGTTTTTACAGATCTGGAACAGCGCAAGGCAGAGCGCCGGAAGGACGTCGCGGGCACCTATGCCAAGCGCTGGGCCGCGAAAGAGGCCTGCTCCAAGGCGCTGGGCACCGGCCTGCGCATGGGCATCGCGTGGAAGGACATGTCGGTGCGCAACCTGCGCACGGGACAGCCGGTGATGGAGTTGACGGGTTGGGCGGCCGAGAGGCTGAAAAACATGACGCCGGAGGGCTACGAAGCGACGGTGCATGTGTCACTGACCGACGATCATCCCTGGGCGCAGGCCTTCGTGGTGATCCATGCGTCGCCGATGGGAAAAGGCAACGGTTGACTATGGCCGCTCTGGCGGTCATGTAGCCGGAGAAACCGCAAGAGGTATTGGGTGTGAGGCAGCAAATGGCGAGCAAGGCGAAATCGGCAGACGGGTGGGGCGAAACGGTCAAGACTGTTGTCTATGCCCTGTTGATCGCGGGCGTGGTGCGCACGTTGTTCTTTCAGCCGTTCTGGATCCCCTCCAGTTCCATGAAGCCGACGCTGCTGATCGGCGACTTCCTGTTCGTCAACAAGATGGCCTACGGCTATTCCAAGCACTCTTGCCCGTGGTCCCTGTGCCCGATATCGGGCCGCTTGTTCGGCTCGGAACCGGAGCGGGGCGACATTGTCGTGTTCAAGCATCCGGTGAACAATGTCGATTTCATCAAGCGTCTGATCGGCCTGCCGGGCGACCGTGTCCAGATGAAGAACGGCCAGTTGTTCATCAATGACGTCGCGGTGCCGCAGGAAAGGATCGGTACCTTCACCGAGACGTTCGAGCAGCAGGGCCCGATGCGCGGCACCCCGCGCTGTTCTAATGCGCCGGTTGGTCAGGGTGCGGTCTGCGAAAAAGAGCTCTATGAGGAAACGCTGCCGAACGGCGTAAAACACCAGATTCTTAACATCGACAATTCGTTTGCCGACAATACTCCGGTGTTCACCGTCCCTGAGGGCCAGTATTTCTTCATGGGTGACAATCGCGACAATTCCGGCGACTCGCGCTTTCCGCGCAATGTCGGCGGCGTCGGTTTCGTTCCGTTCGAAAACCTTGTCGGGCGCGCAAATCGGGTGGTCTTTTCGTCCGCAGGCCGCTGGATACCGGCGTTCTGGACCTGGCGCAGCGACCGTTACTTCAAGAGGCTGGATTGAAGCTCGCGGCGGAACTTCAGGATTTCAGCGCGCGGCTGGGACATAAATTCTCTGATCCGTCGCTGCTGATTCAGGCGATGACGCACGCATCCCTGTCCTCGCCGTCGCGCGACGACAACCAGCGGCTGGAGTTTTTGGGCGACCGTGTGCTGGGGCTGATCATCGCCGAGGCTGCGCTGCAGCATGATCCCGGCGCCAAGGAGGGCCAGCTTGCGCCGAGGTTCAACGCGCTCGTGCGCAAGGAAACTTGCGCCGAGGTGGCAGTCAAGGTCGATCTGGGTGCGGCGCTGAAGATGGGGCGCTCGGAAATGCTGTCCGGCGGTCGCCGCAAGCAAGCGATCCTCGGCGACGCGATGGAGGCCGTGATCGCCGCCGTCTATCTGGATGCGGGTTTCGAAACAGCGCGGAAACTGGTACTTCGGCTCTGGGGAAACCGGATCGCCGAGGCCGAAGAGGATGCCCGCGACGCCAAGACCATGTTGCAGGAATGGGCGCAGGCCCGCGGCATGCAGCCACCGGTCTATCACGTACTGGGCCGGTCCGGACCGGACCACGCGCCGGTCTTCGAGATTGAAGCGAAACTGGAAAACGGCGCCTCCGCCAAGGGGCGCGCAACATCGAAACGTGCGGCACAACAGGGCGCGGCGCAAGGCCTGCTCGACAAACTGGGACAAGAGACATGACGGATAAATGCGGATTTGTCGCCCTGATCGGCGAACCGAACGCGGGCAAATCAACGCTGATGAACCGGATGGTCGGCTCCAAGATCGCGATCGTAACCCACAAGGTGCAGACCACCCGCGCCCGTTTGCGCGGCATCGCACTGCGCGGCGAGACGCAAATCGTATTTGTCGACACACCCGGTCTGTTCCGGACAAAACGCAAGCTGGACCGGGCCATGGTCGCGGCGGCCTGGTCGGGGGCGGCGGATGCGGATGTCGTCGTGCTGCTGGTCGAGGCGCATCGCGGCATCACCAAGGGGGTCGAGATGATCCTCGACGGGCTGGAGAAACGCGGGAACCCGAAACAGGTCGTGGCGCTGGCGATCAACAAGATCGACAAGGTGAAGTCCGAGGCCCTTCTGGCGCTGACCAAGGACCTGAACGAGCGTTTCGTTTTTGCCGAGACATTCCTGATCTCGGCTGAACGGGGTCACGGGGTCGAGGCGCTGGCCGAATGGCTTGCCAAGACCCTGCCGGAAGGCCCGTGGCTCTATCCCGAAGACCAGATCGCGGACGCGCCGATGCGCATGATCGCGGCGGAGATCACCCGCGAGAAGCTGATGCTGCGTCTGCATCAGGAATTGCCCTACCAGTTAACCGTCGAAACCGAGCACTGGACCGAGCGCGACGACGGCTCGGTGCGTATCGACCAGGTGGTCTATGTCTCGCGCGACGGTCACAAGGGCATCGCACTAGGGCCGAAGGGCGCGACCATCAAGGCTGTCAGCATGGCCGCAAGGCAGGAGCTGTCGGAAATGCTGGGTCGCGATGTGCACCTGTTCCTGCAGGTCAAGGTCCGCCCGAACTGGGAAAACGAGGCAGAACGCTATTCCGAGATGGGTCTGGATTTCAAGGATACGAATTAGGCCGTGGCGCCGCGTCTGACGTCCGAATTCTGGGTCGGGGCCTATCTGCGCCGACTGGACCTTTATAACATCCCGGCCTTTGTCGTCGCCAGGGGTGACGACACCGCCGGCGCGGTTCTGGTCAAGCTGAATAAGCTTGACGGCAGGGCGGCGGCCTACCAGCGGAGTTTCAATATCGAGGGCGACCGGATCTGGGTCACGCTGGCCGAAGGGCCAGAGCCGGATGTGGACGCCGTGCTCAACCGCCAGCGCGACTTCGACCCCGACCTGTGGGTCATCGAGGTCGAGGACCGGCAGGGGCGACATTTGCTCGACGAGGACGGATTATCGGGCTAGCGTAATTCCATGGACTGGAGCGACGAAGGCGTGATCGTGTCTCTGCGCGGACACGGCGAAACATCCGCGATCATCGAAGTATTGACGGCCACCCATGGCCGTCATGCCGGGATCGTGCGCGGCGGCGCGTCGCGCAAGATGAAACCCGTTCTGCAGCCCGGTACGCAAGTCGCGCTCGAATGGCATGCCCGGCTGGAAGAGCATCTGGGATCATTCCGCGTCGAACCGTTGCGCGCCCGCACGCGGGTGCTTTCGGACCGCGCGGCGCTGGCGGGTTTGGGGTCCGTTTGCGCGCTGGTCCGTTTCGCCTTTCCCGAACGCATGGACCTGCCCGCACTCTATGCCGCGACCGTCGACCTGATCGAGCGGATGGACGCGGACGACAACTGGGCGGTGCATTACGCGCTGTGGGAAAAAGAGTTGCTCGACGGGCTGGGCTATGGCCTCGACCTGAGCAATTGCGCCGTGACGGGATCGGTTGACGAATTGGTCTGGGTCTCGCCGAAGTCGGGTCGGGCGGTCAGCCGTGCGGCTGGGGCGCAATGGCAGGACAGGCTGCTGCCGCTGCCGCCGTTCCTGCGCAATGCCACCACACAGGCACGCGGCGCAGAGGTGATGGACGCGTTGAAAACTACCGGTTATTTTCTGGAACGCTGGCTGGCTCCGGCGCTGGGCGACCGTCCGGTGCCAGAGGCGCGCATGCGGTTGGTGGGCGCGCTGGTGCGGATGCAGGCGCGGGAAGAGGGA
>JAHEFH010000098.1 GCA_024640245.1 Paracoccaceae bacterium | reverse complement strand
GAACCCGCCGTACAAGTGCAGCAGATAGGCAGCCGGAAGGGCCGCCAGACTGCCCCAGGTGCCTGGGGCCTTGGGCAGCAATCCAATAAAGAAGAAGGTCGATATGGTTCGCGTCATGATGTGCATATTAGTACACTCGCTTGAGCCGCAATACCCTCTTGGCGACCGGTGAATCCAAGTTTTTCCGAAGTTGTAGCTTTTACGGCAACACGATCCTCCGAAACGCCTGTGATTGCGGCGAGATTGCGGCGCATCTGTACTGAATTGGGGCCAATTTTAGGCGCTTCACAGATTAAAGTGCAGTCTATGTTGCTGATCCGGAAGCCTCGCGCCGCGACGCGCTCTACCGCCTTTCGCAGGAACACCTCTGACGCGGCGCCTTTCCATTGGGGATCGGACGGCGGAAACCATTGGCCGATATCTCCTTCGGCGATCGCACCGAACAGGGCGTCGGTGACCGCGTGCATGGCTACGTCGGCGTCGGAGTGGCCCACCAGTCCGCGGTCGTGCGGGATTTTGAGTCCGCAGAGCACGACGTGATCGCCCTCGCCGAATTTGTGAACATCGAAACCGTTGCCTGTGCGAATATCCATGGGTGTTCCAAGCTGCTGTTCTGCCAGGGTCAGATCCTCGGCGAAGGTTATTTTGAGATTGCGCTGCGATCCGCGCACCGGCAACACGTTCAGACCGGCGGCCACAGCGATGGCCACATCGTCATCGGCAGGCCCGTCATGGTTGATGTGGGCCTCCAGAATGGCGCGACGATCGAAAACCTGAGGCGTTTGGGCGCGCCAGATCGCGTCGCGGGGCAGGGCGGTCGCGGCCTTGCCGTCCGTGACCTGCCACACGGCATCAGTGACGGGCAGGGCGAGGAATGCGGCGCCCGTCTTGCGCGCCTGCTCGAAGACCCGGTCAAGCGCATCCAGAGGCACCAATGGCCGGGCGCCGTCATGAATGGCGACGTAGTCACCGGTTGCGGCCTGTAACCCGTTGCGGACCGACGCGGTGCGGTTGTTGCCGCCCTGCACGGCGGGTTTTAACCGGATGTCCGAAATGGAGGTTGCGATCGGGGCATAGAGAGCCTCGTCCCGCGGATTTGTCACGACGATCACCTCGGTCACCTGATCCGACGCCAGAAACGAGTGAATCGTATGTTCGAGCACGGGTCGGCCGGACAGCATCTGGTACTGTTTCGGAATATCCCCGCCCAGACGCGAACCACGACCGGCGGCAACAATGATGGCTGATACTGTCATGGCTTCCGTTTAACGCTTCGTTGTTTCTGTGGAAAGAGAGGAAAACCATTCATTCCACGGCTTGCGCAATCCCTGAAGTTGTATTACTTAAGTCTCGTTGCATAAGGTTTAGGCACAGTGTCGATAGTGATTGAAAAAAAGGCAATAGAGCCTCCCGTCCTTCTGTCCCCGCTCGCAGGCATAACCGATTTGCCTTTTCGGAATCTGGTTTCGTCTTTCGGTGCGGGGCTGGTCGTTTCGGAAATGATCGCCAGTCAGGAAATGGTGCAGAGTCGGCCGTCGGCGCAGGCAAAGGCCGAGCTCGGATTCGACAGCGCCAATACCGCTGTTCAAATCGCCGGTAAAGACGCCTATTGGATGGCTGAATGCGCGCGGATGTGCGAGGCGAACGGCGCTGGAATGATCGACATCAACATGGGTTGCCCTGCGAAGAAGGTCACGAATGGCTATTCCGGCTCGGCTCTGATGCGCGACCCCGACCATGCCCTGTCGCTGATCGAGGCGGTCGTGTCTGCTGTTTCCATTCCGGTGACGCTGAAAACCCGTCTGGGCTGGGATGACGACACGCACAATGCCGCCGAGTTGTCGCACAGGGCCGGACAAGCAGGCATCAAGATGGTCACGATCCACGGGCGCACACGCTGCCAGTTCTACAAGGGGCGTGCCGACTGGGGCGCGATAAACGAGGTAAAACAGGCCGTTTCTATCCCGGTGGTCGCAAATGGCGACATCGTCGACAGCCCGTCGGCAAGGCAGGCGCTGGAGCAATCCGGGGCCGACGGTGTGATGATCGGGCGCGGCGCGCAGGGGCGGCCATGGCTTCTGGCGCAGGTCGCCGCCGATATTTACGGTAGTAAAGCGCCCGAAATTCCCGCGGGCGGCGCGCTGGCCGATATGATTTGCGGCCACTATCAGGCGATGCTGTCCTTTTACGGCATCGACGTCGGTCGCCGCGTGGCGCGCAAACATCTTGGTTGGTACATGGACGAGCTGGAAACCCGAAGCGACTTGCGCAAGGACATCCTGACGGAAACAGACCATAGCCGTGTGCTTCAGCTTTTGAAAAAACTGGAACCATCAGAGCGGAGGCAGGCAGCATGATCGCAACCGATTTGAATGCCGTGTGGAACGGCTTGCCGTTTCCGGCTCTTGTTCTTGACAGGAAGAGACATGTGATCGAGGCCAATTCAGCCGCCGAACAGTTCCTGTCTGCCTCGGAAAAGCAGATCATGAAGCGCGGGCTGACACATTTCTTCGGCCGAAACTCGATTATCATGGGCACTGTCGCGCAGGCGGTTGCCGATACTTCCTCGGTTTCGCAGTATGGTGTCGATGTCTCGACGGGCGGCCAAGCGGCCGTTTCCTGCAACATCTATGTAAACTTTCTGTCTCCGGAAGATGGCACCATCCTGTTGATCGTCCAGCCGGCGGGTGTTGCCCTGAAGATGAGCCAGTCGCTGACCCATCTGGCGGCGGCGCGGTCGGTTACCGCAATGGCCGGAATGCTGGCGCATGAAATCCGTAATCCGCTGGCCGGCATTACAGGTGCGGCGCAACTTTTGGCGATGAACGCGTCCGACGCCGACAAGGAGCTGGCCGAGATGATCGGGATGGAGGCCAAGCGCATCGGCAATCTGGTCGACCGTGTCGAACATTTCGGCGACCAGCGACCGGTGGAGCGGCAACCCGTCAATATTCATGACGTTTTGGACCGCGCCAGCCGGTCGGCCAAGGCAGGATTTGCGTCCCATGTTACTTTCTCGCTGGAATATGACCCGTCGCTGCCCGAGGTGGCCGGCGATCCCGACCAGCTTCTGCAGGTGTTCCAGAACCTGATCAAGAATTCGTCCGAGGCGATTGCAGACAGCCGCGGACAGATACGGATCAGGACATCCTACAATTCCGGCATGAAGTTTGCCGCAACCGGCCACCGGATCGAGAACCTGCCTATTCAGGTAGAAGTCATCGACAACGGTAAGGGCATACCTGAGAGCCTGATCGCAGATGTCTTTGATCCGTTCGTATCGAGCAAGTCCAACGGCACCGGGCTCGGCTTGTCCCTCGTGTCGAAAATCGTCGCCAGCCATGGCGGACTTATCGAGTGTTCCAGCGGCGAGGGCAAAACGCGGTTTTGCGTAAGATTGCCGATCTGGCGTAACAAGAAGGATACTGTGTAATGGATGGAACCGTACTTGTTGCCGACGATGATCGGACGATCCGGACTGTTCTGACTCAGGCTCTGACGCGGGCGGGATGCAAGGTGCGCTCTACGGGCAGCGC
Source organism: Paracoccaceae bacterium (assembly GCA_024640245.1). Lineage (GTDB taxonomy): Bacteria > Pseudomonadota > Alphaproteobacteria > Rhodobacterales > Rhodobacteraceae > Amylibacter. Next base: position 7,643 of record JAHEFH010000098.1, on the reverse strand, counting down.
CTCGACCCTTTGGCGCTGGGTTGAGGAAGGTGAGGGTGACGCGATCGTCTCTGACGTCATGATGCCTGACGGAAACGGGCTGGAGATGCTACCGTCGATCAAACGTAAACGGCCGGATCTGCCGGTGATTGTCATCTCGGCGCAGAACACGGTCATGACGGCGATCAAGGCCTCTGAATCCGGAGCCTTCGATTACTTGCCGAAGCCGTTTGACCTGAAAGATCTCTTGTCGAAAGTGAACAAGGCGCTGTCGCAGAGCAACCATCCGTCGCCGGGTTCCGCTCTGGCAGCGGAGCGCGGGCAGAACCTGCCTCTTATTGGCAGTTCGCAGCCGATGCAGGACGTCTATCGGCTTTTGGCGCGGGTCCTGAACACCGACTTGAACGTGCTGATCACGGGCGAGAGCGGCACCGGCAAGAGCCTATTGGCGAAAACTCTGCACGAACTCGGTCACCGCTCGCACGAAGGCTTTGTGACGATTTCCGCCTCGACCGCAACGCCGGCCAGTCTGGAAAACATCATCCTGGGATCGGAGCGCGAAGGCGCGCAGGAAGCCGCACCGGCGAATGCGACACTGTATCTGGACGAGATCGCTGAAATGTCGCCGGAGGCGCAGTTGCACCTGCTCGACCTGTTGCAGTCTCAGGGGGTCAGGTCCAAGAACTTCAGGATAATTTCCTCGACCCGTCAGGAACTGGTGAATCTGGTAAACGAGGGAATTTTTCGCGAGGACCTGTTCTATCGGCTGAACGTCATGCCGATGTCATTGCCGCCGCTTCGTGAAAGGCTGGATGATATCGCCGAGTTGACACAGCACTTCCTGCGCCGCGCGGCGGAGCAAGGCATGCCGAACAAGTCGATTTCGAAATCCGCACTTGAAAAAATGCGGCTGGCCTTGTGGGCGGGCAACGTGCGCGAATTGGAGAACTTCGTCCAGCAACTCGTGGTTCTGTCGCCCTATGACGAGATCAGCGGCGATTTCGTCGAGCAGAAACTGAAACAGTTACCGAAAATCAAATCCGAAAGCGAACCGCTGAGCGGTGAAAAACTATCATCGGCGGTTGAAGCGCATATCCGGCGCTATTTTGACTTGCACGGGGATGCGCTGCCTCCGCCGGGGCTTTACAACCGTATTTTGAGAGAGGTCGAATTGCCGCTGATAGCCTTGACCCTGTCCGCGACACGTGGAAACCAGATCAAGGCGGCGGAATTGTTGGGATTGAACCGGAATACCTTGCGAAAGAAGATTGGAAACCTCGATATTCAGGTGACAAGGACCAAGAAAATGATGTAAAGTTGCCACAGTAGGTGTAGCAGCAACGAAACGAGTCGAGAGTTTGAAGACGCTTCATATTAACTCGGCAGTTACGACGCTCAATCAATGGCGCAAAAAGCGGAGCGTTCGTACTGGATTTGCCGTCGGGCTTTTCGTCCTAGGTCCTTTGATGGTGCTGGTCACCTATCTGGCGCTTAGTTCCTTCAAGTTACACTCTTCGTCTGTCACGCTGCGGCTGATCATTCTGGCTGACTTGGTCTATGTCTTGGTGGTTACGGCCGCCGTGTCCCAGCGCATCTTCAGCATCATATCCGCGCGTCGCGCGAAATCAGCGGGATCACGGTTGCACTCCCGTCTGAGCGCGGTTTTTGCCTTTGTCGCGTTGCTGCCAACCGTTTTGGTGGCTATTTTCGCGACGATCACGCTGAATATCGGACTGGAGGGCTGGTTCTCGGAGCGGGTGCGCGACGTGGTCGGCGCCTCGCTGTCGGCAGCGGAGGCCTATGAGGCTGAGCAGAGGAACGACCTGATCTCGGACTTGCAGCTTATGAGCAATTTCCTGAACCAGCAGAGTCAGGGCGGCAACCGGATTTTGGACGCGGACCTCGTGCAGCTTCTGGGGCAGGTGCAGCCCTTGGTGCAGCGCGGATTAAAAGAGGCCTATGTCATTGATGGCGCAGGAGTTATCGAAGCACGCGGTGACCGAAGCTACCTTTTCGGGTACGAGCAACCCAGCGTCGAAAGCATTACTGAAAGCCACAAGACACCTATGTTGTTCCAGGACTGGAGCAATAATGAGTTCCGGGCTCTGATGCCGCTGGAAGCGTACATTGACCGCTATCTGTATATTTCACGCACCGTCGACGGGCAGATATTGGGACTTCTGGACGACACCAAGGAAACCGTCGCAGTCTATAACCAGATGGAGAGCGAACGGGGTCGCGTCCTGTTCGAGCTAGCGCTGCTGTATCTGGGGTTCGCCGTCATCGTAATCATGTCCGCGATCTGGATCGGTCTGGTTTTCGCGGAACGTCTGGCGCAACCCGTCGGACGCTTGGCTGGTGCGGTGCAACGCGTCGCCTCCGGCGATCTTGAAGTGCGGGTACGCGAGGAAACGGGTGATGACGAGATCGCCATGCTCGGTCGCGTGTTCAACCGCATGACCCGGCAGGTCAAGAAGCAAAGAGACGATCTGATTGATGCACACGAGCAGACCGAAAGCCGTCGCCGCCTGTTCGATTCCGTTCTGTCCGGCGTGACTGCCGGCGTCCTCGGGTTGAACCGTCGGGGCGAGGTGGAAGTCGTAAATTCTGCCGCGGCCCGCTTGCTGAACCTGGATCTGGCGGATGCGTCGGGGCAGGCGCTGGATGACTTGGTGCCAGAGTTTACGCATCTTTTCAGACAGGTAGAGCTAAAACCTAATGTTGCGCAACAACAAGAGGTCAATCTGAAAAGGGCCGGCACCGCCGAGGTTTTGCTGGTGCGTATCGCGAGTCGCGTCAATGCCGACAATATGCTGGAAGGCTATGTTGTCACCTTCGACGATGTCACCGATCTGGTGTCGGCCCAGCGCATGGCCGCCTGGGGTGATGTCGCGCGCCGCATCGCACACGAAATCAAGAATCCGCTGACCCCGATCCAACTCTCTGCCGAACGTGTGCGCCGCAAATTTTCTCCAATGTTGGGTGATCAGGCCACTGAACTGTCGGAATATACGGACGTTATTATCCGTCAAACCAATGACTTGCGTCGCATTGTTGACGAATTCTCGAAATTTGCACGAATGCCGGAACCAGAACTGAAAAAATGTGACCTGACCCAATTGGTCAAGGATGCTATATTATTGCAAAAAACGGCAATGGAAGAGACCACCTTCGAACTGGTTGGCGTCAAGGATCCTATTTTCGGAAGGTTTGACGAAACCATGATCATGCAGGCGTTGACCAATCTGGTCAAAAACGCAGGCGAGGCGACCGAAAGCTACACCAGAACGCATCCGGGCGAACATTACATTCCGGAAATCCGGGTTCTGGTGGAACATGCCGACGGGACGACCCGGATCAGAATTCAGGACAACGGCATCGGATTGCCGGAACATCACCGGTCGCGGTTGTTCGAGCCATATGTGACGCATCGCGAGAGCGGAACAGGACTCGGACTGTCGATCGTAAAGAAAATAGTGGAGGAGCATGGCGGAACGCTGGAACTATTTGACGCTCCGGCTTTCGGGCGCGCCAAACATGTTGGCGCAGAAGCCTGCATCACTCTGCCAAACACCAGCATTGAGCAAGCCACATCAAAAATAGTGGCGGCAACGTAGATAAACAGGAGCAGATATGGGCGATATATTAATTGTAGATGATGAAAAGGATATCCGTCAGCTGATTTCGGATATTTTGATCGACGAAGGTTACACAACTCGGCTGGCGGCAAATTCCGATCAGGCCTATGGCGCAATCAACGACGAGGCGCCGGATCTGGTTATCCTCGATATCTGGCTTAAAGAGAGCCAGCACGACGGGATCGACATTCTCAAGAATGTCCGGCGAAACAATCCGGATATTCCGATCGTGATCATTTCGGGTCACGGTAATATCGAGATCGCCGTCGCAGCGATCAAGCAGGGGGCCTATGATTTCATCGAGAAGCCGTTCAACATCGACCAGTTGATGGTTGTGATTGGACGGGCGATGGAAACCTCGCGTCTGCGTCGTGAAAACGCCTCTCTGCGGGTCCGGGATACGGCTTCGACCGTGATGATCGGCGAATCCGGTCCGTTCAAGAACCTCATCGCGCAACTGGACAAGGTGACTCACAGCAACGGTCGCGTCATGCTGACCGGTCCGTCGGGAAGTGGCAAAGAAGTCGCCGCGCGCTATATCCACGCCCATTCCAACCGCTCCGGATCACCATTCATCACGGTTAACTCCGCCTCGATCGCGCCAGATAAGATGGAGGACGTCCTGTTCGGAAGTTCCAGCCAGGAATGGGGCCACGAACCGGGACTGCTGGAGCAGGCGCACGGCGGTGTGCTGTTCTTTGACGAAATAGCCGATATGCCTTTAGGTACGCAGTCAAAGATCCTGCGGGTTCTGGTGGATCAGCAGTTTACCCGCGTCGGCGGCAACGACACGGTGCGGGTCGATGCCCGCGTGATCTCTGCCACGAACAAGAACCTGACGGCGGAAATTGCGGCCGGACGGTTCCGGGAGGAGCTTTATCACCGCCTGAATGTCGTGCCGATCTCGGTGCCGTCACTTGAAGCGCGGCGCGACGACATCCCTAAACTGGCGCAATACTTCCTTGCCGAGGCCAACCGCTTGCAGGGCCTGCCGCTTCGGAGTCTAAAACAAGAAGCTGCCGCGCTGTTACAAACGATGTCGTGGCCCGGAAACATCCGGCAACTTCGCAATATGATGGAGCGTATCCTGATCCTCGGGTCGGAGTCCGGTTCAATCACCGTCGAGGACTTGCCAAGCGCGGCCAACGACGGCGGCGCGGGCGATGCGGCTTTCAGCGCACAATTCGCGGCTATGCCGTTGCGCGAAGCGCGCGAGTTGTTTGAGCGTGAATACCTGATGGCCCAGATCAACCGGTTTGGCGGCAATATTTCCAAGACCGCGAATTTCGTTGGAATGGAACGATCTGCCTTGCACAGGAAGCTGAAAACACTGAACGTGGTAACAACGAACAAGGCCGGCACCCGGATCGCTGAACTCGATCCGGTGGACATGGAATGACAATCGCAATTGACCATGGTCGTTGAATTTGCAACTTACTTGGTTTTCGTCGGGGGAACATCTCGACAGGTCAGGAGCCTGATATGAAGGTCATAATTTGCGGTGCGGGCCAGGTCGGCTGGCAGATCGCGCGCCATCTTTCCTCGGAAAAAAACGATGTGACGGTTGTCGACAACAACCCCGAACTGATCGCGCGTGCCACAGACACGCTGGATGTCAGCGGGGTCACGGGCTTCGCATCCTATCCGAACGTGCTGGAGCGCGCCGGGGCCAAGGACGCCGATATGATCATCGCGGCAACCTTTTCGGACGAAGTGAACATGGTGACCTGTCAGGTCGCGCACTCCGTATTTTCCATCCCGCGCAAGATCGCGCGTCTGCGGGCGCAGCCATATCTGGACGTGATCTATTCCGACTTGTTCCAGCGCGAACACCTGCCCATCGACGTAGTTATCTCGCCCGAGCAAGAGGTCGCGGACGATGCCCTGCAACAACTGGCCTCGCCCTCTACCTTCGATACCGAGCCGTTTTTCAACGGCGGTGTGCACCTGATCGGCATAGTGATCGAAGAGAACTGTGCCGTTCTGAACACGCCGTTGCGGCAACTCTCAGAGCTGTTTTCGACGTTGCGCGCCATGGTCGTCGGCATACGTCGCGACGAACGCCTGTTCGTGCCATCTTCCGGCGACGAATTGTTCGCCAATGACCAGTTGTATATCTGCACACACACCGAAGATCTGAACCGGACGCTGGAAATTTTCGGCAAGAAATCCAAGAAACAGGAACGCGTGATAATTGTTGGCGGCGGCAATGTCGGGCTGCGGGTGGCACAGACACTGGAGAACCAGCAGCACCGCCTGCGCGCCAAGATTATCGAGAAAAACCGCGCCGTTGCCGAACATGCCGCCGATTTGCTGGAACGTACCGTCGTCCTGCATGGCGATGGCCTCGACATGAATTTGATGGAGGAAGCCAACCTCAAGAACTCGGACGCTCTTCTGGCCGTCACCGACGACGACAAGACCAACCTGCTGGCCTGCGCGCGGGCGAAGGCGGCAGGCTGTCCGATGGTGGTTGCGCTGATCAACGATCCGAGCCTGATGTCTCTGAAGGAAACGCTGGGCATCGACGCGTTCATTAATCCGCGCGCCACAACCGTGTCTTCCATTTTGCGCCACATACGCCACGGACGGGTGCGGGCGGTCTATTCGATCGGCGACGCAGAGGCAGAGGTGATCGAGGCGCAGGTCATGTCGACCTCTCCGATTGCCGGAAAACGCATTCGCGATATCGAGTTTCCGTCCGGAACACTCATCGGGGCCATCCGGAAAGGTGACCAGATTCTGCGGCCGGGCGGGAATACCAAGATCGAAGAAGGTGATCTGGTCGTTGTTTTCTCGCTGTCCGAATTCATCCCCGACGTCGAGCGCCTGTTCCAGGTCAACATCGAATTCTTCTGATGCTAACCGGCTTTCTAAGATCCCAGCCATTGATCATCCTCCTGATGGGTGTTTGCTCTTTTGCGATGTACGGCCCGATGATCGTTGCCGTGTCGGAGGAACACTGGCGGGAGGCACGGACGTTTTTCTATAACGGGACGTTTTTCCTGATACTGACCGGCCTGCTGGGCATACCGTTCATGGGCCGCGATAAGCGCCGGTCCGCCATCGAGCATCTGGCGGCGATCTTCTTTGCATTTGTCGCATTGCCCGCGATCATGGCCGTTCCGGTCTACACTCTGGTCGGCCAGTTGTCCTATCTGCACAGCTATTTCGAGATGCTGTCCAGCTTTACAACTACCGGAGCAAGCTTGATCGATGTCCCGAGCTCGGTCCCGGATAGCATTCACTTGTGGCGCGGTCTGGTCGGCTGGATGGGTGGGCTGATGATCCTTGTCGTGGCGTTGGCGATTTTCGCGCCGTTGAATATCGGCGGGTTCGAGGTCTATTCGACCACGCATGGAACCGCGGTCGGCGGCGAGTTCATCATCAAGGCAGATATCGAGACCCGGATTGCCAAGTTTACGCGTCAAATCACGCCGGTCTATGTGTTTCTGACCGCTCTGCTCGGCGTTGCGCTGGTCATGGCGGGCGAACAGCCACTGGTCGGGGCCATGCACGCCATGGCGGTCCTGTCCACCAGCGGGATTTCTCCGGTGGGTGGAATACAGGGCGCGCAGGGCGGACTGGTGATTGAATTCCTGATGTTCATGTTCATGTTTTTCGCCGTGTCTCGTTTTACATTCCTGCAGGACAAGGACGGCCGCGGCTGGAAGAATTTCAAGAACGACAAAGAGATCAACATTGCGCTGGTCTGTATTGTGATGATCCCGGCTTTGTTGTTTCTGCGGCACTGGACTGCGGCTTTCGAAGTGGATTCGGAAAGAGACAGCGTGGCGGCCTTTGCTTCGCTCTGGGGCGGTATCTTCACGGTTCTGTCTTTCTTGACGACAACCGGATTCGAGAGCCTGTCATGGAGCTCTTCGCGCTATTGGTCGGGACTGGAGACGCCGGGACTGATCTTTATTGCTTTGGCGGTTATGGGTGGCGGCGTGGCGACCACGGCAGGCGGGGTCAAGCTCTTGCGGATTTATGCGCTTTTCAAGCACGGTTCTCGCGAAATGCAGA
>JAHEFH010000097.1 GCA_024640245.1 Paracoccaceae bacterium | reverse complement strand
GTCATCGAGGCTGCGGACCAAATATCCGCATCCCTGGGATATTCCGGGCGCCAGAGGCTATACGTCTGAAGCAAGGAGACTTCACAACACATGACCGAGATTAAAATACAATCGACAGGTGACACATTCACCTGCGATGAGGACGACACTATACTGCGCGCCGCATTGCGCTCCGGTCACGGGATGTCCTATTCCTGCAACGTTGGATCTTGCGGCAACTGCAAGTTCGAACTGGTCGAAGGTTCGGTCACCCATGCCCGGGAAGACGCGCCCGCATGGTCGGAACGTGACCTGAAGCGCAACAAATGGCTCGGATGCCAGGCGCGCCCGAACGGGCCCTGCACCATCAAGTTCCGCGATCTCCCTGCATATGTAAGTCGCGACCTCCCGCAGCGCCGGGCGGCCAAACTGCTGTCGGTATCCGCCATCACGCATGATATCAGCGAATTCAGTTTTGAAATAGAGGGTGAAGACGGTTTCAGGCCCGGTCAGTATGCCCTCATCACGGTCGCGGGGGTAGAAGGTGCGAGAGCCTATTCCATGTGCAACCTTCCCGGTGAAAAAGTCTGGAACTTCCAGATCAAGCGAGTTCCCGGAGGCGCCGCGACAGAAAAGCTGTTCGGCATGCAGCCCGGCACCGAGCTGTCCATTGACGGCCCGTACAGCACAGCCTATCTGCGCGAAGATGTAGCCAGGGATATAGTTCTTATGGCGGGCGGTTCAGGCCTTTCGCCGATGGTTTCGATCGCCCGCGGCGCATTTTCCGCCGGAATGCTGGCTGACCGCAAACTGCATTTCTACTACGGATGCCGAGGAGAGGCCGACTTAATCGATCCGGCGATACTCGGCCCGGAATTGGCGCAAAAGGTCACGTTCACCTCTGCCCTGTCCGATGCATCGGCCGATGGCGCATCTCATCGCACCGGCTTTCTGCATGATGTAGTCGCTGCGGATTTCGGCGAAGACCTCAAGAACCACGAGATCTATTTTGCCGGACCGGCCGTCATGTCGGCGGCGATACAGAAAATGGCCTATGAGTCCGGCGTTCCGCAGGACCAGCTCCATTTCGACGAATTCTTCTAAAGGACGAGATCATGGCCAATTTACCGCTTACGTTCGGGTGCTGGGATTATGACAGGGTCCAGGCCCTTAGGGACGGTCGCGCGAGGGCTGAAGGCATCGACCTGACGTTTCTGAACATGATTGTCGAGGAAACCTTTTTCCGCATGCTTCGCAACCGCGAATTCGACGTCTCTGAAATGTCGATGTCTTCCTATGTCGTGTCCATGACCAAACCGGACCGGCCCTTTGTCGCCATTCCGGTCTTTCCAAGCCGCTTTTTCCGCCACTCCTGCATCTATGTGAATGCGGACGCCGGTATCGAAACGCCGAAAGACCTGATCGGAAAGCGGATCGGAACGCCTGAGTACCAAATGACCGCGCCTGTCTGGATACGCGGCATCCTGTCCGATGACTACGGCGTGCCGGTGGACAGCGTGACCTATGTGACCGGCGGCGAAGAGGAACCGAACCGCGACGAAAAGCTGAAACTCGACCTGCCCGAAAACATAAAGGTCGAACGGATCGGCGCCGGCAAGACGCTGGCCAGCATGCTCGCAAGCGGAGAGATCGACGCCCTGCACACCGCGCGCAAGCCGTCGACCTTTGACGGCGTGAGGGTGAAACGGCTGTTCCCCGATTTCGTCCCTGTTGAACAAGACTATTTCAAGCGCTCCGGCATTTTCCCGATCATGCATGTCATCGCCATTCGCCGGGAAGTCTACGAATCCAATCGCTGGATCGCCATGAACCTGTTTCAGGCATTCCGCGACGCCCAGAACATCTGCTACGAGGGCCTTAGGGAAACAGCGGCGCTGAAAGGTATGCTGCCCTGGTTCAATGCCCACGTCGAAGAAGCGATTGACATGATGGGCGCTGACTTCTGGCCCTACGGGCTAGAAAAGAACCGGGAAACGCTCTCGACTTTCCTGCGCTACCATCACGAACAAGGCCTGTCGCCGCACCTGCACAGCGTCGAGGACATGTTCGCACCCGAAACACTTGAAGAATTCGTAATCTGAGGAGCCTCCCGATGGCCAAAATGACAATTCCCACGCTTCAGCGCATGAAGCAGGAAAAAAAGAAGATATTCGGCGTCGTCGTCTGGGACTATCAGATGGCCCAGATCGTGGACCGCGCCGGAGCCGACATTGTTTCGGTCGGCGACACCGTGGGTCACAACCTGTGGGGACAGCCCAACCCGCTGGAAATCAGCATGGACCAGATGATCACCGTGACGCAGGCGGTGCGCCGGGGCGTCAAGAACGCATTGCTGAGCGCGGATTTTCCCTATGGACCGCTGCAGGAAGGCGCGGACAGCGCCGTGCGCGCGGCAATCCGCTTCGTCAAAGAGGCCGGCGTGGACATGATAAAACTCGACGGCGCCGCCGATTTTCCGGAAGCCACGACCGCTCTGGTCAAGGCCGGCATTCCCGTCTGGGCACAGTTCGGCGTCACGCCGCAAACCGCGCTGGCCTACGGCATGGAATACGGCGCGATGAATCGCGCTGACGCCCACGTTCCCGAAGGCATGACACAGCGCCTGATTGACGAGGCCAAAATGCTGGAGGACGCAGGCGCGTCCATGCTCGATTTCACGAACTCCGGCCCGACGGTCGGCCCGAAGGTAGTCGCGGAAATCGGAATTCCGGTCATCGGCGGATTTGGCGGCGGGCCATGGCTCGACGGTCGGGTGCGCATGGCCAATGCCGCCATCGGTTACAATGCCAAATCACTGGACAGCGATGCCGAGAACTATGCCAACGTGGCGAAGATAATCTATTCGGCTATCTCCGAACTCGGTGAGGACGTCAGGGCCGCGCGCCAGATCAAGGGCACGCCCCCCGCAAAGTAAAAGGAAACACTGATGCCTATGGTCACAATTGACGGGATCGAAACCCGCTACGAAGTAATGGGCAAAGGCCCTGCCCTGTTGATGTATTCGCCCGGCGGATTTGACGCGCGGATCGAGAAATGGACGGATCTTGGCGTTTACAAGCGCATCAAGCTTCTGGATCACCTACCCGGGCACTATCAGTGCATTCTGTTTGACCGGCGTGAAAACGGCCGGTCAGGCGGACGGGTCGAGCGCATAACATGGGATCACTACGTGCGCCAAGGTGCGGGCCTGCTCGATCATCTCGGCATCGAAAAGGCGCATCTGATGGGCGGTTGCATGGGTTGCTGTCCGGTGGCCGCGTTCGGCGTCACTCATCCCGAACGTACGCTCAGCATGGTGCACTACTGGCCTGTAGGCGGCGCCAGTTACCGGATCAGCGGACATCAGCGTTTTGCCCGCCACTTGGCGTTTGTCGAGGAAAACGGCCTTCAGGCGGTTGTCGATCTGGTGCGCAGCCATGACAAGAACTTCAGCGCTGACCCGCGCGGCGGCCCCTGGGGGCAACCCATTCGCAATTCGGACGCCTTCGCAGCATCCTATGCCGCGATGGACGTGGCGAAGTACCTTTTGACGGTGACGGGCATGTATCGGGGGATGATCGACCGCGACACTGCCCCCGGCGCGGAACCCGAAGACCTGATGCAACTTGACATACCGAGTCTGATCGTACCGGGTGCGGACGGTTTCCACTCGACGTCCGCGGCCCGATATATGCAGGAATGTTTAAACGGTTCCGAATACTGGGACATTCCGACGGCCGAGCAAACCGAAGACAACGCGCCCGCACGCGTGCTCCGGTTCCTCGACAGTGTCAGCAGCTAGATCAGGCGACCCTGTTCCGAACCGGTGCCGCAAACATTTCCGCGACATCCATACGCTCCGGAATGATTTTCTGGGTCACCGCATGATCCATGAGTTGTTCCAGAACCTGCAGGTTCGGCTCGATCCCGTATGGAAGCGGATCGTCCATCACTTCCATCGCTGCCAGATGAACGCGATCGACCGGCGTGAGGTCTTTGACACGGCCGGCTTTCAGGTCTTCGACATAGAGCTTTTTCGAGGCCGCAAATGCGTCGAAAACCTGTGTCGCCACATCCGGATTCTCGGCCAGAAGATCATCGCGAACTACGACCAGATGGTTAATCGGGTACAAACCGCGGTTTTTCAGGGCCGCAACGCCGGCTTCGAACGGATTCTCTATCATCGATGCGACATCGGGGTGATCGATCTTGGCCCCGACTGCCGCCACCAGTTCGCCTGATATCAAGCGGCCTTCCAGATCGCCATCGGGCAGCGGTTGAACATTCGCCGGACCTTTATATTCGGCGACATGCTCATCGCCCGAAGGCGCCCATGTTACGGATGACAGGTCCAGACCGTATTCGTCCTGCAGAATTGCACGGGCCCAAACACCTGTGGTGACGGTGTAGCCACGGTTTACGCCAACAGTTCGGCCAGCGAGTTCTGCCGGGCTCTTCAGTCCGGAGGGCACGTGATGATGGATGGCCTTATGATGGAATTCCCTGACCAAAAAGATCGGCAGAGCGGTGAACTTCACCCCGTGCGCCTTGGCGCAGATATATGTGGTCAGCGCCATCTCGGACACGTCGTAGGAAAGCTCCCGCACCATGCGGCGGAAACCTTTGACCAGGACCGGCACCTCTTCGATATCGAAGTCGAAGTCGGGCGCAGTTACGCGACCTTCCTTTAATGCGCGATTATTGCCTTGCGTCCGCGTAACTGTCTTAAGCTTCATTTTGGTCATTTTTCCTCTTTATTTCCTTTTGGTCCTGTATTTCTAACAACAGTCGGCTTCGCCGTTGTCCCTGAATGCCGGTAAAAGCCATGACACCGGCAGATCCGCCATTGTCACACGCGACACCGGCGCGAAAACCCTAAGCCGGAAACGGTCGCCAGACTTCCAGAAAACGATGTTGGTTTCCCTGGCCGGATAGCCCGGTTTCGCACCAGCGTCCTCGGAAACCAGCACGATTTCACGCGGGTTGATTCTGTAGATGTCGCGGACAAGTTGTTCGATCCGTGTCAGGTCCGGCAGGTTGTCGCGGCTTGCCCCGATAGGTCTGAACATCATGCCAGTTTCCAGCGTTTGCAGTGCGTGGAGACCGCTAAAAATCCGCTGTCCCACAAGGTCAAAATTCAAGTATCGTTCCTTTATGCGGAACTTTGTTCTTGCTTGCAGTCTGCCGTTTTGGTAACTTTTGGTCAATACCGAAATTGGAGGATCTGACGTGTCAGACAAAGTATTGGCCGCCGTGCGCACTGCACCGCAAACCACCGAATTTCAGCACTTTGACATGCCAGAAATTCCAGACGACGCCGCTCTCTTACGTGTCGAAGTTGCCGGCATTTGCGGAACGGACGTGAAGTTCTATTCCAAACCGCCCTTCGAAGGACCCGTCATCATGGGCCACGAGAATATCGGTACGATTGCCAAGGCCGGAAAGACTTTTCAGAAGCGCCGAGGCCTGAAAGAAGGCGACCGCGTCTTCGCAGAGCACTATGTCGGCTGTATGAACTGCGAACATTGCCATCGCGGCGATTACCGGCTGTGTTTTGCCACCGACTGGCGCAAGAACCCCGACGGGTTGCGCTTTGGCTATACTCCGGCCACGCGGGCACCCCACCTGTTCGGCGGGTTTGCCCAGTACATGTTCCTGCCGTGGAATTCGGTTCTTCACAGAATCCCCGACGGGCTGTCCTCGGAACTGGCCGGTGTTGTCACGCCGATGGCCAACGGCATCCAGTGGGCGCTGTTCGACTGCAAAGTCGGCTATGACAGTCGCGTTCTGGTGCAGGGTCCGGGACAACAGGGGTTGAGCCAGGTTGTCGCCTGCCGGCAGGCCGGTGCGTCGCTCATCATCGTCACCGGCACCAACAAGGACATCAAGAGACTAGAGGTAGCCAAGAAACTCGGCGCCGACTATGTTATCAATGTCGAAAAAGAAGACCCCGTCGAGCGTATCCGCGAAATAACCGGGGGCGAAGGCGTGGATGTGTCGCTCGATTGCACCGCAGGCGCCGGGACAATTCCGATCCTGCTGGGGATCGAGGCACTGAAACGCAAGGGCGGCACATTGCTGATTCAAGGCGAGGTCGGCGATTTTCCCAACTTCCCGATTGCCAAGGTCGCCAACAAATATATCACGATCAAGGCAGCGCGCGGCCACAATTACGAAAGCTGCGAACTGGCGCTGAAGCAACTTAACTCGGATCGTTTTCCACTAGATCTGATCACCACTCACCGTTTCGGACTGAAAGATACACACGCAGCTATCAATGCGGTCGGCGGGAGTGGCGAGGTCATCCACGTCTCCCTGATGCCTTGGGAATGATCCTTGCCCGATGTCCCGCAAACTTCTGACGACAGGATACCCGTCACCGTTGTGACGGGGTATCTTGGCGCGGGAAAAACCAGCCTGGTCAACAATATACTGGCGGGGCTCGCAGGGCGGAAATACGCGGTGATCGTCAACGAATTCGGTGACATCGGTATAGACGGCGAACTGATCGAGGCAGGCAGCGAGGAACTGATCGAGCTAAGCAGCGGTTGCATCTGTTGCGTCATACGCGGTGACCTTGTCCGCACGCTGCGGCAACTGATATCCGAACGACCGGAGATCGAGGGCATCATTATCGAAACGACTGGCCTGGCAAATCCGAGCCCCGTCATCCAGACGATGGTGGTGGATCAGGTTATCGGTGCGCAGTGCCGGCTGGACTCTGTTATTGCGGTCGTTGATGCGGCGCATATTCTGGACCAGCTTGCAGCGCACTCCGATGCTGCCGACCAGATTGCCTTCAGTGACTTCATCCTTCTAAACAAAATTTCCGACAGCGCCGCGCCACTGGCAGAAATTGAGGCCCGTGTCCGGAAAATCAACCCATTCGCGGAAATCGCTGCGACAGATCACGCCCGGATCGACGTTGAGAAGGTTCTGGACCGGGGCAGCTTTGAACTCGCCCGCGTAGAGGCAAAAATCGACAGGATACCTGCAGCGGGCAAGGTTGGAGACCATTCGCACCACAGCCACGATCACATTTCCGCCGATGGTATCTCCAGCTTTTCGCTTAGCTCGGACGAACCCGTCAATCCGGAACTGCTGCAAGAATGGCTGCAGGATCTGCTGTCCAGACACGGAAACGACATACTGCGGACTAAAGGTGTATTGTGGGCCGACGGCGCGCCCCGAAAACTGATCCTGCAGGCAGTCAATATGATGCTCGAAGGCCAGTTTGGCGACCTTTGGGGTGACGAGACCCCCAAGTCGAGACTGGTTTTTATCGGCCGCAGACTGGATAGAACCGCTCTGCGGATTGGATTTGAAAATTGCCGTATGCGGCACCCAGCCTGAGGAATGTAACCAATGCCCATAGTCGTAACCAATATCGCCCGCGCAGAGCGCGACGCCACCGACGCACTGTCGAAATACGGCGCCGCAACGGTGCATGAGGCACAGGGCCGCACAGGCCTGATGAATCCTCGCCTGCGCCCCATCTATCGCGGACCGGCGATAAGCGGCACTGCCGTGACGGTCACAGCGCCCCCGGGTGACAACTGGATGATCCACGTCGCGGCGGAACACTGCCGCGAAGGTGATATCATGGTGGTCAGCCCGATCTCTCACAGCGTTTCGGGATACTTCGGCGACATGCTGGGCGCGCTGCTGAAAGCGCGCGGAGTTCGCGGCCTGATCATCGACGCAGGCTGCAGGGATGTGGATGAACTGCAAGAAATGGGCTTTCCAGTCTGGTCCCGCGCCATTTGCGCCCACGGCACCGTCAAGGAGTCCCTCGGCGATGTGAATATCGCGATTTCCTGCGGCGGGATCGTCGTAAATCCCGGTGATGCGATAGTGGCGGATAATGACGGCGTGGTTGTCGTGCCGCGGCTGGATGTCGGAAGAGTTGCCGAAGCTTCGCGCGCGCGCGAGGAGCGAGAAACCATGATCCGCAAGCGCTATAGCTCCGGTGAACTCGGGTTGGACATAAACAACATGCGCCCGCGACTAGCCGAGAAAGGTCTGGTCTATGTCGACCAGGCCGATCGGGACAAGAACTGAAGAATAAAGGGAGATCGACGTGATTATTGATTGCCACGGGCATTACACCACCGCGCCAGCCGAACTTCAGGAATTCCGCGACAAGCAGATCGCGCATTTCGAAGACCGGTCAAACCCGAAACCCGATTTGAAATCGGTAAGTGACGACCAGATCCGCGAAACCATCGAGCAAAACCAGCTGAAAGCGCTGAAAGCGCGCGGCGCGGATATGACGATCTTTTCGCCAAAGGCATCCGCAATGGCGCACCACATCGGCGACGAGGCCGTGTCCAAGACCTGGACGCGCATAAACAACGACCTCATCCATCGCGTCGTGTCGCTGTTTCCGGAGTATTTCATCGGCGTCTGCCAGTTACCGCAGTCGGTCGGCGTTCCGGTCAAAAACTCGATCGAGGAACTGGAGCGCTGCGTCAACGAACTCGGCTGCGTCGGCTGCAACCTGAACCCGGACCCGTCCGGCGGCATGTGGTCAGGGGCGCCTTTGACCGACAAGAGCTGGTACCCTTTCTATGAAAAGCTGGTTGAACTGGACGTGCCTGCGATGATCCACGTCTCAGGCTCGTGCAATCCCAATTTCCACGCGACCGGAGCGCACTACATCAACGCCGACACGACCGCGTTCATGCAGTTCATCCAGGGAGACCTGTTCGCGGACTTCCCCGATCTGCGCCTGATCATTCCGCACGGAGGCGGTGCCGCGCCCTATCACTGGGGGCGCTATCGCGGGCTCGCTGACATGCTGAACAAACCCAAGCTGACAGAGCATGTGATGAAGAATGTCTACTTCGACACTTGCGTATATCACCAGCCGGGTATTGACCTGCTGTTCGAGGTTGTGGACATCGACAACATTCTTTTCGCCTCTGAGATGTTTGGCGCGGTGAAGGGCGTTGACCCGGAAACCGGCCATAATTTCGATGACACCAAACGTTACATCGACGCGTTGGACCTGACGCCGGAACAACGCGCGCAGGTGTTCGAGGGGAATGCGCGTCGCGTCTATCCGAGGTTGGATCAACAGTTGCGGGCACGCGGGCTTTAGTCGCCGTAACAGACGGTTTCTGCACTAAAACCGGCCAACAGGAGCCTTGCACATAGGGAATACCCGCTATGCAAGGCTCCAAAAACAATTGTAAAAATGCCTTGGAATGTTACCTCCATATCAACCGATTAATGAGGAGATTTGATATGGATATCGCATACAAGAATTCTGTTCCGTCACTGGACGAGATAATCAATTCGGTCGCGCCGAAAAAATTTCTGCGTGATCCGCTGGGATTTTTCTCTGGTTACCGCTCTTATCTGATATTCTCGCATCTCAGTGGAATGTCGGACGAGACGCTGGCAAAGTTGAAACTGAAGCGTCAGGATATCCCTGCG
The DNA here is from genome assembly GCA_024640245.1 of Paracoccaceae bacterium. Lineage (GTDB taxonomy): Bacteria > Pseudomonadota > Alphaproteobacteria > Rhodobacterales > Rhodobacteraceae > Amylibacter. Next base: position 1,769 of record JAHEFH010000097.1, on the reverse strand, counting down.
ATTGCCGCGAAACAGCTTCGCAGTACAGCAACGGCGGCCTAAAGCCGCCGCATTATTGGACCCTCGGTCTGGTACAATAATTCCGAAATCGAGCGCATAAGGTCGATTACGCTATCGGTGGCGACCGTTGACGCCTTTTCCTTTGGATAAACAAACATCAACGTCCGCGTGACCGATGGCGCCACGATCGGACGCGCGATCAACTTGCCCTTGCGCAGTTCACCCTCGGCGGCGCCGAACGGCATAATCGTGGCGGCAACATTCTTTGCCACGAGATTTTTCACGGCGCGGATGGATTGCACCTCGTAAGCAACGTTGAGTTTCAGGCCCAGCCGTTCGGCATTCTGGCTCACAAGCTTGAAGACCGCATCCTCACGGCCTGTCATGGCAAGATCGCCCTCTATCACGTTGCGAAAGCTGATCGGCCCTTCCTCCCCTTTCGCGTCGGGTGAAGTGAGATAGAACAGATCCTCCTCCAATAGCGCGATCCGTTCCATGTTGGGCTCGACATCGGGCGAATAGGACAGCGCACAATCCAGCTCCCCCTGCCCCAACAATTTCATCAGTACAAAACTGAAATCCTCGACAATACGCAGCGATACACCGGGTGCGTTTTTGGCGATATCCATAATGATGTCATCGCCTACCAGACGGATTATGCTTGGAGTCAGACCCAGTGAAATCGGCCGCGCCTTGTGCCCCGCCAGCGCCTTGACCGCGCGGCGAGCCTCTTCGACCTTGACCAGAATCTCGTCCGTATGCTTATTGAGAAGTTCGCCTGCGGGCGTAGGCGTCACACCGCGGGAGTGCCGCTCAAGCAATTTTACACCCATATCGTATTCGAGGTTTCTGATTTGTATGCCCAGTGCCGTCTGAGCAACGTTCAATTGCTCTGCAGCGCCAGTAATATTTCCGATTTCGATCGCTTTTTTCAAGAAAACGAGTTGCTTGAGCTTTATCATTTCATCCTGCCTTTTTGACAGAATACCCTGAATCGGCAGAAGGTAACAACAAATTATCTTGCTACGGAAGCAATAAATCAGCTTGCGGCACGTTCAGAATATCGATCTGGACAGAATTACAATCAAACCATCGGGCACGAAGAGAAATCCCAACAGCACATCCGTTCGGAGCGATACCGCCACAGCGCCCGCAAGCGACATGAAGATCGAGAAGATTACCCAACCGTCAAGCACCTCGTGTTCCCGATTTATTGCCGCGTTGAAAAGCAACCGGAAGACGACAGACAGACGCTGGATCGGAACGACAACCGACAAAGGAGCGATTGTCAGTGCGAGATAGCGAAACAACTGCGACATCGCCACGAAGGCCGCAGAAATCAGGAACCAGCCTGCCGATTTGCCGTCTAGCGACGACATATAGACCTTGCCGCCCGCCAGTATTACCATGAACAAAACAACAACCGTTGCCGCCACATAGGACACCAGAACGCCCGCGACGCCGTCCGCCATCTTCGGTGCGTCCCCCAATCCCAGAGCGATAAATAGCGGGCTGACCCCGTAGCCGAAAGCGCAGACAGCGCCCCAGAACATTCCCGGACCATATTGAGGTTCGAAAGTTCCGGAACTCGTCGTCTTTTTGACCGCTTTCCGTCGACCGACAACCATCATCGGCCCGATCATGATCAGAAAAATGCCGAAAGCATTTACCGCATTGACGCTTTCATCCAGAAATACAAAAGCAAGCACCAAGGACACCAGTATGCTTACCTGCTGGATCGGTGTGGACAGGGTTGCACCCAAGGCTTG
>JAHEFH010000096.1 GCA_024640245.1 Paracoccaceae bacterium | reverse complement strand
ATAACTTTCGGTATCTTGCAGCAGCGCGTTATTGTGCATGCATTCTGCGGAAGAAAACATTCGAGAAGTCCGAAGTCGGGTTCCGTTAAACAAAGAACATCTCTGATATTGATTTGAGCGGGCGGTTTGGCCAGAGTGAACCCCCCGGTCCGGCCCCGTTCGGCGCGAAGGATGTCATTTGCGGCCAGAAGCCTGACAATCGGCTTCAGGTGCGCTGCGGATATACCGAACATTCTGGCGCTTTCCTTGATGGTGATTTTTTCATCCGGCCGGCTCGCGGCAAGGAGCAGTATGCGCAGGGCATAGTCGCTGAATTTTGTCAGTCGCATTTATTGATCACAGTATTTTTCCACGGTTCAGGTTTGGTTTCGGTACCTTTCGAGGGAACAGACCCCGATCAAAGTTCCTGCATAAATCATGATCGGGGATTAACAAATAAAAGGGATATTTTATTTGATCTAAATCAAGGAGCCTTGCCGGCGAATCTGTCATCTGTGGCGCCAAACTGCAGGAGCTTCCAGTTGTGACCACCCAAAGTCGTGCTGTACCAAACCGTCAACCAGGCCGGTTTTTGTTATTATTCATGTCGGCACTGATGATTTGCGCGGCCTCGATTGCCCAGGCGCAGACACCATACTTGCAAAAATTTCTCGGCGAAGTTCCGGCCGATCAGTTGGTTTCCGGGGCGGATGCTTACGGAGCGATCCTTGCGGACAATCCGGTGGCACCTGTTCTTCGGGGTGGCGAAACCATTGGTTACGCATTTATTACTTCCGACTTCGTATCGACGACGGGTTATTCGGGAAAGCCGATTCACGTGATGGTCGCGATCGACAAAGACGCGCGACTGCTGACAGCGAAACTCGTTGAACACTCTGAACCGATTGTTCTGGTGGGCATTCCCAACAGCAAGATGGTGGCAATGACCGAAAGTTTTTCGGGCCTCGATATCGCGGCAGAGGCCGAAGCGCCAAAGGCATCGCATCAGGTCGATATAATTTCCGGCGCAACAGTAACGGTTATGATAATCGAAGACTCCATCTTGCGGGGCTCGATCAAAGTGGCGCGGCTACTGGGCCTCGGAGGACTGGCCGGCGAGTCCCGCAGGGCCGGGCCGGAATATACCTTGAATATGGAAGCCGACGCGACGTCGGACTGGCAGACGCTGATCGGCAACGGAACTGTGCGGCAATTGTCACTTGACGTTGGTCAGATCAACGAGGCTTTTGTCGCTTCCGGTGACGCGCAGGCCATCGCGCGTCCGGAAAAAGGCGAGCCATCTGATCGTTTCATCGACCTGTACACAGGCCTGATCTCTGTTCCCGCCATCGGCAACAGCTTGCTTGGGCCAAACGAATTCGCCAACCAGGCGCAATTTCTTGAAGAGGGCGACCACTCGATTCTGGTCATGGGTCGGGGTCGTTATTCCTTCAAGGGTTCAGGCTATGTCCGGGGCGGTATATTCGAGCGGATTCAGCTGGTGCAGGGTGAAGTCTCGGTCAGGTTCCGCGACAAGGATCACCGTCGCTTGGGCGACACGGCGGCCGTTGGTGCGCCGGAATTTTCCGAAGTCGATATTTTCCGCATTCCTGCAGCAACCGGTTTCGACCCGACACAGCCCTGGAGGCTGGAACTGCTGGTGCAGCGGGCGGTCGGTCCGGTCAAGAAGGCGTTCATCACATTCGATCTGGGATATAACCTGCCCAAGAAGTTTCTGACGCCCGTCGCCAAGCCGGTTTCGGTTTCTCTTGACCAGCAAGACGAAGCGTCGGCGCGCGCCGGCCTTTGGAAACGTGTCTGGGAAAGCAAGAGGATCGAGATCGGAATACTTCTGGGGATGCTCGGCGTGCTGACATTGGCATTCTTCTTCCAGTTTCAAGCGACAAAGAACGCACGTGCCTTTTATTGGTTCCGTATGGGCTTTCTGACTTTGACTCTGGTTTTTCTGGGCTGGATGCAAAACGCGCAGTTGTCCGTGGTGAACCTTATGGCGCTGGCGTCTTCGCTGAAAAGCGGGTTCACCTGGGATGCTTTCCTGATGGATCCGCTGATCTTCATCCTCTGGTTCTCTGTGGCCGCTGCCCTGCTGTTCTGGGGACGTGGAGCCTACTGCGGTTGGCTCTGCCCGTTCGGAGCGCTTCAGGAGCTATCCAACCAGATCGCGCGAAAGCTGCGTGTTCCCCAGTGGACCCTGCCATGGGGACTGCATGAGCGCCTTTGGCCGATCAAGTACATCCTGTTTCTGGGTCTTTTCGGCTTGTCTTTGGCCTCTATCCCGCTGGCCGAAACCTATGCTGAGGTAGAACCTTTCAAGACGGCGATCATCCTGAAATTCGTCCGAGACTGGCCTTTTGTAATCTTCGCCGTGGCACTTCTGGTCGCGGGTCTGTTCGTTGAGCGGTTTTATTGCCGGTACTTGTGTCCGCTTGGTGCTGCCTTGGCGATACCGGCGCGACTGCGCATGTTCGACTGGCTCCGTCGCTATAACGAATGCGGATCGCCATGCCAAACCTGTGCGATCGAATGTCCTGTTCAGGCGATCCACCCCAAGGGGGAAATCAACCCGAATGAATGTGTCAACTGCCTGCACTGTCAGGTGCTCTATCAGAGCGAGGCGAAATGCCCGGTTGTCGTCAAGCAACTCAAGCGGCGTGCGCGTGATCGTGCCGCCATGGAAGCCGACGGAGGAGCGCTTGAGAAGGCCCTCGCCGGCACAAGAGGGAAAAAGGAGATCCCAAATGTCTAATACTGAGAACAAACTCAACCTGACACGGAGGGGCCTGTTCGGCGCCACCGCGGCCGGAGCGCTGGCCACAGCAACCACTGCATCCTGGCTGGCCAGTGTCCAACAGGCACGCGCCGAAGCGATGTCGGCCGAGGCCAAGCCGGGCGAGTTGGATGAATATTACGGCTTCTGGTCTTCAGGCCAGTCCGGCGAACTGCGCATTCTGGGCTTTCCGTCGATGCGCGAACTGATGCGTGTGCCGGTTTTCAACCGCTGCTCGGCCACAGGTTGGGGCCAGACCAACGAGTCGCTCAAGGTTCTGACCGACGGCTTGTTGCCCGAAACCAAGGAGTTCCTCGCCAAGCAGGGCAAGGTTACCTATGACAACGGCGACTTGCACCACCCGCACATGTCTTTCACCGACGGCACCTATGACGGTCGCTACCTGTTCATGAACGACAAGGCTAACACCCGGGTGGCGCGTATCCGCTGCGACGTGATGAAATGCGACAAGATCATCGAAATCCCGAACGCGCACGACATCCACGGCATGCGGCCTCAGAAATACCCGCGTACCGGCTATGTCTTCGCCAACTCGGAGCACGAGGCTCCGCTGGTCAATGACGGCAAAATTCTGGACGAGCCAGACAAGTATGTAAACATCTTCACGGCTATAGATGGCGACAAGATGGAAGTCGCGTGGCAGGTGATCGTGTCCGGTAACCTTGACAACGTCGACTGCGATTATCAGGGTAAATTCGCCTTCGCGTCTTCCTACAACTCGGAAATGGGTATGAACCTGGCCGAGATGACCGCGAGCGAGATGGACCATGTAGTGGTCTTCAACATTGCCGAGATCGAAAAGGGCGTTGCAAACGGAGATTTCCAGGAACTGAATGGCGTGCCGGTTGTGGACGGTCGTAAGGGACAGAACAAAAACTACACCCGCTATGTCCCGATCCCCAATAGCCCGCACGGCGTCAACTCGGCCCCGGACAAGAAGCACATCATGATCAACGGCAAACTGTCTCCGACAGTCTCCGTCATTGATGTGGAGCTGGTTCCGGCGCTATTCGATTCCAATGCCGACCCGCGGTCCTGCATCGTGGCGGAACCTGAGCTGGGTCTCGGCCCGCTTCACACTGCTTTCGACGGCAAGGGCAATGCGTTCACGACGCTGTTCCTCGACAGCCAGGTCGTAAAATGGAACATCGACAAGGCAATACGGGCCTATAAGGGAGAAGCTGTCGATCCGATCGTTTCAAAGGTGGATGTGCATTATCAGCCCGGCCACAACTCCACGTCGATGGGTGAAACCGCCGAGGCGGACGGCAAATGGCTGATCTCGATGAACAAGTTTTCGAAGGACAGGTTCCTGAATACCGGACCTCTGAAGCCCGAAAACGAACAGGTGATCGACATTTCATCCGACGAGATGGCGGTTGTTCACGATGGCCCTACCTTTGCGGAGCCGCACGACAGTATTATCGTGCGGGCTGACATCGTAAATCCTGCGAATGTCTGGTCGCGTGAAGACCCGACGTGGGAAGACGCCCGTAAACAAGCCGAAGCGGACGGCGTGGTTCTGGAAGACGGTTCCGACACTGTGATCCGCGATGGCAACAAGGTTCGCGTCTACATGTGGTCTGTCGCTCCGGCGTTCAGCCTCGAGAAGTTCACGGTGAAGGAAGGTGACGAGGTGACTGTCTATGTTACCAACCTCGACGACGTGGATGACGTGACCCACGGGTTCTGTATGTCCAACCACGGCGTGGCCATGGAGATCGGCCCACAGGCGACCGCCTCGGTAACATTCATTGCCGGGCGTCCGGGGGTTCACTGGTTCTATTGCCAGTGGTTCTGCCATGCTCTGCATATGGAAATGCGCGGCCGGATGCTGGTCGAGCCGAAAGGAGCCTGATCAAATGCGCTTTTGCCACGGGGTTTTCGGCCTTGCCTGCCTGTTGCTCTGGTCCTTTGCGGCCACAGCGGCGGAACGGTACGTGCCTGCCGACCCCGGGGCATTGGCGCGGATAATCGCATTGGCCGAACCGGGCGATGTGCTGATACTGGAACCGGGCCGACACTTCGGCCCGGTGACCATCGACCGTCAGCTAACGCTCGATGGCCGGGGAAATGCAATCATCGATGGCAACGGCGTTGGCAGCGTCGTCACCGTCACTGCCAACAATGTGGTGGTGCGCGGGTTGGAACTTGTCGGTTCGGGCTCGTCCCATCAGGAAATAGACTCAGGCGTGAAGCTGATGCAAACCGCCGTGGGAACCCAGGTAATCGATAACGTGCTGCGTGGAAACCTCTACGGTGTAGACATTCATGGGGCCCGCGACAGCCTTGTACGCGGCAACACGATTGTAGGCCGGCAGGATCACCGGATGAACGAGCGCGGCAACGGCGTTTACGTCTGGAACGCGCCGGGCGCGCGGGTCGAGAAAAATGACGTCCGCTATGGACGGGACGGAATCTTCTCCAATTCTTCACGCGACAACGTATTCAGTGGCAATCTGTTCCGCGACCTTCGCTTCGCCGTGCATTACATGTATACCAACGACAGCGAGATTAGCGATAATGTGTCGATCGGAAACCACTTGGGCTTTGCGCTGATGTTTTCCGACCGGATCAAGGTTCAGGGGAACATGTCGCTGGGCGACCGGGATCACGGACTGATGCTGAACTATGCAAATAGCTCGGACATCAGCGGAAATCTGGTGCGGGGCGGAGCCGAGAAGTGTACATTCATCTATAACGCGCACCGAAACCTGATATTTGGCAACCGTTTCGAGGGATGCGAAATCGGAATTCATTTTACCGCTGGCTCGGAGCGGAACGCGGTGACTGGCAATGCCTTTATCAACAATCGCACCCAGGTGAAATTCGTAGGAACGAGCGACGTGGAGTGGAGTTTTGAAGGACGTGGCAATTTCTGGTCCGACCATCCGGTTTTCGATCTGGATGGAAACGGTATTGCTGACAGCCGTTATCGCCCAAATGATTTGATGGATCATATCCTCTGGTCCCAACCTTCCGCGAGGCTGTTGCTCGGATCGCCGGCGGTACAGCTTATCCGCTGGAGCCAGTCCAGCTTTCCCGCAACCCTGCCGGGAGGCGTGCGGGACAGTCACCCGCTGATGCGTCCGGTCGAAATTACCGTACCTGTGGACATCGCCGCGATGGAGGCCGCAGCAACGCCCGAATGGCGACGGGGTGGAACTTGAGATGTATAAACTAACACTATCAAATGTAACGAAAACTTTTTCCGACCTTACTGCACTGGATGCGGTGGATCTGACAGTCGAACCGGGTCAGCGTGTTGCGCTGCTGGGCCATAATGGTGCCGGTAAATCCACTTTGATGAAGATCATTCTGGGTCTGATTTCCGCCGATTCCGGCATGGTTGACGTGCTGGGATTCGAGCCGGGTAGCGGGTCCGCGCGCGCGAGAGTTGCCTACCTTCCGGAAAATGCCGCCTTTCATCCGGCATTGACGGGGCTGGAGCAACTCCGGTTGTTCCTGCGTCTGCGCGGCGAGCCCGTGGATCAGGCCGGGCCGCTTCTGGAGCGCGTCGGTCTGGGCGATGCCGCGGGCCGCCGGATCGGCACCTATTCCAAGGGCATGCGTCAGCGCGTAGGATTGGCCCAGGCGCTTATCGGCCATCCAAAGCTGTTGGTTCTCGACGAACCGACAAGCGGGCTGGATCCAGTCTCGCGGCGGGATTTCTACGCTACTCTCGACCGACTGGCTGGCGAAGGCGCGGGCATCCTGCTGTCGAGCCATGCCCTGACCGAGGTCGAGGCGCGAACCGACAAGATTGTGATCCTTTCCAAGGGCAAGGTCGTTGCTGATGACACCTTGTCGGGCCTTCGCCGCGCGTCTGCCCTGCCGACGCACATCCAGATCGCGGCCCGTCCGGGTGCAGCCGACGAAGTGGCGCAACGGCTGAAAGCAGGGCGGCACAACGGGGTGATGGTCGATTTGGTCTGCACGCCGGAAACCAAGCTATCGCGACTGGGCGAAGTTGCTGCCCTCGGCGCCCTGATCGACGATTTCGACGTGATCCCGCCCAGCCTTGATGATATTTACAATTATTTCAGCCGGAGGGACGGGCAATGACCGGTATACTTGGACTGGCCTCGTCGGAATTTCGCATTGCCCTGCGCAATCGCTGGGTGGCTATTATCATCGCGACGATGGTTCTTTTTTCTCTCGTTCTTTCTGCCGTGGGCAGCGCGCCCACGGGTGCGCTCGGCAGCGACAGGCTATCGGTAACGGTTGCCAGCCTGACAGGACTTGCGGTTTATCTTGTCCCGTTGGTGACGCTTCTGATGTCATTCGATGCTGTCGCGGGAGAGGTCGAACGGGGTACGCTACCGTTGTTGCTGACCTATCCGGTATCGCGTGCGGGCGTGCTGCTGGGGAAATTTCTGGCGCATCTGTCGATCCTCACCTTGGCGATTGTCACAGGCTACGGTGTTGCCGCAGTCGGAGCTTTTGCCGTGGATGACGGAGCAATGACTGGTCTTCCGGCGTTTGTGCGGCTTTGCTGGTCATCGGTTCTTTTGGGAGCGGCGTTTCTGGGTATCGGATATGCGGTATCGGCCTATGCCCGCCGTCCCGGTGCAGCTGCCGGTCTGGCCATCGGCGTCTGGCTCGTCCTGATCGTGCTGTTCGACCTCGGGTTGCTGGTGGCGGTTGTCGCAGATGACGGCGGCGACTTCACCACCTCGGTTTTTCCTTGGTTGCTGGTAGTAAATCCGGCGGATGCCTTCCGTTTGTTCAACCTGGCGGCGTCCGACGCGACATCAGCGGCGTCCGGCATAGCTGGCGCGGCCAATACCATCCCCTCGGGCCGGGCGCTGGTCAGTATCGCGCTCTGGCCTGTTGCCGGTTTTGCCTTGGCGCTGGCAGCGTTCCGGAAGGTGACGCCATGAGACGGATAACTATGGCTGCTGTTTGCCTTTTTGCTCTTGCCGCTTGTCGACAGGACGATAATGCTGGCCTCCCGCCACCCATTACAATGTCTTCCGAAGCCTTGGGTCATTACTGCCAGATGGTCCTGACGGAGCATCCCGGTCCCAAGGCGCAAGTCCATCTTGTAGGGGTGGATAATCCGATCTTTTTTTCGCAGGTCCGTGACGGTATCGCCTATCAACGCATGCCGGAGCAGAGCAACCAGATCGCCGTTATCTATGTCAGCGACATGGGTGCTGCTCCGAGCTGGCAAGAGCCTGGCGTTGACAACTGGATTCCGGCGTCGACCGCACTTTTCGTGATTGAATCCGATGCCGTCGGAGGTATGGGCGCGCAGGAACTTGTTCCATTCTCGGACATAGGGGCCGCCAATGCTTTTGCCGCCGAACACGGCGGACGGATCGTTCCCCTGTCGGAGATTGCCGATTCAGATGTATTGGCACCCGTCGAAACGCGACCCAATAGTGAAGAAGAGAATGACTATCTCAAGCGTTTACAAACATTGTCGCATGAAGGGCAGGGCTGAAATGTTCCCCATATCTCGCCGCAGATTTCTTACCATCAGCGCCGCCGCGGTTGCCGTCGGCGGGTCCGCAAGTGCGGCACCGCTCTATCGGTGGCAGGGCGTCGCGCTGGGCGCGGAGGCTTCGATCACGCTGGCCCATCCCGACGCTGAACGGATCGTGGCCGAGGCCATCTCTGAAATCGGCCGTCTTGAGGATGTTTTCAGCCTCTATCGCGAAGCCTCGGCGCTCAGTCGTCTCAACCGGCAAGCGACGCTCGAAGCGCCGCCTTTCGAGTTGTTGGAGTGCCTCGGGCTTTGTTCTGCGTTGCATGCGGCTTCCGGCGGAGTTTTTGACCCGACCATCCAGCCGCTCTGGGCGCTCTACGCAGAACGCCATGCAGCGAGGTCCGCACCAAAAGAAGAAGAACTGGCCGGAATTCGTCCCCTGATCGGGTTTGCCGGTGTGCAGTTCGACGCGCAAAGTATCAGGCTGGCCGACCCCGGAATGGCGCTGACGCTGAACGGTGTGGCGCAGGGCTACATCGCGGACAAGGTCGCGGACCGCATGCGTGCAGAGGGTCTGACCGACATCCTGGTGAACACGGGCGAATTGCATGCCATCGGCAAGATGCCAGGTGGTCATGGGGCCGACTGGCCGGTCTCGCTCAAGTCAGGCGACCGGATATTGCCGGATGCTGTCCGTCTGCGTGATCGTGCGCTGGCCAGTTCAGCGCCGCTGGGCACGGTATTTGACGCGAAGGGACGCGTCGGGCACATCCTTGATCCGCGAAGCGGCAAGCCTGCAGCGGCAACGTGGAGATTGGTAAGCGTATCCGCTCCAAGGGCGGCGGTTGCCGATGGCCTGTCTACGGCGGGTTGCATTCTGACACGTCAGGAACTGACACAAGCTATCTCGTATTTTGCCGGAGCCCGACTGGAATACCTTGCGTAAAACGGGCCGAAAATAGCGCCGTTCGCTATTGTCTCCAATTACTGCATCGTGTCAGTCGTCAGTGTCGCCGGTGGAAGCAAATCGTCCACAAAGGCCGGGGCAGCGCGTTTCGATTTCCGTCAGGGATATTTCACACCCCGAAAGATCGAAAGCCGAGACGGTATCGCCGTTTTGCATGAGCACGTAGAGTGGACGTTTTCTTCCGGCAAAGAAGGCAGAGTTCGGGAAGCCCTGCGCCGCGACACTGGTCTGCGAAATTATGGCGAATCGCATCTGTCCTACGGTTACGGCCGGGTCCAGAATACACGTCACCGGAGTGGGCCATAGATACGCCATCCGAGCCGTAGAAATGGCATCGCGAGGGTGATTGGCGTGACGTCGATTTTGGCGTCAAGAACACCAATCAGCAGTGCGCGGCCAAAAACTGGACGAACCGAAACGGTGGCACGCCGCGGCCAGGGATTGCCATAAATGATCGGTGTCAGCATGCCGTAGACATATCCTGTGTCGGCCGGATCATTTAGCCCGAACTCCGCGTCCAGCGACAGGGACCGTATATGGATACATCGCAGCAGGCCTTTAACAAATTCGGGCAAGGCCAATATGACTCCGGGGCCGCGACCGGCCCAGCGCCGTTTGTCTTTTTCCGGTTTCCGGACCTTCGCTGGTCGGGGCTCTTTCGTCTCCGGCTTTTTATGGCTATCGGCCAGAGGCAAGGGTGGCCCTATACCGCCAAGCGGTCGTGCCACCACCTGATAGCTTGTTTCGGCGTCCTTCCTGAATCGTATCTCGAATCGAACCGGTGTCACGAGTGCGACAAAAATTAGAACTAGCAGGATCGCAAGGGCCGACAGCAGAAGGGTTATTATAACTGACATGCCTATAGGATCAGGACTTGGCTTTGGCTTTGGACTTGCCTTCGGATTTAGGTATTTTTGCCAGAACCCTGCTCGCCGTTTCCCCGACCACTTCGGCAAAAGTCGTCATAGCGCCCTGAATCGCTTCGACGCGTGCGCCGTTATTGTCGATTATGATCGCTCCCAGCGGCTTAATGCCGCCCCCGCCGCCCGTACCGCCGCCGTCGCCGGTTTTTCCGGAGGTCGTACCGCCTGCGCCGAAGCCGAACCCGTAACTCACTATCGGGATCACGGTTGACCCGTTGCTTTCGATCGGTTCACCCAGAACATTCTTTGCGTTCAGCAGCTGGGTTAATTCTTCGACCGTGGTTTTCAATAGGCGCTCTACGTCTTCCATATCGTTCTCCTGGAATAATTTTGGAAATATCGCGGCAAAAATATCTTGGTTCGGAGCAGGGCGCGTTGATTTGAATCAAGGCTGCGGGCGGTCAGCCGAATCAGCGAACAGGGCACGGATACCCAGTTCCAACAGGCACAAATCATCATGCCCTTGGGTGATCGGCTTTTTTCGAGGTTCCGGATCATTTCGACGCCGACGAAGCGCCTTCGCCATAATGGAACAGCGCGAAATCTCGCCTTGAGTTGCCGGAAATTCAAATTATTCTGAGTCCAAACAAATGATAACTATGAGAAATTCGAATGTCGAAACTTAAACTGTCAATCGCGACCACTGATTATGACCATTTTCGAGACTTCCGGTTGGGGGAAGTTCAGGCTCAGGGGGTTGATCTCAACTGGCTCAATCTCGGCCATCATGAGTGCTTTGCACGCTTTACAGCAAATCGCGAGTTCGACCTTGCCGAACTGTCATTTGCCAAGTTCACAGCTCAGGTGACGCGCGAGAATAGTGACGTCATCGGGCTTCCCGTTATTTGTTCAAGGCTATTTCGCTTCAGTTCTTTTTACGTCAACCGGAAGAGCAACATCAAATCCATAGAGGATCTGAGAGGCAAGAAGATCGGCTCGCCGGAGTGGGCACATTCCGCCGCTGTTTACATGCGCGGCTGGATGCACAACGAAATGGGTGTTAAGCTGACCGATGTGCACTGGGTCCAAGCTGGCGCCAATGCGCCCGGACGCAAGGAAAAGGTCGAGCTCAACCTGCCCGAAGGCATGCAGTTGACGCGTATCGCCGACAAATCCCTGAGCGAGTTGCTGGCCGCGGGAGAGATCGACTGCGCCATCATCGCGCGCCCGCCAACCTGTTTCCTTGAGG
>JAHEFH010000095.1 GCA_024640245.1 Paracoccaceae bacterium | reverse complement strand
CTGACCGCTTCCAATGCGCCGGCGCTGGCGCGGGCATTTCTGACGCTCCACAGGGCCTACAGGATGAACCAGGAGCGGCTTGCTTCGCTCGACGAGGCTCTGGGACGCGACGACAGCCTTGTCGCTCCGTCGCCCTGGGAAGAGGTGCGCGATTTCTTCCATTACTGCGACAACTACGTGGATGCCATCGACCGTGCCGCCGAAAATTTCGCCAACACCATCGGCCTGCCGAACTCCTCGCCGGTGAAAAGCGCTGTGGAATGGCTGGAGTCGCAACATCAGATCCAGGTGATCTTCAGCAATGACGAGAACCTCCGGCGCTATGATGCGCCAAGCCGGAGGCTGCATATCTCCGACGCGGCCGGCCCTGCGACGCAGGCCTTCCAGATTGCCCATCAGGTTGCGCTGCTGGCGCACGACGACCTGATCGAGGCGACGCTGGACATGGCGCGTTTCCATAGCGAGGAAGCCCGCGCGATCTGCAAGATCGGCATGGCAAATTATTTCGCAGGCGCGGCAATGTTGCCCTACGCCGCTTTCCTGAAGGCCGCGCGGGACTGCCGCCACGATCTGGAGCAGTTGGCGCGCCAGTTCGGAGCCTCTATCGAGCAGGTGGCGCATCGCCTGTCCACCTTGCAAAGACCGGGACTGAAGGGCATTCCGTTTTTCTTTGTCCGCGTCGATCAGGCCGGCACCATAACCAAGCGCCACTCCTCTACCCTTCTCCAGTTCGCCCGTTTCGGTGGTGCCTGCCCGCTGTGGAACGTGCACCGTGCATTTGAAACCCCCGGCCAGTTCCTGCGGCAACTGGCGGAAACGCCGGACGGGGTGCAATACCTGTGTCTGGCGCGTGACGTCTCGAAATCCGGCGGATCGTTCCACGCGCCGACAAGGCGCTACTCCATCGGCTTGGGATGCGAGATCAAGCATGCGAAACAGCTGGTTTATGCCGACGATCTGGATGTATCCAATGCCGCCGCCTTTGAGCCGATCGGCATTTCGTGTAGAATTTGCGAACGTAGAAACTGTCACCAACGGTCTGTTCCCCCGCTGGAAAGGCGCTTGAGCGTCGATCCGGCCAAGCGCGGAATCCTGCCGTATCAAATCGACAATCCATGACGAAAATCCTGTTCGGCGGCCTTTTCCTGTATGTTTCTCTCCTCGGGATTCTATGGTTCATGCGCCTGTCGCTAATCTATCCCCTCGACCCGGCCCGTGTATTTCCGGATCCCGACAGGCTACCCGACGTGACAGAGAGTATTCTGCGAACCGCCGATGGCAACGATCTGGTGATCTGGACAGCGCCCGCCCGCAGCGGGGCGCCGACCGTGGTTTATTTTTCCGGCAATGGCGGAAACCTCGGAAACCGGACAGAACGCTTTCGGCGGTTCCGGTTGCAGGGTTACGGGCTGGTGGCAATGGCCTATCGCGGTTCGAACGGTTCTACTGGTTCCGCGAACGAGGCGCACATCACCTCGGACGCCCGCGCGCTGCGCGAACAGATGTTCGGGTTACTTGGCGCAAAAAAGAATGGCGCGGTAATCTACTACGGCGAAAGCCTCGGCGCTGCGGTAGCGGTCAAACTGGCAATGACACACCCGCCGGACGGCGTCATTCTCGAGGCGCCGTTCACATCCGTACCGGACGTTGCGGCAGAGACTTTTCCGTTTTTTCCGGCGCGCCTGATCCTTGATGAACGCTGGAATACCGCGGAAAATATCCGCGATCTGAATGCACCCCTTCTGGTCATCCACGGAACCCAAGACAAGGTAGTGCCCTATGCGCATGGCCAGGCTATATTCGAAGCGGCCGCCGGCATTCCGAAATTATTCGAGAAGGTAGAGGGCGGGTCCCATCACAATCTCTGGTCGGTAGATGTGCAGAAATCCATCGCGACGTTTATGGGCAGGTTCTAGGACCCGTTCATGTCGGGCGCATATTCCAGCACCAGCGGCACAATGATTTCTTCCTCATCGAACAGGTGGCGGTTGAGGAACCCCTCGAACCCGTTTTGTACCGTCAGCAAGGCACCGGCCGCGACCTTTGCGTCCCGACCGGCGTGTATCTGCTCCAGCACAGCGTTGGTCTTTTCAGCGAGGCCGTGGATATGGGCATCCAGCGCGTGATGGTCGCGATCCAGTATTTCGAAAGCCCGTTCAAGGCGGCCGTCGAGCTTGTTGAAAACAGGAAAATAGTGGTGATCCTCGATCGAATGGTGCCCTTTAAGCTGGTTCAGGAAAAAGCCGGTGTAGCGCGCCAGTTCCGGCGCGTATCGCGGGGCGTTACCGTCGAGATATTTCTGTGTCTGGACTTGCATTCTGCCCATCACATCGCGGAACATCAGATGGCGGTCGAGCCAGAAACGCGTCAGTTCGTCGAAATTCGAGTGCTGCACCCATCCGTCCCGCGGATATTTAAGCGCCAGAACACGCAGGTGTTCCGGCAGTTTCTTGCGGGTGTCGAGTGTATCGTCCATGCGCCGAATATAGCGCTCCGTTGCGTCCTGAACAGCCCGAAAGCGCACGGCCTAACGCTGGCTTTTTTTCCAGTTCGGGTTCATCCAGACCGGCGCATCTTCCGGTGGCAACATGGCACGGCCGAGAATGTGGTCCGCCGCCTTTTCGCCCACCATAATCGATGGCCCGTTCAGGTTGCCGTTGGTGATGCGCGGAAAAATCGAGCTGTCGGCGACGCGTAATCCCTCGACGCCGATCACCCGGGTTTCGGAATCGACAACCGCCATCGGATCATCGACGGCGCCCATTTTGCAGGTGCCGCAGGGATGGTAGGCGCTCTCTGCGTGTTGGCGGATGAATCCGTCCAGTTCTTCGTCGCTCTGCAAATGCGCTCCGGGCTGGATTTCACCATCGGCGTATTTGTCGAAGGCGGGCTGGGCGAACACTTCACGTGTCAGCCGGATTGCGGTCCTGAAATCCTGCCAGTCCTCTTCCCGACTCATATAATTGAACTGGATTTTGGGCGGCTCCATCGCGTTGTTCGACCGCAACGTCACCTGTCCGCGCGACGGTGAGCGATTGGTGCCGACATGGGCCTGAAAGCCATGGCCCTCGGCAGCGGCCTTACCGTTGTAACTGACCGCGATCGGCAGGAAATGGTACTGGATATCGGGGTAATCAACACCGGCGACTGACCGGATGAAACCGGCCGTTTCGAACTGGTTCGACGCGCCTGGACCGGTGCGGGTCAGCATCCACTGCAGCCCGACACGCGCCTTACCCAGCAGGTTCCAATAGCGATAGAGCGTTATCGGCAGCTTGCTTTTCACCTGCAAATACAGCTCCAGATGATCCTGCAGGTTCTGCCCGACGCCGGGCCGGTCGGCGACGACATCGATACCGTGCTCTTGCAGGTGACCGGCGGGGCCGATGCCCGACAACAGCAGCAATTTAGGGCTGTTGATGGCCGAGGCCGCGATGATGACTTCCTTGCGCGCGCGCACGGCCTCTACCAGGGTCTTGCGAACAATCTCGACGCCCGTCGCCCTGCCGTCCTTTATGATCACGCGCCTGGCAAAACCGCGGACCACCGAGACGTTGGGCCGCTTAAGCGCAGGCCGCAGATAAGCCTTGGCGGCAGACCAGCGCTCGCCCTTGAATACGGTCTGCTCCATGGCACCGAAGCCTTCCTGCTGGCCACCGTTGTAATCTTCGGTCACGGGATATCCCGCCTGACGGCCTGCCTCCTGAAATGCCATGAACAGCGGGTTCTTGCGGGTGCCGCGCGACACGAACAGGGGACCGGATTTCCCGCGGTAGACCGGATCGTCGCCGCCGTTCCATGTCTCCATACGCTTGAAATAAGGAAGCACATCGGCATAACTCCAGCCTTGAGCGCCGCAGTCGCGCCAATGGTTGAAGTCCTCGGCGTGTCCGCGCACGAACACCATGCCGTTGATCGAGGAAGAGCCGCCCAGAACCTTACCACGCGGCACGTGCATTTTCCGGTTGCCCAGATGGGGCTCCGGTTCGCTCTCGAAGCCCCAGTCATAACGCTTCATGTTCATCGGGAACGACAGGGCGCCCGGCATCTGGATAAACGGTCCGGCGTCGCTGCCGCCATATTCGATCACTATGACCGAGTTTGCGCCGTCCTCGGACAGCCGGTAAGCCAGGGCACATCCGGCCGATCCTGCTCCGACAATTACATAATCCGCTTCCATGTTTTTTACTTTCAACTCAATAGGGCGAGTCCACGGGACCCATTTTAACGTAAACAGTTTTCAACTGGCTGTAATGCTCTACGGCGGCCTTGGAATTCTCGCGACCGACACCTGAGCCTTTGACCCCGCCGAAAGGCGCTTCGACCGGCGCATCGTTATAGGTGTTGATATAACAGGTTCCGGCCTCCAGTTCGTCGATCACGCGGTGCGCACGGGTAATGTCTTGCGTGAAAACGCCGCCGGCCAGACCGAGGTCGGAGTCGTTAGCCCGCGCGATCACCTCTTCCTCGGTGTCGAAATCCAACACTGACATCACGGGGCCGAAAATTTCCTCTCGCGCGATGGTCATGCCGTCGGTGACGTCGGCGAAAACGGTGGGTTCGATGAAGAACCCCTTACCTTCGATCACCTTGCCGCCGCAGACCAGCTTCGCCCCCTCATCCACTCCGGTTTTCAGGAACCCCCTGACGATCTCCAGTTGCGACTTGGAGGCCATCGGCCCCATTTGCACAGCCTCGTCCATCGGATCGCCGATCCTGATCTTCGCAACCCGTTCCGCAAGGCGTTTCAGGAACGCTTCCTTGATACCTTTTTGAACGAAGACCCGCGTTCCGTTCGAACAGACCTGACCGGTGGAATAGAAATTCCCGAGCAGAGCGCCGCTGACGGCATCTTCCAGATTGGCGTCGTCAAATATGATCAGCGGGGATTTTCCGCCCAGCTCCATCGTTACGTGCTTCATTTGCGCTGCCGCCGCGGCATAAACCTTCTTGCCCGTCGGTGCCGATCCGGTCAGCGACACCTTATCGACGCGCGGATCAGTGACCAGAGCCGCACCGACATCTCCCAGCCCCTGAACCACGTTGAACAGGCCCGCAGGTGCGCCCGCCTCGATCAAAATCTCGGCGATTTTCAGGGCGCAGAGCGGTGTGGTTTCCGAAGGTTTGAAAACCATGGAATTGCCGCAAGCCAGTGCCGGCGCACCCTTCCAGCAGGCAATCTGGGTCGGATAGTTCCAGGCCCCGATGCCGACGCAAACCCCCAGCGGAATGCGCTTGGTATAGACCCAATCGCCGCCCGCAAGCGGGATATGCTCGCCGGTGATACTGGCCGCCAACCCGCCGAAATATTCAAGCGCATCGGCACCCGACGAGGCATCTGCCACCAGAGTTTCCTGCAACGGCTTGCCGGTATCGAGCGTTTCCAGTTCTGACAATTCGCGGTTCCGGTCGCGGATGATATCGGCGGCACGGCGCAGGACGCGGCCTCGCTCCATGCCGGAGAGTTTCGCCCAACCCTTTTGTGCGGCCTTGGCCGTGGTAATAGCCTGATCGACGATGGCAGGTGTTGCCGAATGGACCTGCGCGATCTTCTCGCCGGTGGCGGCATAGATTACGTCAATTGGCGCGCCCGCGGTGTCCTCGACATATTTGCCGTTGATGAAATGGCTGGCCGTTGGTTGTGCACGCATTACTCACCCCTCGGAAAACGCTGATTTTCTTCTAAATCGTTCAAATTCATATGGTTACGCATATAACGCTCGGAAGCTTTCTGAAGCGGTTGGTAGTCCCAAGGGTAATAGTCTCCGTTGCGAAGCGCCTCGTAGACCACCCAGCGACGCGCCTGGCTTTCGCGCACGGCAGCGTCAAACGCGTTCAGATCCCAGCGCGCCTCGGACTTTGCGCGTAGGCTGTTCAGCGTTCCCGCGTAAGCCGGATCGCCCGCCAGATTGGTTTTTTCCAGCGGATCGTTTTCCATGTCGAACAACTGGTCTGGATCGAGCGCGCAGCGGTTATACTTCCAGCGACCATAACGCAACGACACCAGCGGCGCATAAGAGGCTTCGGCAGCGTATTCCATCTTGACCGGCGCGGTACGTTCGCCGCCCTGCTGCCCCAGATACACAAGGCTCTCGCCGTCTGTCCAGGGCATGATCTCCTCCATGTCCACGCCAGCCAGATCGGCCAGCGTGGGCAATACGTCTATGGTTGAAACGGGCGCTGTAACCAGACCCGGCCGCATCTGCGGCGCGGCGATCATAAGCGGCACGCGCGCCGAACCGTCATAAAAATTCATTTTGAACCAAAGGCCCTTTTCGCCCAGCATATCGCCGTGGTCGGAGACAAAAACGATCATGGTATTGTCGGCCTGCCTTGTATCCTTCAGCACCTGCATGAGCTGGCCGATTTTCTCGTCCAGATATGAGATATTGGCGAAATATGCGCGGCGGGATTTTCGCACGTCGTCCTTGGTGATGTTGAATTTCGCGGTATCGTTAGCCTTGTATATCCGCTGCGAATGGGCATCGAGATCGTCGACGTCATATGGACCCTCGACAGGCTCCAGATGCTCGCAATCCTCGTACAGGTCCCAGAACTTTCGCCGCGCAACGTAGGGATCATGCGGATGGGTAAAGCTTACGGTCAGCGCCCACGGACGCTCGTCTTGGCCGCGTGACAACTGATAAAGCTTCTGGACAGCGAAAGTTGCGACTTCGTCGTCGTATTCCATCTGGTTGGTGATCTCCGCCACGCCTGCCCCAGTCACCGACCCCATGTTGTGGTACCACCAGTCGATGCGCTCACCCGGTTTGCGATAGTCGGGAGTCCAGCCGAAATCGGCGGGATAGATGTCTGTGGTCAACCGCTCTTCGAAGCCGTGCATCTGGTCGGGCCCGACGAAGTGCATCTTGCCCGACAGACATGTGTAGTAACCCGCACGCCGCAAGTGGTGCGCATAGGTCGGGATATCAGAAGCGAACTCGGCGGCATTGTCATAGACGCGCGTCCGACTGGGCAACTGGCCGGACATGAAAGAAGCGCGTCCCGGCGCGCAGAGCGGCGAGGCCGTATAGGTGTTCCGGAACCGCGTGGATCGGGCGGCCAAGAGCTTGAGATTCGGCGCATTCAACCAATCGGCCGGGCCGTCCGGAAACAGGGTGCCGTTCAACTGGTCTACCATTATGATCAGGATATTCGGCTTCAATTTGCACCTCCGGTCTCGAATTCCCTGGCCTGCGCAAGGGCCAAGGCGAGGTAGTCCTCGACCATTGAAACGGTCTGATCACGCGACGGCGTGTTGTCCTGTAACGCGTTTCGGATATAGAATCCGTCGATCAGGGCCGCGATGCCATGCGCGATGGTATTAGCTCGGTCCGCAGTCACCAGCGGCCGAAGGTTGTACACAAGATTGGAATGCAAACGTCGCCCGTAAACCCGCAGCAACCGCTTGGCATCTGCCGAGGTTTGCGCCTGAAGATAGAAGGCCAGCCAGGCCGTGACCACCTCATCGGCAAAGTTCTGGGGGTGGAAGCTGGCGACAATGATAGCGTGAAGCCGGTCCAGCGGAGTTTTTGCCTGTGACAATTCCTTTCGGACATGGGCGCCGAAAGTTCCCAGAATATGGCGCATAGCGGCCAATAGAATCTGGTCCTTGCCGCCGAAATAGTGGTGCGCGAGCGCACTGGACATGCCCGCCCGCCGGGCGATCTTCCCCACTGTCACGTCAAGCGAACCCGCCGCGCCGACTTCTGCAATTGTAGCGTCGATCAAGGCTTTTCGCCGAATGGGTTCCATTCCAACCTTAGGCATGTTTATTCTTTCCTTAATAGCTACCGAGAATCGGCATTCTTGATTGACTAGTCAGTCAATAAAAATAAGAATACGGTTTAAACCAACAGGAGACCTTTGAAAATGAAAAAATTCACCTTCATGGCGACAGTGACTGCCGCTGCCTTCTCACTGTCCACTGCGGCTTTTGCCGACTGTGGCGAAGTGAGCTTTTCCGACGTGGGTTGGACTGATATCACCGCAACGACTGCCGCAACTACGCAGGTGCTGGAGGCGCTCGGCTACAAGACAGACGTCAAGGTGCTTTCTGTGCCGGTGACCTACGCCGCAATGGCGAAGGGCGACATCGATATTTTCCTCGGCAACTGGATGCCGACAATGGAAGGCGATATCGCCAAGTACCGCGACGAAGGTACTGTCGATACTGTCGGGATGAATCTGGCCGGCGCCAAATACACCTTGGCAGTAAACAAGGTCGCCGCCGATCTGGGTATCAAGGACTTTGCGGACATTGCCACCCATAAGGATGCGCTGGACGGAAAGATTTACGGTATTGAACCCGGCAACGACGGCAACCGGCTGATCATCGACATGATCGACGCCGACGCATTCGGACTGAAGGGCTTCGATGTTGTCGAAAGTTCCGAACAGGGCATGCTGAGCCAGGTAGCGCGTGCCGACAAGGGCGGCGATCCTATCGTGTTTCTGGGTTGGGAACCGCACCCGATGAACGCGAATTTCGAGATGTCCTATCTGACCGGCGGCGACGATTATTTCGGGCCTGACCTCGGCGGCGCGAATGTGTTCACCAACACCCGCGCGGGATATGTCGCTGAATGCGCCAACGTCGGCAAACTGCTGACCAACCTGACCTTCACCCTCGCCATGGAAAACGAGATCATGGGCGCGATCCTGAATGACGGGGAAGACGCCAACAAAGCCGCCAAAACCTGGCTGGCCGCCAATCCCGACGTCTTGCCGGTCTGGCTGGATGGAGTGACGACCAAGGACGGCGGCGACGCAATGGCTGCCGTCAAGGCCGCTCTGGGCATGTAGTCCAATATCGGGCGCGAGGCCTCGCGCCCTGCTCTAATGTGCCTCGCCGTACGCGG
The DNA here is from genome assembly GCA_024640245.1 of Paracoccaceae bacterium. Taxonomy (GTDB): domain Bacteria; phylum Pseudomonadota; class Alphaproteobacteria; order Rhodobacterales; family Rhodobacteraceae; genus Amylibacter. Next base: position 2,618 of record JAHEFH010000095.1, on the reverse strand, counting down.
CGGGGCATACATGCGGCAGACAGAACGAGGGAAAAATGGACTGGCTCACGGACAACAAGATTCCCGTCGGCAAAGGCGCGAAAAACATATTCGACTGGTTGCAGGACAATGCGTCGTGGTTTTTCGACATGCTGGCAAAAGCGCTGGAATGGATCATCAACCTTATCCTGATCGTGTTCCAGACGCCGCACCCATTGATCGTCTTTGCCGTAATCATTGCGATCACCTGGTACCTGCAGCGCTCTTGGAAGGTGACCGCCTTCGTGGCAGCAGGACTGCTGTTCATTCTCAATCAAGGCTACTGGGAAGAAACGACCGAGAGCCTGACGCTGGTCCTGTCATCCTGCCTGGTCTGCATGGCCATCGGTGTTCCGATCGGCATCGCCGCAGCGCACAGGCCGAGGCTCTACACTGCCATGCGTCCGGTTCTGGACCTGATGCAGACCCTGCCGACCTTCGTCTACCTGATCCCTGCGATCGTTTTCTTCGGCATCGGCATGGTGCCGGGCCTGATGGCGACGGTTATTTTCGTTCTGCCCGCGCCGATCCGCCTGACCCATCTGGGCATTACCTCGACGCCGGTATCTCAACTGGAAGCGGCCGAAGCCTATGGCGCCACCCCGCGCCAGAAGCTTACCAAGGTCGAACTGCCGCATGCCATGCCGGAAATCATGGCAGGCCTGAACCAAACGATCATGCTCTCTCTGTCGATGGTGGTCATCGCGGCACTGGTCGGCGCCGACGGTCTGGGTGTGCCGGTGGTGCGTGCGTTGAATCAGGTCAACACGGCACTGGGGTTCGAGAGCGGATTTATCATCGTTGTAGTGGCAATCATGTTGGACCGTGTATTGCGTCCCCGGGTCAAGAAATAATCATCTTCCGTCCTTGAACTCAAAAAGCGGAATCCGCTTCTAAGGCACAGGTCTGAATAACTGGACCTTGATTGATCCAGGTCAAAACACTTCTGTCCAGAGACAGTTAGCCTGAAACAAATTCTGGCTACGGAAAGTCATTACCTGCCTGTCGCCAGACCACTCAAACGGATGGGAGCAGATCGTGATAGGAAAAATTCGTTACTGGCTGTCAGTCTGTGTCATCTTCGTATTTTCGCAATGCCAGAGCATGTCGGCCGTATTCGCCGAAACTCAAATAGGTTCCAGCGTCGAAAGCCGTGTCACACTGGCGTTCAAAGTGGACGACGCCGCAGCGCAAGCATGGTTGCCGGAAGGCTGGAGACTTGTATCGATCCCGCGCGGCCCGCTTGCCGGGGCCAACCTTGTCGTCTCTCTCATTGATTGGCACCTGGCACGCGACGCCGAGGGCAAGCCCGAAAATCCGCACGCACGCCGCGCAGTTGCAACAGTTGCCTATGGCGTGAAAGAAGGGGTCGAAGGCGCGCGCACCTTCGTAACGCGCATCTATGAAACGCAACCGGTCATCAACCCCTACAGCAACAGCGTTCCAGCCCGGATTACGCACAATTCCTCGTTGGAGGGCCCCACAGACGGTTCACGGACCAACAAGGAAGTTTGGATCGTGGAGCCTGAAGGCGGAGGAGAAATTCGTCTGGAATTGAGCCATCAGATCGGGATTCCGTCATGGTCCGCATCCGAAACCACACCGTATTCGTCCACCAAACCTGATTTCCACCGAATTTACCGCTATCAGCAGTTGGTCGATCTCGCGATGAGCAAAGCACTTCGCAAGGAGCTTAACGGTCTGGTCGAGTTCCAGTCTACAGCGCCCGAATTGGCGGACATGTTTGACGGAACAGAGAGCCTCGTCGGAATAATTACGATACCGGTCTATGTCAGAGATACTTTCCTTCCTTGATCGTGTCGCACAGCGGCTAAAAAACGCAATGGCGGCCATGATGCTGGAGCGGTTATTCGGCCAAGATCAAAACGCAAGAATACGGCCCCCTAAGGGGCCGCCGACTTCTTTTTAAATTGCCTAGGCGGAAATGAGCCCTAGCAACTGGTCCACCGTCGCTTTGGCGTCTCCATAAAGCATTCGGGTGTTTTCCTTGTAGAACAGCGGGTTCTCGATACCGGAATAGCCGGTCCCCTGCCCGCGCTTGGACACGATGACGTGCTTGGCCTTCCAGACTTCCAGAACCGGCATGCCCGCGATGGGGCTGTTTGGGTCTTCCTGTGCCGCAGGGTTCACGATGTCGTTCGACCCGATGATGATCGCGACATCTGTTTTGGGGAAATCGTCATTAATCTCGTCCATTTCCAGCACGATGTCGTAGGGCACTTTGGCCTCGGCCAACAGCACGTTCATGTGGCCCGGCAGACGCCCTGCAACCGGGTGGATACCGAAACGGACGTTCTTGCCCTTGGCCCGCAGACGACGGGTCAGTTCGCTGACCGACTGCTGTGCCTGCGCCACGGCCATGCCGTAGCCGGGCACAATGATAACCGAGTCAGCGTCGTCCAACATGGCGGCTACACTGGCCGCATCGGTCGCCACCATCTCGCCCTCGATTTCCATTGCCGGGCCAGTGGAGCCACCGAAGCCGCCAAGGATCACCGAAATGAAGCTGCGGTTCATCGCCTTGCACATGATGTAGGACAGGATCGCACCGGAAGATCCGACAAGCGCACCGGTCACGA
>JAHEFH010000094.1 GCA_024640245.1 Paracoccaceae bacterium | reverse complement strand
GGACGCAGGCCGGCGATTTCTTGGCCAGCCCGGGCGGGCAGTGATCGGGGCCCTTGGCGAAGGCGGGGGAGAGCGGGCTTGCGATCGCGGCTATGGCTATCAATGTTGTTACTGCGCGTTTCATGGGTGCCTCTTCAGACAGGTCTGTTGCCCGTAATGATAAGCAGCACATGGCGGCGGTTCAAGAAGCGCCGGAGCGCTTGCCTGAAAACCTGTTTTCCTGTGCGGTTTTTCGCGCAGTGTCGCCCGGTCAGCGCATCACGTGAACGGCGCAGGGCGAGTGGCGCACGACGCGGCCTGCTGTCGAGCCGAGGAAATAGTCCTGCATGCCGGGGCGGTGCGACGAGATGATGATGCAGTCCGCTTCGATGGTTTCGGCATAATCGACGATCCTGCGACCCGGATGGCCGACGACTACCTTGCAGTCCACGTCCTGGTCGGCGGGGACGATCTTCTGCAATTTGGCGAGCGCATCTTCCAGCCGTTTTTCCGGTTCGCCTTCGGGCAGGTATTGCCTTGCGAAACCGGGGATCGGTTCCACGACCGTAACCGCCGAGACCTTGCCGTCCGGTCCGGCGATCAGGCGCGCCAGTTGGAAGGCCGGTGAAAAACCCGCGCCGTGATCGAGCGCGACGGGGACGAGGACATGTTTATACATCGGGGATGCTCCTTGCAGGCGTCGTGGAGAGGGTAGGTATTTACAATAGTCTAGGGGAAGTCAGGTGGCAATGCAAGCGCTTACATTGCTGGTGGATTGCGCGCGGGTCGGGGCGGTTGATACGGTAAGGTCTTGGTTTCTCGTGCAGGTTGTGGCTTAGTCGGGCTGTTCAATTAAGGAATTTTATTATGGCCGGAACTTTGAAGGACGACAGCAAGCCTGCGGGGTATGTGTTTCCGGAGGATGTGAAAAAGGACGGCAGTGCGACGACCAACGGCGGGACGAAGCTGAAATCGGCGCAGGAAAACAAGTGGTATATTCTGGCGACGATTGCGGGGGAGCAGAAGGTCGGGGCGCAGATTTGGGAGTTTGACGACGAACTTGCCAAAAATAACCGCCGGTACTGGAATGGCTGGTCCTGCGCGAAACTGGACGATGAAGCGCGGACAGAGTTGGCGAAGAAAATGAACCTGTCCGTCGAGGACCTGTTGCCATTGAAGCCGGACGAGTTGAAAAAGGTGACTGACGAATTACAGCGGAGGCTGGGCGATAACAAAGCGGCGTTGCCGGATCCAGATGATATAATTGATTTTTCGGAAACATACTTCATGAACCTTTTGGGGTTCATGAAGTATGTTATAAGCGGCGATGCCAACCTCAACACCGCGACCTTCAGCGGCCTTGCCGACTTCGACACCGCGACCTTCAGCGGCCCTGCCTACTTCAAAATCGCGACTTTCAGCGGCTTTGCCTCCTTCAACACCGCGACTTTCAGCGGCCCTGCCTACTTCGGTTCTGCCGAGTTCAAGTCGACGACGGATTTTCAACAAGCGAAGTTCCTTTCATATGTTCCGGAATTTCATGCCGCAAAACTGTATGATCATACGCTGTTCACCCTGCCGGACGGCGATCCGTCCAAGGGCGGTTTCTGGCCGCCGTTGAAGGGCGATGGCAAAATCGAAGTCATGCCGGCGGAGAAGCAAAAAGCCGCCTATAACCGTCTGCGGCTGTTCATGAACAAATCCCTGCAAACCGAGTCAGAGCAGTTCTTTCACAGGCGGGAAATGGCCTGCAAGAAAGAAACCGAGGGGGGTTTCATGTTCTGTGTCTATTGGCTTTATGACAAGCTGTCCGACTATGGCAATTCGGTGGGGCGGCCAATGGTCTGGTTGGCAGTGAATATCCTTACCGGCTGGGTCGTGTTCGCTCAGGCATTCAGTTTCAAAAGCATGGAGGTCGGTGTCACCTCGCAGGCCAGTGCTTTTGGCGTATCGTTTTCGAATGTGTTCTCGTTCCTCGGCTTAGGACGGCTCTACCTGCGCGAGTTTTATCTGGGTTTGGCAACGGATTATGGCTATGGGCTGGTTTTCTTCTCTGGCCTGCAAACCGTGCTCGGATTCATATTCCTGATCCTGCTCGGCTTAGGACTGCGCAGCCGGTTCCGGTTGCGGTAAACCCGCCAATCAGCACTTGCACCAAGGCCCAACCATGCTTAGAAGGGCCATTGATTTAAGGCGTGCGGAGAGGCGCGCCCGGGCACTATGATATGATAAAGGAATGAACATGCAGGTTACCGAAACCCTGAACGAGGGCCTCAAGCGCGGCTATGCCATCAAGGTCACGGCGCAAGAGCTGGCCGACAAGGTAAACGCCAAGCTGGTCGAGGCGCAGCCCAACATCGAGATGAAGGGCTTCCGCAAGGGAAAAGTGCCTATGGCGCTGCTGAAAAAGCAGTACGGCCAGTCTATTCTGGGCGAAGCGATGCAGGAAGCCATCGACGGCGCAATGTCCGAGCATTTCGAAAAGACAGGCGAACGCCCCGCGCACCAGCCTGACGTCAAGATGACCAACGACGACTGGAAAGAAGGCGACGACGTTGACGTTGCCCTGACCTACGAATGTCTGCCGGAAATCCCGGAAAGCGATTTCTCGAAGGTCAAGCTGGACAAGCTGGTCGTAGAGGCCTCTGACGAGGACATCACCGAAGCGCTGGCCAACCTGGCCGAGAGCGCGCAGAACTTCGAAGACCGCAAAAAAGGCAGCAAGGCCAAAGACGGCGACCAGGTTGTGATCGACTTCCTCGGCAAGGTTGACGGCGAGCCGTTCGAAGGCGGCAAGGCCGAGGAATACCCGCTGGTTCTGGGCTCCAACAGCTTCATCCCCGGTTTCGAGGCTCAGCTGGTCGGCGTGAAGGCCGGTGACGAGATCGACGTGAAGGTTACTTTCCCTGCCGAATACGGCGCTGCGAACCTCGCCGGCAAGGATGCCGTGTTCGAGTGCAAGGTCCATTCCGTCAAGGAACCCAAGCCGGCCGAAGTCAACGACGAACTGGCGACGAAATACGGCGCCGAAAACCTCGAAGACCTCAAGGGTCAGGTTGCCGATCGTCTGGTTGCCGAATATTCCGGCGCTTCTCGCATGGTGACCAAGCGCGCGCTGCTGGACCAATTGGACAAGCTGGTCGATTTCGAACTGCCAGAAGCCCTTCTGGAGGCCGAGGCAGGTCAGATCGCGCACCAGCTATGGCACGAGGAAAACCCTGACGTGCAAGGCCACGATCACCCCAAGATCGAAACCACGGACGAGCACAAGAAACTCGCAACCCGTCGCGTGAAGCTGGGTCTGCTGCTGGCCAATATTGGTGAGCAACAGAAGATCGAAGTTACCGACGCGGAAATGCAACAGGCCGCCATGCGTCAGGCCAGCCAGTATCCGGGTCAGGAGCGTCAGTTCTATGAGTTCCTGCAGAAGAACCAGGGTGCCATGCAGCAACTGCGCGCGCCGATCTTCGAAGACAAGGTCGTCGACTACATTCTCGAACTGTCTACAGTGAAAGAAAAGAAAGTCAGCAAGGAAGACCTGCAAGCCGCAGTCGAAAAGCTGAACGACGAAGAATAAGGGCCGGCAAACCGGAACCGGAAAGCCCGCCGTTCAGGCGGGCTTTTTCATGTCAGGGGGGGCTTGTGGCGGTCTGCAAGGTCCGTCCGCGCGGCGGATTAAGCAATTTTCCCTTTTCACCGGTTAGTGTTCATTAACTTTGCCGTGACACCTTGAAGACCCCGACAGTGCGAACTACACTCCGACACCGGAACCTATTTCTACAGCAATACAGGCAAAAAATATGCGCGATCCCATAGACGTTTACATGAACACCCTTGTCCCGATGGTCGTCGAGCAGACCTCTCGCGGCGAACGGTCCTACGACATATTCTCGCGCCTGCTGAAAGAGCGCATCATTTTTCTGTCCGGTCCTGTGCATGACGCCATGTCGACACTGATCGTGGCGCAGCTGCTGTTCCTGGAGGCCGAAAGCCCCAACAAGGACATCGCGATGTATATCAACAGCCCCGGCGGCGTCGTGACCTCGGGTCTGTCGATCTATGACACGATGCAGTATATCCGGCCCAAGGTCTCGACCCTGTGTATCGGGCAGGCGGCATCCATGGGCTCTCTGTTGCTGGCGGCCGGCGAGCCGGGCATGCGGTTTGCGCTGCCGAACGCGCGCGTCATGGTCCACCAGCCTTCGGGCGGTTTTCAGGGTCAGGCGTCGGATATCGCGCTGCACGCCAAGGAAATCCTGGAGCTCAAGGATCGCCTGAACAAGATTTATGTGCACCACACCGGCCGCAAGCTGAAAGAGGTTGAAACGGCTCTGGACCGTGACTATTTCATGACAGCCGAGGATTCCAAGAAATGGGGCCTCATCGACGAGATCGTCCAGAAACGCGCGCCCGAGGAAAAAAAATAACTCTGAACGGCACTGAAATTCACCCGTATCGGTGCCGGTTTGACGGGCGCCGATAGGGGGCGGATTGGGGCAGAATTGGCATTGTGCCACCGAATGATCTGCCATAGTGTTATGGCCAAGTTGTCGGGCGACCGGCAAAAGCATAAAAATTGGGTTATCCCAACGGAGTAAAGTATGGCGAATTCGAGTGACGGCGACTCAAAAAACACCCTGTATTGTTCTTTCTGCGGAAAGAGCCAGCACGAGGTGCGGAAACTGATCGCCGGACCGACTGTGTTCATCTGCGACGAATGTGTCGAGCTGTGCATGGACATCATCCGCGAGGAAACGAAAAGCAGTCTGGTTAAATCCGGCGACGGAGTTCCGACGCCATCGGAGATCTGCAAGGTTCTGGATGACTATGTCATCGGTCAGGACGTGGCCAAGCGGGTTCTTTCAGTGGCGGTGCACAACCACTACAAGCGTCTGAAACACTCCGAGAAAAGTTCGGATATCGAACTGTCGAAATCAAACATCCTGCTGATCGGGCCGACAGGCTGCGGCAAGACGCTGCTGGCGCAGACACTGGCGCGTATTCTCGACGTGCCGTTCACCATGGCCGACGCCACCACACTGACGGAGGCCGGCTATGTCGGTGAGGATGTCGAAAACATCATCCTGAAACTATTGCAGGCCAGCGAATATAACGTGGAACGCGCACAGCGCGGCATTGTCTATATTGACGAGGTCGACAAGATTACGCGCAAGTCCGACAACCCGTCTATCACCCGCGATGTTTCGGGCGAGGGTGTCCAGCAGGCGCTGTTGAAGATCATGGAAGGAACGGTTGCCAGTGTTCCTCCGCAAGGCGGTCGCAAGCATCCGCAGCAGGAGTTCCTGCAAGTGGATACGACGAACATCCTGTTCATTTGCGGCGGCGCGTTTTCCGGTCTGGAAAAGATCATCGCCCAACGGGGCAAGGGATCCGGCATCGGCTTCGGGGCCGACGTCAAGGACGAAGAAAAGCGCAGCATCGGCGAGACTTTTACCGAGTTGGAGCCGGAAGACCTGTTGAAGTTCGGCCTGATACCGGAATTTGTCGGCCGCCTGCCGGTCATCGCAACCCTTACCGATCTGGACGAAGACGCACTGGTCACGATCCTGTCCGAGCCGAAGAATGCCTTGGTAAAACAGTACCAGCGCCTTTTCGAACTGGAAGACGTGAAGTTGACCTTTACCGACAACGCGCTGCGTGCGATTGCCCAAAGGGCGATCAAGCGGAAGACCGGCGCGCGGGGCCTGCGCTCGATCATGGAGGATATCCTGCTGGATACGATGTTCGACCTTCCGGGCCGCGACAACGTGGAAGAAGTCGTCGTGAACGAAGAGGCGGTGCGCCGCGAGTCCGATCCGCTGCTTGTATTCAGCGAAAAGGCCGAGGAAAGTGCGTCCGCGTCCTAAAGGCCTCTGGCTTTTGCGACCGGAATGGGCGATATCAAGACAAACGAACCCGAGGTTAGCATGCTATTTCTTAAACGTATCTTCACCTGGTGGAACGGCCAGACCCTGAATACCCAGTTCCATACTTGGCGCAAGGGCGTCAAAGTGGGCGAAGACGGGCAGGGCAATATCTATTACGAGAGCCGTGACAAGAAGCGCCGCTGGGTGATTTTCAACGGCGAGGCGGAAGCCTCGCGTGTATCGGCTGACTGGCACGGCTGGCTTCACCACACCTATGACAAGCCGCCGACGGTAGCCGCACTGCCGCACAAGGCGTGGGAAAAACCGCATTTGGAGAACCTGACCGGAACCGATCGGGCCTATGCTCCAAAGGGTAGCTTGCGTGCCGCAAAGCCGGCGGTACGGACCGACTACGAGGCATGGCAGCCGGAATAGGCGAACGTAACCAAAGGGCCGCTATCACATGGCAAACAATGTAACGGAAACTGCTATCGGAGGCGTGGTCTTGGCCGCGGCAGCCGGATTTCTGTTTTATGCCAGCACGATCGTCGGCATCGGCGGCACGAGTGACAGCTATAAGCTGGTCGCAAGCTTCCGGTCCGCCGAAGGTATCACTGTCGGCACCGACGTCCGCTTGGCCGGCGTAAAGGTCGGCACCGTCACCGGACTGAAACTCAATTCCCAAACCTATCGCGCGGATGTCGGCTTCACGGTAGACAAGACGGTCGCTGTGCCGGACGATTCTTCGGTATCCGTATCCAGCGAAGGCTTGCTGGGCGGCAATTTTCTCGAGATCATTCCAGGCGCTTCCGCGTTCAATCTGGATGAGGGCGGCGAGATCGAGGATACGCAGGGATCGGTCAGTCTGCTGACCTTGTTGATGAAGTTTGTTGCCGGCGACGGTACGCAGTAATGGTTCGCAGGCTTTGCATCGCCGCGCTGTGCGTTGCTGCTTCGGCTATTGCCGCACAGGGACAGGCCGTAGTGAAGACCGAGAACGGTCAGGGTGCACGCCTCAAAGGACTTGATACGATTACCGGCACGGTTACCGAATTGGAACTGGCTGTGGGCGGCACGATCCGTTATGAACGCTTGCAGATTACCCTCAGAGAATGCCGGTACCCCGAAGACAATATCAGCTCGGATGCCTTCGCTTATCTTGTGATTCAGGACGACCGCAACGAGACCCCGAATTTCGACGGATGGATGATAGCATCAAGCCCTGCGCTATCGGCGCTGGAACATCCGCGTTATGACGTCTGGGTTACCAGATGCACGACCTCTTCCTGAGGCGTATCTGGGCTTAATTCCAGGAATTTTGCGGGCTTTTCCAGAGCTACATTCAGCCGCTCCAGATATTCGGCCTTGGGGATTTCTATCGCGCCGAGGGATTCAAGATGCGGCGTCAGAAACTGCGTGTCGAACAATGTGTAGCCGCCTGCGCGCAGGCGCGCCACCAGATTGGCGAGCGCGATTTTCGATGCATTCGTTGCGCGAGAGAACATGCTCTCGCCGAAAAAGGCGCTTCCCAGTGCCACTCCATAGACCCCGCCGATCAAGCGACCTTCTCGAAAAACCTCGATCGAATGGGCGAAACCCATCCAGTGCAGGCGCAGATACAGCTCGAATATCCTGTCGTTGATCCATGTCTCGGGTCGATCGGCGCAGGCGCGAAGAACCTCGGCGAAGCAGGTATCGACAGAGATGGTGTAATCGGCCTGCCGCATCTGCCGCCGCAGGGACCGCGAAAGATGAAAACCGTCGAGCGGAAAGACACCGCGCAACCTTGGTTCGACCCAGAAAATTTCGGGATTATCGGCGCTTTCCGCCATGGGAAACACGCCGGAGGCATAGGCTTGCAGCAGCAACTCCGGCGTGATGTTCTGACGTAGTGATCCGCTCATGTCGCGGGGCGATTGTTCAGGGTTTCGGCGGCGTGTTCGCAGCCAGCCATTTTTCCAGCCAGTGAATATTGTAATCGCCGGTCTGGACCGCTTCCTCTTTAAGCAATGCGTGGAACAGGGGCACGGTGGTGTCGATACCGTCGATGATCAACTCGCCAAGCGCGCGTTTCAGGCGCGCAAGTGCTGCGGGACGATCGGTGCCGAACACGATCAGCTTGGCAATCAGGCTGTCGTAGTAGGGCGGGATCGTGTAGCCGTCATAGATCGCGCTGTCCATGCGCACACCCAGTCCGCCAGGCGCGTGATAGGTCGTGACCTTGCCGGGGCAGGGTGTGAACTGAGGCACTTTCTCGGCGTTGATCCGCACCTCGATGGCATGGCCGTCCAGAACCAGATCCTTTTGCTTGAATGAAAGTGTCTCGCCCGAGGCGACACGAAGCTGTTCCTTGACCAGATCGACGCGATAGATCGCTTCGGTCACGGGGTGTTCCACCTGCAGGCGTGTGTTCATCTCGATGAAGAAGAACTCGCCGTTTTCATAAAGGAATTCGATGGTTCCGGCACCGGAATACTTGATATTGGCGATTGCGTCGGAGCATACCTTGCCGATTTTGGCGCGGGTTTCTTCGTCGATGGCTGGGCCCGGTGCCTCTTCCAGAACCTTCTGGTGGCGCCGTTGCAGCGAGCAGTCCCGCTCGCCGAGATGCACCGCGTTGCCCTTGCCGTCGCCGAAGACCTGAACCTCGATATGGCGCGGCAGGGTCAGGTATTTCTCGATATAGACTTCATCATTGCCGAAAGCAGCTTTGGATTCGGATCGCGCGGTCGAGAACGCCTCTGAAAGGTCTTCACGGATCTTGGCCAGTTTCATTCCGCGACCACCGCCACCGGCAGTTGCCTTGACGATGACCGGATAGCCCATCTTGTCGGCGACCTTGTAGGCCTCTTCTAACGTCGGAACCCCGCCGTCGGAACCCGGAACGCAGGGCACGCCAAGCGCCTTCATGGTTTCCTTGGCGGTGATCTTGTCGCCCATCATGCGGATGTGTTCCGCCGAAGGGCCAATAAATTTCAGACCGTGATCCTCGATGATCTGCACGAACTCGGCGTTTTCCGAAAGAAAGCCGTAGCCAGGGTGGATTGCCTCGGCGCCGGTTACTTCGCAGGCCGAGATCAGCGCGGCCATGTTGAGATAGCTAAGGGTTCCGGGAGGCGGGCCGATACAGATGGCCTCGTCGGCCATCCGCACGTGCATAGCATCCGCGTCAGCGGTCGAATGAACCGCGACGGTGGCGACACCCATTTCCTTGCAGGCCCGAATGACACGAAGCGCAATTTCGCCGCGGTTGGCGATCAGTATCTTGGAAAACATGGGCAAGCCTCTCGCTTATTCGATGATGACGAGTGGAGAGCCGTATTCCACAGGAGACGCGTCATCGACCATTATACGGGTCACCTTGCCTGCTTTCGGTGCGGGTATCTGGTTCATGGTCTTCATGGCCTCGACGATAAGCAGGGTTTGGCCCTCTTTTACCGTTTCGCCAACTGAAACGAACGGAGCAGCGCCGGGTTCGGGTCGAAGATAGACAGTGCCGACCATTGGTGAAGTCACCGCGCCTGGATGCTTGGTTGGGTCATCGGTGGCCGCGGCAGGCGCGGCAGCAGCCGGAGCGGCCGCAGCGACAGGTGCCGGAGCGGACGCTACCGCGACGGGTGCCGGAGCGGCGACAATTGTCTGGCGCGAAACCCGGACGTTCAGACATTGATCATCGCCATAATCGCGTTTGACCTGCAATTCTGTCAGATCGTTTTCGCGTAGCAATTCTGCCAGCGCCTGAATGAAGGTAACGTCGGCATCTTGGTCTTTTTTCGTCATTTTATCCTCAACAAAAGCCGCCCCTTTTGTGATCGGGGTGGGTTGTTTATAGGTGGTTTTCAGACATGTGGAAAGCTTAGAAAACTACAATCGTCAGTTTGACAGGCTGCGGCCGTGTTCGATTGCGCCCTTAAACTGTTCAGAGGGCAGATAGCCACGAACGATCAGGTCGCCGATGGTGAAAGTCGGCGTGCCGGAAACCTTCATTTTCATGCCCAAATCGCGGACCATTGCGATCTGGGCCTCAATTTCGGCGTCGTCGTACGCGGCAATGATTGCATCGGCATCGACCTTGGCCGATTTTGCCAGATGGACGATGGATTTCTCGTTGATCGGCCCACTGAACTCCATCAGCACATCGTGCATCCGCAAATAGGCTTCCGGTCCCTGTGTTTTCAACGTGGCGATTGCGACCTTGCTGGAATTTACCGATTCCTGACCTAGAATCGGATATTCCTTGACGATCCAGCGGATGTTACCGTCCTGCTTCAGGATTTCGATAAGTTCCGGATGGGCGCGACGGCAGTAGGTGCAGCGATAGTCCAAGAACTCGACAATGGTCAGGTTACCTTCAGGGTTGCCGCCGATATATGAATAGCCGTCGTTGTACAGTTCGTCCCGGTATTGCGCGACCAGTTCGAGGTCCGATGCGCGCTCGGCCTCTGCATCCTTGGCGGCCTGTGCTTCTTCACGCCCGCGCAAGACGTCAATGGCTTCCATGAGAACCTCAGGGTTTTCGAGCAGGTAGCTTCGGACCTCGTCGCGGAACTGCTGACGTTCGGCGTCGGACATCTGCGAAATATCGAAAGCCTGCAATGGCAGGGCGACCCAGATTATTCCGGTGAGGAGTATCAGAAATTTGCGCATAAGACCTACTTTCCGTCATTCATTCGTTTAGCGGTGATGATAATGTCGTCGGCCTTGAGCCATCCGCTGGTTCCCTGTGGCAAAACCCGCTTTGCCCTTTCGGCGTGTATTGTGGCCTGTTTGAAGTCAGACGCAAGTGCATATCTTTCCGCAGTGACCACAGATGCCATTCCGTCCTGTCCGTCGCGGGCGTAGGCCAGTGCGAGATTGTAAAGCGTCGCGCCATCGCGCGGATCCTTGGCGTAGGATATCTTTAGGATTTCCAGCGCCGCCTTGTTGTTGGCACCTGTGTCCGTTGCCAGCAGGGCCCGTCCGAGGCCGCTCTGGATGAGGGCTTCGTCGGGGGCGAGTTGGGCCGCCTTCCGATAGGCCTCGACTGAGGCCGAGGCCTTGCCGCTCTCAAGCAGGAACTGGCCCCTGAGTTCGTGATAGTACGCATCGTCCGGGCGCATCTTTATCAGCCTTTCGATGGCGGAGGACGCCTTGGACTGATCGGGCAGACGGTGCCAGGCGACGGCGCGGGCCAGTTGCGCGGCCTCGCTGTCGTCGGATGACGGATAGCGCTTCAGGGTCGATTTCGGCGAGTCGAGAAAACCGCGGAATTTTGCAACCGCGCGGGCGTACCAGTAATCGATATCGGGTTCCTGCGTGCGCTCCTTGGGCCGGTAAGCGGCGACGTAGCTGCGCAGGCGTGAAATACGCTCGGACGAAAGCGGGTGGGTCTGGGCATACGGGTCGATGTTCCGCGTACTTAAAAGTTCCTGACCGCGAAACAGGTCCAGAACCTCGATCGCGGCGGCGGGATCGACGCCGGCGGCGGCCATATAGCGCGCGCCGGATTGGTCGGCGCTGGCCTCTTGTGAGCGTGTATTCGCCAGAATGCTTCGCTGCACCGCATCGGTCGTGCCAAAGGTAACTGCGGCACCGGCTCGCGGATTTCCGGCCGCGGCGGTCAGCAAGCCAAGGATAATGCCGATGCCGGCGGCGGATTGCGCGCCAGCCATGTCGGCCGCACGTTGCGAGGCATGG